>DALZNT010000058.1:7654-22411 GCA_032005505.1 Clostridium sp. | reverse complement strand
TTGTATAATAGTCTTCCTTTGTGCCTTAATGCTTGGGGTTGGGGTAAATATCAAAACAGAGTAGTCACATGCTTTGATAGTTTCCGTGAGCGATCTATAATTATGTGGGGGGATAAAAGAATGGATTTTATGAGTATTATAAGAGAATCTGAAAGGCTTGTAGTCAGGCCAATGAGGGAAGATGATTTTGAAATTATTCTAGAGAGTCTGAAAGAACAGGGTACACAGCAAAACGAATATGATGTAGATGAAATTGAACTAACAGATGTTTTTACAGAAGCATTCTGTAAGGAAACTGCAGATACTTTAGTACAATATGCAAAAAGTGATAGGGCATATGAGTTTAAAGTATTTAAAAAAGAAGATGGGAGTTATATCGGTGGAGTTATTATAAAAACTATTAAGCGAAGGAATTTTCAGTGGGCAGAAGTTGGGTATTGGCTACTCAACCAGCATTGGGGTAAGGGTTATGGAAGTGAGATGGTGAAGGTAATGAATGATATAGCTTTTAAGGAACTGGGCTTTCATCGACTAGAGGCACATATAAATTTGGATAATATAGCTTCTCAAAAGACAGCAGAAGCAGCGGGAATGAAGTTTGAATGTATCAGAAAAGGATTTATTTTCGAATCTGATGCATGGACTGATCATATGATATATGTCATAAATAATACTAATTGTACAGGATTATAAGCGTATCCAATAAGGAGGGTTTGCGCAAAATAAACCCTCCATATTTGAATGGAGGATTAATATGAGAATTTTCGATTTTGAAATGAAACATGTGGAGGATGCAAAGTTAATTGCTATTGCTAATTATAATGAGGAGCGTGAGTATGTACCAATACTGCCTGCTATAGATATTCTTCCAGACTTAGAGCATTTTGCAAGTAATGGATTAGGTGTTGTAGTATTTGATAAAGGCAGAATGGTAGGATTTTTATGCTGTTACGAACCGTGGGAAAATGCATTTGATTCAAAGGCTAAGGGAACATTTTCACCGATTCATGCACATGGTTCTGTAAAAGAAAATAGAAGCATGATATACAAAAGAATGTATCAAGTAGCCGCTGAAAAATGGGTGAAGCATAACATTGCGTATCATGCAATAGCATTATATGCACACGATATTGAGTCCATAAATGCGATGTTTACATATGGCTTTGGGCTTCGTTGTGTAGATGCGATTAGACCTATGGAAGGCTTGGAATTGCAATGCCGTGATGAAATTCACTTTGAAGAGCTTGCCAAAGCAGATGTTATGAAGATAAGAGAAATGCGTCAGATGTTATCAGAGCATTTGGGGAATAGTCCCTGCTTTATGTATTCTACACAAGAGAAGTTTGCACGTTGGTTAGCTCGTGCAGAGGCACGCAATACAAGATTATTTGTTGCCGGGGAAGGAGAAAAGCCGATTGCCTTCGTAGAGGTATCTGGCAGTGGAGAAAATTTTGCCACGGAAGTTTCTGACATGTGTAATATATGTGGTGCGTTCTGCCTTCCTGAATATCGTGGAAAGAACATCTATCAGAATTTGCTTAATTTCACAATTTTGAAATTGAAGGCAGAAGGATATAAAATGTTAGGAGTTGACTTTGAAAGCTTTAATTCTACCGCTAATGTTTTTTGGCTGAAGTATTTTACTGCATATACCAATAGTGTGGTTCGCAGAATCGACGAATGTGCTTTACATGACTAATGAGTACAATCAATAGTAAATATTTTTAATAAATTTACATTTATGGTAAAATGAATACAAATGCGGTTAGCAACTTAAGTTTAGAATGAATGGGGATCAGAGTTAAGGTTATAATGTTATTTTCTTTATTTTTAGTGGTGTAGGTTGGTATTTAGGGACTAAGATTGGAGATTATTCTAATTAATGATAACTAAGAGGGTTATAAAAATAAATGGGAGACGAATATATGAAAATTGGAATTATAGGTCCATCTGAAGATGAGATAATACCTTTCATTGATAAAATTTCTAATAAAAAATAGAATCTTTTGCAATGTTAAAGTTTCATAGTGGTGAATATGAAAATATAGATGTTGTTGCTCTATATTGTGGTGTTTGTAAAGTTAATGCTGCAATAGCAGCTCAAATACTGATAGATAAGTTTGATGTTACTCATATTATAGTAATTGGGGTAGCGGGAGGAATTGATAGTAGGTTAAATATAGGAGACACCGTGATATCTACTAAAATTGCATATCATGATGTTGATGAATGCATATTAACAGAATATCATCCTTGGATGGAAAATATATATTTTGAATCAAATAAAACATTAGTTGAAATTTGCAAGAAAATAGTGAAAGAAAATAAATTTAAACAAAGAATATTTTTTGGGAAAATTGTTACAGGAGAAGCATTTATTAATGATAGTGGACGTACTGAAATAATAAAAAAATATAATCCTCTATGTGTAGATATGGAAACGGCAAGTATTGCACATGTATGTTATGCAAATAAAATTCCATGTGTAGCAATTAGGTCAATAACAGATACGGAAAATGAAAGTGGTATAGAAACTTTTGAAAATAACTGTGTCTTAGCAGCCAATAATTCCATTGAGATAGTTGAAAAGTTGCTAAAAAGTATATAGTTGCTAAAAAAGTAATTAGTGAAAAATCTTAAGGTAATGTACTAGGTAAATTCCAATTTGTCGAAGATATTTTAATCATAATTTATTGCACAATCTGTAGAATTATGAAAGAGATAATAAAAATAAGTTCTTTGAAAGCTAAATAATATGGTATGGAATATTACTCTAAAGATAAACCAATAATATATTTGATAAATTTATATTATTAGGAGGTAATAAGCATGTTTGAGCATAAGAAACAACTATTACATGAAGTAAAGGTTGAGAAGCCAAATCCACAATATGCAGTATTAATGCAAGAACAGTTAGGCGGAGGAAATGGTGAGGTTAAAGCAGCAATGCAGTATATTTCTCAGAGTTTTAGAATAAAGGATCCTGAAATAAAGGATTTATTTTTAGATATTGGTGCTGAAGAGTTAAGCCACATGGAAATGGTAGCACAAACAATTAATCTATTAAATGGGCATGATGTAAATAATCAAGCGGTAGATAATGGAGAAATTCAAACACATGTACAATGTGGTTTATCACCAGTATTGATAAATTCATCTGGAGCACCATGGACAGCTAATTATGTAACTGTTACTGGAGACCTAGTTGCAGATTTATTATCTAATATAGCATCTGAACAAAGAGCTAAAGTTGTTTATGAATATCTTTATAGACAAATCGAAGATAAGGAAGTAAGAGCAACAATCGATTTTCTACTTAATAGAGAAGAAGCTCATAATGCATTATTTAGAGAAGCTCTAAATAAAGTACAAAAGAGTGGTTCAAATAAGGACTTTGGTGTTACTGAAGACTCTAAACTATATTTTGATTTATCAACACCAGGGCCTTCTCATGAAGCTCCAAATCCAACACCACCTTCATTTGAAAATCCTAGAAGATAAAATTATTAATGAGATACCGTACTATTCAAAACTGAATATACGGTATTTTTATTTCGTACCCGTCCTCATGAATACGAAGGGTCTGGTATGGAAATGGAGAGAGTTATAAAATGACTTCGAAAAATAAGCATACTCTTATATGGTAAAATGAAGGTGTTTAGTAATGAATAATAGTTTTAAAATATGAGATAAAGATTATTTATATTACTATAAGGAGAAATTAATATGGATAATATGATGAAAGCAATGTGTGGTACATATTGTGGTATATGCGAATGGAAAGATAAAATGAACTGCCAAGGGTGTAAATCATGTTCTTCCAGAATATTTTGGGGTGAATGCAAAGTTGCCAAGTGCTGTATGGAAAGAGGTTTTGAACATTGTGGATTCTGTAAAGAGCTTCCTTGTCAAATGCTAATTGATGCCTACCACGACCCTGAACATGGTGATAATGGAGCAAGATTACAGAATCTAAAAAATTGGGTAAATGGAAAAGATACATACGAAAAAATAAGATGATACAGGTAATGAGCATAATCATTAGTTACCTTAATTCTAAATCTTAGCATATTGTGAATTTTAGAGAGCTTGAATGCTCTCTTTTAATTTTGCAATTTATATTGCTGAAAAGTAAAAGAGAGATTTTAGATTAGGGTTAGTTATTGAATAATTTGTAATATTAGTATGTTAATGGTATAATGTGTCCATGGAAAATTTTGTAGAATGAAGAGAGATTCGAAATAAGAAATTGTTGATAATCAGCATGGGAAATCCAGTTTTTAAGTATAAAATAACCCTCTTGATAAATGTATTTTTACGAGATGGTCGCAAATTTTTATACATTTATCAATACTTTTATGCAAAAAAATTGGTGGAAATAATAAAAAATTTAAATGTAGAAAAAGAGTAATCATGGGGATTAGCAAGTTTCCGTAAGTGCTCAAGTGATTAAAGGAGGAGATATAACAATATGTATATAAAAAGTGAAATACTTAATATGGCAAAAAAACAATTGGCACTTGATTATAATTGTGAACTTTCAGATTTTGAAAAAGAAGGAAATACTATTACTGAAAATATACTTATAGAGGGTAGGCGTATCTATGAAAGTGATGGCTGTTTCCTAAAAA
This sequence comes from Clostridium sp., assembly GCA_032005505.1. Taxonomy (GTDB): domain Bacteria; phylum Bacillota; class Clostridia; order Clostridiales; family Clostridiaceae; genus Clostridium_J. The sequence goes on along the minus strand of DALZNT010000058.1, from coordinate 17,780 downwards.
TACTGTGTATAGAAGGAAAGGCAATAATCTGTGCAGATGAAAAAATAAGACCATGGCTTGAAAAAAAGGTTTTAAATAAAGATGCAAGCTGGTTGTTTGACTATGGTAATGTTAGGGCTATAGACAATAAATTAAGAGAATTTGGTCATGAAATTGATGAAATGCCTAACTTTTACCTACCAAATCCAGTTATATCTGATATTAAATCTCTTACTAAAATTAAATGGTTTGAAAAGGATGAGATATTACAATTTCAAGGTGATAGTAGATTTGGTCAAGCTTTTGGTTTCGAGGACAATTTCCCAGATGTTCTTGGCGTTGCAGCTCTTGACGGTGACATTATTATGGGTATGGCTGGAGCTAGTGAAGATAGTAAAACTTTACATCAGATTGGGATTGATGTATTGCCTGAATATAGAGGGAAAGGTATTGGGACAAATCTCGTTGGGATATTAAAACAGGAACTCTTAAGGCGTGGAAAGGTACCTTTTTATGGAACTTCAGTATCTCATATGTTTTCTAGGAATACTGCTATAAATGCTGGTTTTTTTCCTGTATGGGTAGAACTATATTCAAAAAAAATGAAGGATTAAATTAGATTAGCTGACATAAAGTAAAAGAATTTATTAACTATGACCTGGTCAAGCAAAATTGTAACACTTAGTTCGATTTATTTTAAAAATACCTCTTTTCAAAGGGCGTAAGCCAACCTAATGAGCTATGTGGTCTTTTATGATGATAATACCTCGGAATTTAGAAAAGAAAATTTAATAACCTGTATTGGAGGGCAATAATGGATAGGTATAAAAAAATACCTTTTGTGTTTAATGTAATTTTACTGATATGGTTCTTTTTTGATATGATTGGCGTGAGTTTTAGAAATAATATTTTAGTATCAAGGTCATACATGGACGATGGCATATTTTTTGCAATTTTCTTAGTGGCATTTATCTGGTTTATTGCAAATGACAAGGTCGGAAAATATATTCTTGCTGTATGGTTGTTTATGTGGTTTGCGACTCAATTTTACTTTCATTGGTTTTTTACGATATTTGGACCATGGAAAGGAAAAATCAAGTATTTTGCGAATACCATAAAACTAATACCATCATCTTCTATCTACATACCCGATTTGTATCACATCGTCTTACATCTGTTTATTATTCTTTCTCTGATAAGTACCGTGCAATACTGTATCAAAAACAACAAAACCGCTGAATTTATCAGCACATATTAATCATACAGGCATGTGTCAACAAATCATGAAAAAGTTGACATGTGCTTTTTTAATGGAGGAAAACACATGAAAAACAACAATTTTAGCAAAGAATTAAAAGCAATGCGTAAATCTTATGGTATTTCTCAAAACCAACTGGCAACCGCTGTCGGCATTACAAGGCAATATCTCAATGAGATTGAAAACGAAAAGGCAGTACCAAAAGAAAAGCTGAAAGAATCCAAAGAATGGCTTTAGTTTGCGACCAATTACTGAAGTGCAGTTTGAATAATTTGTAACATAAATATGTTAATGGTATAATATGTCTATGGAAAATTTTGTAGGATGAAAATTGGCAGTTGTTTTATTAAGTGACGTAAATATATGAAATAGGAGTGATGTATCTGAAGAAAAATAAAATTAAAATAGTAAAATATTTTATTATTACTTTATTAATTTTAATACCAGCAATAAAATTATTTCTTAATGCACAATTTGGAATTACACTAATGAATGATGAAAAAATCATTTACACATATATTGCCATATATTCTTTTTTAGCTATACTTTTAGCATTGATGGTTGGTAAAGCTTCTTTCATGGCAGTAACAGTTATATTTTTGTTTATTTATGGATTTACATTATATATTGGTAATGGTCTAGATGATGGATTATGTACTTTGGCGGAATATACCTCACCCAATAATGAAAATATATTAATAGTAAATGTTCAAAGTTCATGGTATCCAAGTGTGATGTAAGATTTTACAAAAAAGTAGGCTATTTCTTTAAAAAATCAATTAAGATCCCTAAACTGGCTGGTCATTTTGATAATCATAATGATGTAGAGATAGGTATTTCATGGGAATTGAACTTGTTCCTGTAACAAATGAATATATGGATTTTATATGTGATGAAGAAAGTAATTCAGAATTATGGTGTTATGAAGAATATAAATATGGAGATAAATGGGTAGACAAATTCTATTTTAGTATTTTAAAGCGAGAATATCATAAAGTTTATAAAGGAAATTAGTAAAAGCTATATACTGTATGTGAGCAGAATATGAAGTTATATTAATAATACGAAGATAAAAAGGAATTTGTTGAATCCATTTGATATACTGATATTAATTTTAAACAGGAGGGGTGTTCGTGAATTTTAAAGTTGTACTAGCTAATAAAAATAACTCAAATATTATAAAAAATATATATCCTTTATATCTACATGATATAGCAGAGATATATCAAACTTTACCAAATGAATATGGTATTTTTGAAGAAGAATCTATAAAAACCTTAATGGCACAATATGATGTTCAAAATATTTGGTTTGAAAAGGAAGGAATACTTTTTCCTTTTATAATATACGCAGATGAGAGACCAGCAGGTTTTGCATTAGTAGGGTCTAAGCAATATGTGCCAAAGGATTGCGATTATAATATGTATGACTATTTTATTCTTAGACCTTACAGAGGAACTGGAATTGCTGAAATTGCAGCTAAAGAAATATTTAGCAAGTTCTCAGGAAAGTGGATTGTTTATACTAATCCTACTGATTTGAATCAAAAAGGTCAGTCATTTTGGAATAAAACTATAAATAATTATACTTCGGGTAATTTTGAAAAATCATTAGGTGCAACCTATGATGGAGAAAAGTTAATATTTAGATTTAATAATAAGGCAGATTGATAAAATGTAATCATCTTAAAGTTAGATAAATTCCAATAGATAGAGCTGATTGGGAAATAGGAATTTTACGTTGAGAAGCAACGTGAGGATTATTTATATTATGGGAGGAGGATATATATGAATCTTACTTATAAAGAGAATATACTTACAGCAGAAGATGTTATTTTGTTTCAAAGGAAAATGAATTGGGTTGAAGATCCAAAGGCACAATGGGAAAAATCATTGCAAAATACAATTTATTCTATTGTAGCAATGAAAGATAATGAAATTGTTGCAATGGGTAGGCTACTTGGTGATGCAGCAATATATTGGTATATAAACGATGTTTTTGTCCTAACTGAATATCAAGGATGTGGTATCGGGAGAGAAATTGTTAGTAGACTGATTCAATATGTCAAAAAAAACAGTTTGTCGGGAACGGAGGCTTCAGTATGTCTTATGTGTGCGAAAGGTAAGGAGGTATTCTATGAGAAATTGGGATTTCGTACCCGTCCTCATGAATACGAAGGGTCTGGTATGGAAATGGAGATAGTTATAAAATGACTTCGAAAAATAAGCATACTCTTATATGGTAAAATGAAGGTGTTTAGTAATGAATAATATTAATATAAAACGAACAGCAACCACAAAAATGACAGATTGACAATGTCAACTATTCTAAAGTGAAATAAAAAAATATTAAGGGAAATGTGGAGGGAAAAACAATGGAAATTAAACCGCAGACAGTAATTAAAATGAAAATAATCAAAAAGAATGGATATTGCCCTATATTTAATGAGGGAGATGAAATAACTATAAAAAAGCATTGTTTTGATATTTCCGAAAACAAATTACAGAAATATTGTTATGCAACGCTAAATGATATTTATCCGAAATATTCAAAACTCAGAAAAATGCCAATTGGAAGTAAAGATATTTTTAAGTGTAGGGATAATGGAATTATTGAAATTGAACTTGAAAGATATGAAGATGAGTTATATGATTTTGAAAGAAAATAATACATAAAAAGGAAGTGTTAAATCTCAAGGTATATGGTGGTCTTGTAAAGCTCAATTTTAAATGGTGTAGGACTTTTAGCACCTTAATTAATAAACTTAAAATTTGTAGTATCAGCTTTTATAAATATATATTATATTCAAGAAAGATTTTCGAAATGAGAAGCCTTACTTGAAGGTAATTCAGAAGCCTATTTATATAATTGATAATGAATCAATTCCATCCTTTAAAGCAAATATCAGAGAAAGTCACAATTATTTTGACAGTACTTTTTAATTCGCATACTTCTATAAAGGTACAATAGCTATAAAACCGAATAATTTCTTAAAATACCGTATTATTCAGAAATGAATTTTACGGTATTTCTATTTCGAAATTCAAATATAGCTGAACTGAGAAAGTTGTGAAGAAAGGAAGTATGAAAATGGAATTAAAATTACCAAAATATAAAAGAGAATTTTGTTGTTGTGAATGTGGCTTAATATGGTTTGCTGAAACTACAACAGTAAATAAAACTATATGTCCTGAATGTAAAAGTACATATAGAGAATTAGGGGGTGTATATGCTTGTGATAGTATGGGTTATATTTATGCATACGATGATATTGCTAAAGGTTTAAGGTGAAGAGGATTAAGTTTTCATTATTCAAAAGACCACCCTTGCTATGATAAAAGATAATACACAATTCAATGATGTTGCAAAGATCAGAGAGTCATGTTATTCCAAATGTTTGAAATTGGTATTAATATTATGTATACTTGAATAAGTAGGTAGTGGTAAAAAATTCTAAATAAAGGAGCTAACTAAAATGTATGAAGATATAAGAATAGAAACAGAGCGTTTAGTGATTAGAAATTTTATTGAGGCTGATATTTATCAATTGCATAGGATAGTAAATAATGATGCAATAATGAAATATGTTCCATTTGCTAAAGAAAGAACCCTTGAAGAATGTGAAGAATTAATGAAAAGAATATTAAATAGATATAAAGAAAGTACACTATCTGATTTTAAAGGATTTCTCTTAGTAGTAGTTTCAAAAGATAATAATGAATGTGTAGGTTTTATTGGACTATTTCCACTTACATATGATATTGCAGAAAATGAATTATTCTATGGGCTATTTGAAGAACACTATGGAAAAGGATTTGCAACTGAAATTGGGAAAGCCATTATTGAGTATGGTTTTAAGACTATGAATATTAATAAAATAGTTGCAACTGTTAATAAAGATAACGAAGTATCAAAGAAAGTGTTGGACAAGATGGGAATGTGTTTTGAATGCGAAATAGAGGAAGAAGATAGTTCTTATGATGGTGAGGTAATGTATTCAATAAACAATCTTAGCAATTTATAATGAAATATATTTGTTTGAAATAGACTTAAGGAGAGGTTTAATACTATGCAAGAAAAAAGAATAAAAAAATCCTGTTGAGGAAATGAACAAAGCTCTACTGGTATAGTAGAGAAAAATAGCTTATGTCCTGAATGCAAGTTTAAAGGAGCAGAGGTAAAAAACATTACAATTAAACATTTAGTTATTGACGAACTAGCAAATCAGATGAAAGAAGCTGATTATTTTATCTGCATGAACGAAGAATGTAGTATAGTCTACTTTAGTCCAGATTTAGATATATCTTACAGCAAACAGAAAGTAAAAGTTCCCATATGGTTTAAAAAAGACGCAACTCCAAAATATATATGTTATTGCAATCAAGTTACAGAACTCCAAATTATAAATGCTGTTCTTAATGAAGGTGCGAAAGATATGAAAGATATTATTAGACTAACAGGAGCAATGAAGAATGGAGAGTGTGAGATATATAATCCTTTAGGAAAATGCTGTAGCACAATTATTCAAGAAACTATCAATAAGGCGTTGAAATTAAAGGAGAATCTATGACGTAATAATAATAATATATATTTGGTACTTTACAATCAGCAGTAGACTATGAGCTAAGAAAAGAAGACTTCTTTAAATAAAAATTTCATTTGTTAATTATAAATTTTAACAAATTCACAAAGAAGAGTTATATTATGGAGGATTTTATATTGAAAGGGAGATGAAACATGTTTTTTTATGAAATTGAAACGGATAGATTGAGGTTAAAAAATATTTCCATGGAAGATAGAGAATTTATTTTCAAACAGTTTTCAAATGATGCAATAAATAGGTATTTATTTGATGCCGAGCCCTTGAACAGTTTAGAAGAGTCTGATGATATAATTAAATTTTATCTACAGCCTGAGCCAAGAATGCAGCATCGCTGGGTTTTAACATTAAAAAGTAATGGTACTAAGATTGGTACATGTGGATTCCATTGTTGGGATAAAAATTGTGTTGATATTGGCTATGATTTACAAGTAGAGTATTGGGGACAAGGATATATGACAGAAGCATTAAAGGCAATGCTGTCTTTTGCTAAGTAGGAGATGAGTATAGGAGAAGTTGATGCTCATATCTATGTAGATAATGTAAAATCTATAGATTTGGTTAAAAAGTTTGGTTTCGAATTTAAGGGTAAAATTGAAACATGTTTATTTAGAGAAAGAGAATATCTACATCACATTTATTCATTAAATTTTTAATCATTAATAATTTTTGCAATGGGATATGAGATAAATATTGAGTTTAGAAAAATAGATAAAAGTAATTATGAGGAATGTGTTGATTTGGTAGTTCATGATGAACAAAAAAGTTTTGTTGCTCCAAATTGGTGGTCATTACTCCAAGGAATTTATGAGGAAAATAAGTATCCACTAGCAATTTATGATGAGGATACTATGATTGGATTTTTAATGTATTCATTTGAGAAGGCCAGTGAAGAGTATCCAGTAGACTCTTGGTGGTTTGAAAGATTTATGATTGATAAGAAGTTTCAGAGAAAAGGTTATGGGGAAGGTTCACTTGAAAAGTTTCTAGATTTTATAAAAAATGAATTAGGGAATATTGAACTTAGAACTTCAGTCGAGCCAGATAATGAAGTTGTAATAAAGTTATATGAAAAGTTTGACTTTATTAAAACTGGTGAAATAGTATGTGACGAAGTTGTATTACTTAGGAAGATATAATTTTAATGAGTTTTTTAGTATAGTTACAGTGATATTAACGTCTACTCATAAAGTATGGAAATAAAGCATGTAATAGACTGTTAATAGTTGTCTATATGGCAAAGTAGAAAAGCGTACACTAGATTAATTAAAAGGAGAACACATAATGATATTTGAAACTGATAGATTATATTTAAGAGAAATGGAGCAATCTGATTTTTTATCTCTATGTAAAATATTGCAAGATAAAGAGGTGATGTATGCCTATGAACATGCCTTTAGTAATGAGGAAGTAGAAGCTTGGCTCAATAGACAAATGAAACGCTATGAAGATTATGGATTTGGATTATGGGCAGTTATTTTGAAAGATACTCATGAGATGATTGGACAATGTGGACTAACTATGCAAGAGTGTAATAGGGAACAGGTACTAGAGATAGGGTATTTATTTCAAAAGAAATATTGGCATAATGGATATGCAGTGGAATCTGCAATTGGATGTAAAAACTATGCCTTTGAAATCTTAGAAGCAGAGGAAGTTTACTCTATAATTCGTGATATTAATGTTGCATCGCAAAATGTTGCAAAAAGAAATGGTATGAAATTATGTGGAGAGCTTACAAAGCATTACTATGAAATTGATATGCCGCATTTAATATATTCTATAAAAAATAATACAAATGATTAATTCAAGTATGCTGCAAAAAGTATAAGCAATGATTTTGGAGCCTTTATTTTATAATGAAGATTTGAGTGAGTATACCTTCTCTATATATGAAAATAGATATGGATTTTCTTTCGGTTATTTTTATTGCTATGGTGGTGGTTTACTGGGTATTTCAGATAGTATTCGTCGATTTGATTATGATGGAAAAGGTAGTATTTTTTTATCGCTGAATAAGGTGAAAGTAGCCAGAATTGAGATAGATAATGGCGTACAGCAACCTGAAGTAATAGCCGTTGACCCTGAAAAACCTTTTTCAGTAATAATTCCTGAAGATTCTGGAGAAATTCGTGTGTATGATATAGAAGGAAATTCTATTCCATTAGGAGATATTCCAGTAGAGAAGATTTCAATTGGCAAATAACTAAGGAATAATCGTTTTATATTACTATTTACAGAATAGTTGAGTTTAGGGAGGGGTAAACAATGAATATTGAAAAATCATGTGGTGTAATCGTGTATAGAAATTTGATTGAAGAAGTTGAATTTTTAGCAGTAAAAGGCAAAGGAGACGGATGCTGGGGATTTCCCAAAGGGCATATGGAAAAAGGTGAGAGTGAGGAACAAACAGCAGTAAGAGAAGTGGTTGAAGAAACAGGACTAGATGTTACCTTATTAGATGGGTTTAGAACGAAAATAGAATATCAATTAACTGAAGGAATTTATAAAGAAGTTATTTTTTTCATTGGAGTATCATTAGAAGAAACAGTAAACATTCAGCAGGAGGAAATAGAGGAGTTTAGATGGCTAAAATATGGGGATATGAAGGAGCTATTGACTTTTGACAACAGTAAACAAATATTAATGGAGGCTAAAGAGTTTCTTAATAATTGGTCAATTCACAGTCGTAGATAACTAGCAATAGTTAAATTGGATTAAAAGGGAGAATGAAGATGGTAATTCGCACGGGTTCAAAGAAAGAGTTGAAACATTTATGGTGAAATAGTAAATCTCCTACCGAAATGTATTTTATTGATGGTATTGAAAAAGGAAACATAGAATTTTGGACGGTTGAAAATGAATTAGACAACTCATTGATAGGTGAACTTTATATATTTTGGAACTCTGAAGATGAGGAAGAAGCAAATGGTAAAGATAGAGCATATCTGTGTGCTTTTAGAGTAGAAAAGGAATTTCAGGGACGTGGAATTGGAAAGAGATTAATGCAAATGGTTTTATGCAGGGTTAAGGAAAAAGGGTTTAAAGAAGCGACAATTGGTGCTGACAATGATAACGCTGAAAGATTAACTTGTATGTATAAGTCTTGGGGTTTTTCTGAATTAATAAAATTGCAAAATATTGACCACCATTGTTTAGATAAAAATATTAAACATACATTTTATGAAATCCCATATGCGTTATATTTAAATAAATTATAGAAAACAGCAATCGTTATAACTTTGATTATTGCTTGGGCAGGAATATTTGTTACAGACTATGTTAGATGTGGAAGTTTGCAGGCTCCTATATTTACAGCTGCTAGTGATACTGTGGATGATTATGGCTCAGGAAAATATTATGGTTTAGGATATACCGTTTATATACGGATGCTTTTAGATGAAGAGCATGGTGTCACAATTAAGTCAATTGAGTCAGTTGAAATGTCTGTTTTAGGAAAAGTCATATCAGCGGCAATACAATTAAATGAGCATGATTTATTGGAACTTGATTGGTACAGAGCATACTCATTTTGTGCATCTGTAAAGTGTTGTTTTTGACCATTCTTTTTCTATTAAAACATCAGAAAATCCAGCTTCTTTTAAGAGAGAAGTTTCTTTTTCTTTCGTAAAAGGTACATCCACATGTAATGAAGCAAATGGCAAATTATAATGACCATATATTTTTCTTGCTTCATTCATTTGATTGGATTCTTCGTCAGCGTTTTTAGCGGTTGTATCTCCATTTATAAATATACCGTTTGATTTCAAACTGTTATAAATATTTGTGAGTATATTTACGTTTTGATCTACATTGAAGTGGTGCAAAGTGTAGCATGTCAAAACAATATCGTACTTTTCTTGACCGAAATTATAATCTAAAATTGACGCACAAACAGTTTGCAAATTCACCTCGTAATAGTATTCCTTTTTCATAAGTTGTTCAATCATTACTGGGGATATATCAATTGCTGTAACATTACAAGCAAATTTTATTCGTTCGATTTCAAGACCCGTACCGCAACCCAAAACAAGGATATCTTTTTTACTTATGCAATTGTTAATCTGATTTTCTATCTCATCATAAAACTCAGCCATAGTCATTATTATAATAAAATTGTTATCATGCTTTATAGCTTCTTCGTTAAAATGTTCCTTTATCGTTTTCATAGTGACCTCCTTCGCCAAATACCATAAACTTCATGTCTTTATAATTCAGAATTTAATACTATTGTGATTTACTTAATATGCATAGTATACACTAATATTAGTTTATATGGAATATATTTG
>DALZNT010000058.1:0-7644 GCA_032005505.1 Clostridium sp. | reverse complement strand
TATAGAATAAAAATAGATTCTAATACATGATAGCTCTTTATTCAGTATCCACAAAAGGAACTGCACTATGAATTAGCATATTTTTAGTCCTTATAATTTCATTTTCATCATTAAAGCTCTGGAGCCACTTATACCAAGCCATATAGCTAGAAATGAACTTAGTAGAAACACCTTTAATAAAAAGATATATAGATTAAGAAGATATAAAAAGTTGAACAAGCTTAGTATTTAAAGCTGTAGTTGTGAATTATTGTTTAGTGAATATTAATGAAAAGGAGTATTATTATGAAAAATAAACTATCTAACATTGTTAAAAGCATTTTGGTAATTATATTAACTATTCCGTTAATATTTTCAGGGTGTGGAAAAAAGGGTAATTCTGATGAGATAATGATAATTACAAATTTTATTGAGACTTTCTTTACAGACCCACGCATTGACAATGAACTTTATAAAGAGTATTTCACTAGTGAAGCATTTAAATCATTTTGCGATAATAGATGGAGTATTGGAACATTTTATCCTGATAAAGAGGCTACAAATAACCCAGATGATAGATTTGGACCCAATATAGAACCGGAAGTAAGTAATCTAAGTATTACACAAAGGGAATCATCTAATGAGGCACTACATAGTTATGATGTATCTTTTACTTTAACTGAAAAAAATACTAATGTGGAAAAAAATATTGCTCGTCAATTAACTGTTGAAAAAGAAAATAATAATTGGAAATTAAGTTATGCCAATAGGATTGACTATCTTCAAGGAGATTTATATAGTTATAAAGGAAGAGCTGATTTAGTCTTACAAGAATTTATGGAATAAGTTTGAATAATTTGTAACAATAGGATGGCAATGATATAATGTTATTATGGAAAATGTTTGAATTTAAATAGCTGAATTTGATAATAGGAGGGCTAAAAGATGAATTTTGGAGGATGGTCAACTGGAAGTGTTATAACTTTGGTTATTTGCATTACGATAGCCATTGGTTGTAGTGTGGTAACAATTAATAAGAAAAAGAAATAAATTTTGAATTCCAATTTGTCGCAGATATTATATACATACACTATAATAAATTAATTTCATAATCTTAGTCTTAAAAAGTTAAAAATTAGAGCTTAATGGGGGGATTACTATGAATAATAAAGTTAAGCAAACTGAGGAGTTTTTGAAACTTAAGTTAGAGGAAAGTTCTTATTACAAATTACATGAAGATGAGAAAAGATATCGTATAGAGCATAGTTACAGAGTAGCTAATATTGGAAAAGAGATAGCTGAAAAAGAAGGTTTTAATGTAGAAGCAATCGTGATTAGCTGTTTGCTTCATGATGTATCATATTGTTTAGAGTATAAAAATGAAAATGATAGGATTAACCATGGAAGATACTCTGCCCAAATAGCTAGGCCATTTTTAGAATCTATTGGAATTGAAAAAGGGCTCATAGATGAAATATGTTATGGTATTGCAATACATGTTGATGATAAGTCTGATTTTGAAGGAGAAAGAACTCCTTTTGCAGTTTCTATTGGTGATGCAGATAATATTGACCGATTTGATGTCTTTAGAATTTTTGAAAATTTAAAGTTTATGAACTTTGATAAAATGACTTTAGAGCAAAAAAAAGAAAAAGTTAATTCGATCACGGACAAGCTAAATAAATACAAATCATTAGGGTTTGCCACCGCAACAGCAACAGAGTTATGGCAAAAGAAAATAGAATTTCAAATTCAATTCTATGATAAGCTAAAATCTCAGCTAGAAAATAGTGATGAGATTTAATTAACTAATAATAAATTTCAATAACTTAGGAGCGTAAATCAATGATAAAAACTTTAAAGTACGGATTTTATGGTATGGTAATTTCATATATTCTCATTTTGCTGATAGAAGAGTCATTTTTTATTGGATTATCTCGTGAGTTAATCACAGTTATTGTTGTATTGAGCTCAATTATATGTGGATGTACAGGGAAAATTATTGATACATTAGAAATAAATAAAGATGATGCAAGTTGAGGGAATAGATGTTACAAGGGGGAATATAGATGTTTCAGTTTAAAGATTTTGATTACTTAACCGACGGTGAGATTGATTTAAGGATTGAAGAAAAAGTACCAGCTAATGAGGAAAAAGGCTATGTACCTTCATATAAATATAGAATTACGCTACATGATTCAGATGATGGGATAGGTGCTATTGATATCCGAATTGGATATAATGAAAATCTATGTTACGGAGGTAATATTGGTTATGGCATTGAAGAAGCTTACAGAGGGAATAATTATGCTGCAAAGGCTTGTAAAATTATTAAGGAGGTAGCCGTTGCACATGGGATGACTAGACTTATAATAACCTGCAATCCAGAGAACATCCCATCTCGAAAGACTTGCGAAATAGCAGGGCTTAAACTTAAAGAGATAGTAGATTTACCACCATATAATGATATGTATCTAGAGGGTGAACGCCAAAAGTGCGTATATGAATGGATTTTAATTAATAAAATAGATTTATTTTGGAATAGGTTTTTAGAAGCAAGGGGATACGATAAAAATAAAAAGTATATAGATGTGTTTCATTTTGAACTTACAGAATATTTGGCAAATCAACTACTGAACCTTGTACTTGAAGGTAAGAAGAAGGCTACCTGCAGTAGTTTAGTTTCCTATGAATTAGAGGGGGAAAGAGTACCAGAAATAGGTGACTTAAGTGTTATAACAGATTGGGATGGAAATCCTAGATGTGTAATAGAAACTAAAGAGATTATAATTCTTCCTTTTAAGGATATTACTTATGATATCTGTAAAAGAGAAGGTGAAGATGAGTGTTTAGAGACTTGGAGAGAGGGACATGCTAGATTTTTTAAAGAGGATGGTAAGGAACTAGGATACGAATTCACTGAGGATTTGTTAGTAATTTTTGAGGATTTTGAAGTGATTTATCAGGAAGAAATTAATTAAATCCTGGATATTAATGATAAGGTATATTACGTAAAGAATAAAATTAAATTTGACTCTATAATATATGGATATTAATTAATTATATGGTAAAATAATATTAAGGAAATTAAATACTACTTATTAAATTAAATCTATAAGGAGGACATATATGAGAACAGTTTCTATTAATGCTTAGCAACAGCTATGACATTATGAATATAATAGAATAGCCGTTGCTTAAACCTAGATTAACTATTAAAATTTAGGAGGGCATTATGTGCTATAAAAAGGCTAAAGATATACTACCTACAGAGATAATTGGACTAATTCAACAATATGTTGAGGGGGAGTTCATCTATATTCCTAAAAAACATGGTAATAGGCAATGTTGGGGATCAAAAACTAATACAAGAAATGAAATTGAAATAAGGAACTCTCATATTTACAATGAATATCTAAAGGGTACAAACAAGACTACTCTATCTGAGAAGTATTTTTTATCTAAAAAGAGTATAGAGAGAATAATTCTAAAAGAAAAATCAAGATAATATTTAATGAGCTATAATTCAAAGTAGAATTATGGCTCATCTTTATTTAAGAAAAATTCTTTAGATTTAATATTGCAAAATACTTAGTGTATTATATTGGTAAGGGGTTTTATGTATATTTATTTAAAATATGTAATTGTGCTGATTTATATTTAAAATAGAAACACCTTTAATGAGGAAAATTACATGTGAAAATATGTAGAATCTTAAAAGACTAGGGAGATGAGGGGGAATTTAAAATGTTAGAAAAAGTTACTGAGAGAATATATTATTTAATGAATGAGGATGAAACTGAGAGACCTGCTTTAGGGGTTGTTAAAGGGGAGAAGTATTGTTTAGTTGTAGATGCTGGTAATTCACCTAAACATGCAGAAATTCTTATAAAAGAAATTGAAAAGATGAATTTTTCACCGGTTAAATATGTTGTGGCAACACATCATCACTGGGACCATATATTTGGATTAGGACAATGGGATGCAATAACCGTAGCGAGTGAAAAAACTCGTGAATTAGCAGAAATGTACAAAGAAATTAAGTTTGATGATGAATCTCTAGAAGTAGCCAAAGAAAATGGAATATTAAGTGGATATGCAGTTAATTGTATAAAGAAAGAGATTGAAAATAGAGATGAATTTAAGCTGGAAAACTTTGATTTAGTATTTCAAGGAGAATTAGTAATTGATCTTGGCGGGGTTAGTTGTCATATAAAAGAAATGATTAATCCTCATAGGGAAGATGGGACAATAATCTACGTACCAGAGGAAAAAACTTTGTTTGTAGGTGATGCAGCTTACGGTTGTACTGTAGGTGGACGTAACTATTATGATAGAAATAAGCTTCAGCAGATGATGGATATTGTTGATAGTTATGAAGCAGATTACTGTTTATGCTCCCATGAATCAATTTGTACAAAAAAAGAAATTATAGGGTATTTCAACCAACTAAACATGGGGCTAGAGCTTTCTAGGGAATGTACTACTCCAGAGGATGTAATAAGAAAGTTTAAAGAGCGTTATAATCGTGAACCATCTGATAATGATTTATTCTTTTTACAAAGTATCTATGGATAAAATATTGATAAAATAACTATGTTAAATATTAAAATATGAGGGGATTAATTTCAAAATCTTAGTTTTATATTTAGAACTATCTGTTTAAATTATAAAGGAGACATGGATATGGATAAAAATAAGAGAAATTTCAATTGTATAAGCACAGAAAATCTTTTCATGATAGAGTGCGAGGATATAATCTTAAGAGAATTTAGATTAGAGGATGTGGATGAATTATACGGGCTTACACTACAACCTGAGATAATAGATTATTTACCTGATTGGATAGGGACAAGAGAGCAGTACGAAGATTGGATGACCAATATATACATTAAGAAAAACAAGGAGTTTTTAAAATCTGTTCCAAATGTTGAAAATCATGCAATAATCTTTGGAATCATATTAAAGAAAACAAATGAGTTTATTGGTTGGTGTTGTTCCTGTCCAAGTGATGAACTTCCTAGCGATAATAATAGAGAGGTAGCTTATGCAATTTCAAAATACCATAGAAATAAAGGCTATACTACGCAAGCTGCCAAAGCATTGATTAAATATTTGTTTGAAGAAACAAATGTAGATGTTTTAAATGCCATGGCACTAATTTATAATGAATCTTCAAATAGAGTAATACAGAAATGTGGATTTAAATTTATTGATAACATAGAAGCTAGCAACCGTGAATTTAAGTGGTACAAACTTTGTAAGAAGAATTTATAGAGGATGCTTATTTCAAGGGGGAAATTAAAATGCAAATAGAGAAAATGAGTGACTTTTTTACTAGCCGAGTAGATGGATATGATGAGCATATGCTTAATGAAGTAGAAGGATGTAAAGATGCTTATGTTAAAATGCTGAATTATTGCCACATGACGCTGTTGAATTATTAGATTTAGGTTGTGGTACTGGACTAGAACTCGATGAAATCTTTAAAGTTAAGCCATTTATTAATGTAACGGGTATAGATTTAACACAAGCCATGCTCGATAAACTAAAATCAAAGCATCCAGATAAAAATATGACTTTAATCAATGGTAATTATTTTGATTATAATTTTGGTACTTGCATATATGATGTTGCAATATCTTTTCAAACTATGCATCATTTTTCACATGAGGACAAGATTAAACTGTACTCAAAAATTTTTGCAGCACTAAAAGAAGGCGGTCAATACATTGAATGCGATTATATGATAGAAAAGCAGGAGGATGAAGACTTTTACTACAGTGAAAATAAGCGAATACGTAAAGGGCATAGCATCCAAGATGGAGAGTTTTATCATTACGATACACCGTGTACCATTGATAATCAAATTGATATGTTATCAAAATCAGGGTTTAGAAATGTAAAAATGAATTGGAGAGTTGAGAATACTACGATAATTGTTGCCAAAAGTAATCTGGATTCTAGAGAAAATGAGCATATTACGTACTTGTATCAAAAGACGAATCAAAGGGAGAATGAGAAGCTATAGCAAAGTAAGAATAAAAATTATTGTAATATTCAGTATTTTTATATATAAGGAGGGTAGTGAAATGTCTATTGAAAAAAGAATAAAGCAATTTGAAGAGAGTTTACTTTATAATACACAATTTAAGAATGAGGGATATTTAAAGGGCAGTATTTATGACAGAATGAAATATTATAGAGCTTCATCAATAAGCGTTGCTGTCATAAATAATTATGAAATTGAATGGGCGAAGGGTTATGGATTAAAAGAAAAATGGACGGATAAATTTGTTGATGAAAACACATTGTTTCAAGCAGCATCTATGAGTAAATCGGTTTTCGCAGTAGCTGTAATGATATTAGTTGAAAGGGGTATTCTTGATTTGGATGAAGATATAAATACATATCTTACTTCATGGAATGTACCTGATAATGGAAGTTGGCAGCCAAAGATAACATTTAGGCAAATTTTAAGTCATACAGCGGGAGTAACAGTACACGGCTTTGATGGGTATAACATAAATGGCGAAATACCTAGCATAGTACAGATATTGAATGGAGAGTATCCAGCAAATTCTGACCCTATTAAGGTAAATATCATACCAGGATTACAATATAGATATTCAGGTGGAGGATATACTATTGCGCAACAGGCAGTAATGGATATTCTAAAAAAACCTTTCCCTGAAATTATGAAGGAGTTAGTTCTTGAACCATTAGGAATGAAAAATAGTACCTACGAGCAGCCTCTTCCCAATAATCTTATTTCAAAAGTTGCAAAGGGCTATTTTTATGATGGAGACATGGTTGATGGTGGATATCATGCATATCCTGAAATGGCAGCTGCTGGACTTTGGACAACACCTTCAGACTTGGCAAGATTTGGTCTAGAATTACAGCTCATCCTTAAAGGTGAAGAAAATAGAATATTAAGTTATAAGTCAATGGAAGAAATGCTAAGGCAACACGGGGATGTTTCAATGGGATTAGGATTCCACTTATGTGGGAAAGACCATTGTTTGAGATTTGCACATAGTGGATGCAATCAAGGCTTTGAAAGTGATATGGTGTTCTATAAAGAAAATGGTAAAGGTATTATTGTTATGACTAATGCGCAAGATAGTGACTTATTAATAGAAGAGATAGAAAGAGCAGCAGCATATGTTTATGATTGGAAAGGCTTTATTCCAGAAGAGAAGCCCATTATGGAGTTAAGTGAGTCTGAAATAGAAGCTTATTTAGGAAAATATATGTCTGATGCTAATATAGCAATGGATATAGAAAATAAAGGCAGCACATTGGTTATTGTGCCTAAAGGTCAGAGTCCGATAGAGCTTTATAGAAAGTCGCAAAATGAATTTTTGGCTAAGAAAGTAAATACAGAGATTGAATTTGTAGTTGATGAAAATGGCAATATAAATGGTTTGAATATTTGTCAAAATGAAAGCAAATTATTTTTTGAAAGGAAAAGCTAGTAAGTTACTAAATTAAATAGTTGAAGAGATTATAGCAAACTACAATAAGGCACTTTCTTGGATACATTGGCTAAATGAAAAATTTAATACAAATGAGCCTTTTATAATATTAGCAATTGAGCATAAGACTGAACATAAATGTATTGGTGTTGTGGGAGTTCATTCAAAAGCTGAAATAAACAAT
>DALZNT010000057.1:0-22843 GCA_032005505.1 Clostridium sp. | reverse complement strand
GTATTAAAAATTATCAATAGCAATACAAATATTGGGACTACCAAAAATCCTAAACCACTTAACACCTCTGCTGTAGACATATAAAACCTAGTTATAAATGGCATTTCTTTTATATTAATATTCATGTTAGAAAAGAATTTAGGTAAAAACTTAACTATTATCACTAAGGCTGCTATTATTGATGCAGTAAATATAAATGCTGGATACATTGTTATACTTATAATGCTTTTGTTTCGTTTACCTTCCCTTTCAGCGTAAATTTCAAGTCTTTTAAAAATTTCCTCTAAGTTTCCACTTTTCTCTCCAATATTTACCATAGAAATAAAAAACTCTGAGAACATATCATCATTTTTATTGAAAGCATCTGTTAATGTACCACCAGCTTCAATGTTCTTTACCATAGATTTTAGAACTAGCGCTAACTCTTTATTCTTAATGTGCCTAGATGATAGTTTTAAAGAATTGGTGATTGGGATACCTGATTTTAAATTATTTTTCATGGTTCTACAAAGAAGTGATAAATCCTTATATGATGCTTTACGATGGTATAATTTATTATTACTACTCTCTCTCAATTCGCACTTGAGACAAGAAATCCCCTCTTCCTTTAATTCCTCTATTACGCTCCAAGGATTCTCACCTATTCTTAACCCTTTAACAACTTTTCCTCCACTATCAATTCCCCTATATTTATATTCCATAATCTACACCCAGTGCTCTTTCGATATTGTATACCTGAAGATTCATATGATACTCATCTACGGTAGTCATACCTTCTAGCACTAGATTCTTAAAATAATCCTCCATAGTTATCATTCCAGTTTCAATAGCTGTATTTCTAATTATTTTATTGTCCTCACTTTTAATGCTTTCTTTTACTCTGTCGCCAATTACCATAATCTCATAAGCAATAACTCTCCCTTTATACCCTGTATGATTACACTTCCCACAGCCATTTCCCTTAAATGCCTTTACCCTTAAATCTTTTAACTTAAGAATACTTTTTTCTGCCTTCTGTAGTTCATAGGCTACTTTACATTCCTTACAAATAATTCTGGTCAATCTTTGAGCTATTACCATAACTAAGGAACTATTTATAAGCTCCTGTTTAATTCCCATATCCAACAATCTATTAATTGTGCTGCTAGCATCATTTGTATGGAGAGTAGTCAAAACTAAATGTCCCGTTAATGAGGCTCTTATAGCAATTTCTGCTGTTTCCTTATCTATTATTTCACCAACCATAATTATGTCGGGGTCTTGTCTCAATGCTGACTTTAAGACCTCTCCATATTCTAAATTCCCCTTTGTACCTATAGACACTTGATTTATACCTTCAATATCACATTCCACAGGCTTCTCAACGGTAATTATATTTCTACACTCTTTGTTTAATTCTCTAATCATTGCATATAAAGTTGACGTCTTACCGCTCCCTGTTGGTCCAGTAATTATCACCAAACCTTGCTTGAACTTAAGAATACTTTCTAGAAGTCTATAATCCTCAGCCCTGAAACCTAAGCTATTTAATCTCAAAAGACTTCCCGTTCTCTTTAGAATTCTTATAACAAATTTTTCTCCATGAATCGTTGGAAGAATAGAGACTCTGAAATCGTAGCTCTCTCCACTAATTTTAGTATTTATTTCTCCATCTTGCGATTCATACCTGCGAGATATATCCATATGAGCCATAACCTTAATTCTTGTAACGATATTATCATACATTGACTTTGGTATATCTGTTGCAGACTTAATAAGTACCCCATCAATTCTATATCGTATTCTTATGATTCCTTCCAAGGGTTCAATATGAATATCACTGGCTCCCTTAATAACTCCATCTCGAATTATTGAATCAATGAGAAAAACTATTGGCCCCTTTGCTTCATTAACTTTCTCATTTAAACTTGCTCTACTTCCCTTATTAAATTTACTCACTAGATTTTTTCTATAATTCTCTTCATAATACTTATTAATATATGTTGTAATTTGTTCTTCTCTCCCTGGCTTATAATTTATGTTTTTTCGAACAAGAAAGCTCAAGTATTTTACCTGCTCACTTGATAACCCCTTAGCTGATGTCAAATATAAATTTGTTCCCTTTATATCATAGGGGAAAATAATATATTCCTCACACAATGCCTTTGGAACTACATCCAAAGCAGCTCTATTTATTGACATTAAATCTAAATCATAAAATTCCACTAACCCAACCCCTTTCACCTAGTCACGACTCCTTAAGCGTTGCCATATATTTGAAAAGGTAGTCAGTTATATAAAATTAAAAAACGCAAGATACTTTATATCTCGCGTTTCCAACTAATATTAAAATTTTATATCTTACACTATTAAAGATACTATCTCAAATAAAGTAATTTTATAATCCTTTATAAATCAATAGTTCCCATAAATACATTTTTAGCTGGCCCCGTCATCATTACTCCTTGTTCTTCAATATCTATATTAAGAATTCCGCCCGGTGCTGTGACCTTAACCTGTTTTCCTACATATTCTAATCTATTGCTAATTACTACAGCAGAACAACATCCTGTTCCACATGCAAGGGTTGGACCTGCACCTCGCTCCCAAGTATCAACCTTAATTTCTTTATCATTTATGATTCTACAGAAATTCACATTGGTGCCTTCTAGAAATAGTTTATGTTTCTCTATGGCTTCTCCCTCTGCTACATCAAATTCACTCTCTTTTGTGTGAATAACTGTATGTGGAACGCCTAAGTGAATACTATTTATTATATACTCTTTGCCATTAGCTTCAATACTCTTTTCTATAATTTCATCCTCACTATTAGCTGGAACTTTCTTTGGATTAAAATCTCCATAGCCCATATTAATCTTAACCCCTACAAATTTTTCATCCTCAAAAATTAAATCACACTTCTTAACTCCATCTCCAGTTAAAACATTGAAAGTTTTGTCCTTTACAAGGTTTTGTTCATAAACAAATCTTGCAAAACATCTTATTCCATTACCGCACATACTTGCATAAGATCCATCAGCATTTATAATTATCATTTCTATATCTGCTTCATTACATTGTCTTGCAACTAAAATACCATCTCCGCCTATACCAAAATTTCTATCACACAGCTTTTTAGCGAGACTATTTAAATCCTTATATTTATTTTCCAGGTCAGAAAATACTACAAAATTATTTCCTGCTCCCTCCATCTTTATAAAATTCAAAGTTTCCATATTGCCCTCCTAAACTATTATAAGTAATTTTTTATGATAACAGCTCTAATTGACTCATATTTAATTGTATCTGGAAGTTCAGCCTTAACTTTACTAACCTTATCATGGCCTACTCTTTCACAAACTTCCATTATAATTTTCTCTTCATCTTCTGTGAAAAGTTCTTCTAGATTTATCTGGAACTGAGGTCTTCCAAATTCCTCAATATAATCTGTTACATATCCAAGGATTGTAGATATCGAAACCTCTAGCTCATCTGAAGCTTCATTAAGGGTTGAACCGTCACTAAGCATATCAAGAGCTATTTCATTATTCTTTCTTTCATCTCCATCTAAAACAAGTCTCTTTCTCTTCTTTTCATTCCACTCAGGCTGCAGATTATTTTTTTCAATATAGCTAACAACAAGTTCTACTATTCTCTCGCCATATCTCTCAATCTTCTTTGGACCAAATCCCCCAATATCTTTAAGCTTCTCAAGTCTATCCGGATATCTCCCACTGATTTCTTTTAGTGTATTTTTCGCAATAATTGTTGGTGGGAATGCTCTCTCCTTACCTGCGAATTCTTTTCTAAGCTGAACTAAAGCTTCAAATAATTTTTCATCTGTATTCACATAAAAATCATTGTCATCTTCACTAATAGTTGCTGCTACCTTGCTTGCAATATTTTCTTGCACGTCAGTTTTCTCTGCTTTAACAGCTTTCTCTGATTTCACAGTTTCATTTGCTTTATCTTCTTCTAATACAATATTATTTTCTTTCACATATTTCTTTATTGCATCTTTAAAGGCTTCTCCGTACTTAGCATACTTAACTTCTCCAACTCCAGATATATCTAAGAAAGCATCCTTGTTTATTGGATACTTAGTACTCATCTCTCTAAGTGTTCCATCTCCAAAAATAATGTACGGTGGTATGCCTGCATCCTTTGCCATATTATGTCTAAGTTCTCTTAATATATCAAATAGTTCATTGCTAACAGACTTCTTAACTTCAACCTTAAACTCTTTAAACTGCACTTGCTCTTGACCTCGAAGTACTGTCATAGATCTATCATTAAGAGCTAGCACTGGATAAGCTCCTTCAATCTGGCTTATATATCCATGAGATATCAAGGTATTGATGAAGTTCTTTAAATTTTCTCCTGAGTAGTCCTTCATAATTCCATAGGTGGATATCTCTTGGAAGTTCATCTCCAAGACCTTTTTATTTTTAGAACCTCTGAGAACATCTATCAGCATTGTAGCTCCGAAGTTTCTCTTCATTCTATATATGCATGATAGAACCTTTTGTGAATCAACTGTTTTATCAACCACCTCACCATGATTTAAGCAATTGCTGCAATTACCACAATCCTTATCATAGTTGTCTCCAAAATAATTTAAAATGTATTTTCTATAGCAGTCATTACTATATACAAAATCCACCATTTGCTGAAGAGCTTTATATTGATTATTCTTTCTATCTGGATTCTCTATCCCCACCTCAATTAAATATTTCTGAGTATGGATATCTCCTGGTGCGAACAGAAGAACACAATCACTTTTTTCACCATCTCTACCTGCTCTACCAATCTCCTGATAATATCCCTCAATATTTTTAGGCATGTTGAAGTGAACTACAAATCTAATATTCGACTTATCAATCCCCATACCAAAGGCATTAGTTGCTACCATTATCTTAATTCTGTCATAAATAAATTCTTCTTGATTTGTTTTTCTCTCTTCATCAGAAAGACCAGCATGATATCTAGAAACACTATACCCTTTAGCAGATAGTTCTCTATATACATTGTCAACTTCTTTTCTAGTAGCTGCATAAATTATCCCTGATTGTCCTTTATTACTCTCTAAATATTTAAGAAGATATTTCTTCTTATTTTCTGACTTAATAATATTTATAGATAAATTCTCTCTATCAAAACCTGTAATAAATATCTTTGGATCTTGAAGTCTCAAAAGCTTCACAACATCCTGTCTTACCTCTTTTGATGCTGTAGCAGTAAAAGCTGTTATTATTGGTCTAACACTGAGTCTATCAATAAAACTCGATATTCTTCTATAACTAGATCTAAAATCATGACCCCACTGCGATACACAATGTGCTTCATCTATAGCAATCTGACTTATCTTAATTCCTGCCGCAACATTACAAAACTCATTACTATCAAGTCTCTCTGGTGCAATATATAGAACCTTATAACTGCCTTCTTTAATCCCCTGTAAAACTCCATTAAACTCCATAGTACTTAAAGAGCTATTTATATAAGCACAAGGTATACCCATTTCCTTCATGGCATCAACTTGATCCTTCATCAAAGAAATCAAAGGAGAAATAACAATTGTTATCCCTTCTAAAATAAGAGCTGGAACCTGATAACAAATTGACTTACCACTACCCGTAGACATAATAGTAAGTACATCTTTACCCTCTAAAATATTTTCAATAACCTGCTCTTGACCAGGTCTAAATTCCTTATATCCATAATAACGCTCTAAAACCTCTTGCATTTTATCCTTCAAAACTTCACGTCCCTTTTTCTTGTATTCATTACTTTTGTTAATCTTTTTTTGTTACTCTGTTTTAATGTTGTTATTCTATTTTTATTACTTTAATTTAATGTAGTTATTCTCTTTACTTTTCTGATCTTAAAGAAAACTCACCTAATAAATTCAAAATAATTTCGCAGAAATTATCTCCTTCATACTAAATTCTAAATTCTAAATTCGCAAATGCTCTCTAGCATTTTTACATAAACTTTATGTGCTACAACTAAAGCTTCTTCATCAAAATCAAAGTTAGGATTATGATGTGGTGCTGCTATCTTTGATGGAAATATAAAGTACATAGCTTTTCCACCATTTTTCTCGACTTCCTCCAACATATCTGTTATATCTTCTGAAGCTCCAAAGGAATAGTTTTCTATGATATCCAGCTTTAGCTCCTTTAATTCATCTATAACTTTCTTCGTAAATTCATTTTCTTCTGCATTATAAGCTCTTGCAGAACCTACAATGTTTACTTTGCCTTCCACTCCAAAGGATAGCGCTGTACCCTTTACCACATTTTCTACCATAGCCATTACTTTATCATTAATTTTATTTGTGTCACCTCGAGTTTCTAACTCCAAAACAGCCCTGTCTGCTATGATATTTTTCCCTGTGCCTCCATGCAAAACACCTACATTTAATCTTGCTATCCCTTCACCATACTGAACTTGAGAATGCATATTTAAAATACAGCTAGCAGCTGCTAAAAGTGCATTCTTTCCTTCCTCTGGGCATAATCCCGCATGAGCACTTTTGCCTTTAAATTCAACCTCAACCTTATTGGTTGCAAGCATATTTTTAACTAACACACCAATGGCATTATTTTGACTTATAAATCCCACATGACCTGAGAATAGATAATCAACACCCTCTAAAACTCCAGCAGCCACCATAGATTCTGCACCTCTAACACCTTCCTCTGAAGGCTGAAATATAAACCTAACTTTTCCACAAAGTTGATTTTTCATCTCTTTTATAGTTTTTGCTAACTGAAGTCCAATAGCAATGTGACCATCATGACCACAGCCATGAAACATATTCAGATTCTTTGATTGAAAACCTTCATCAAAGGGTCTATGATTTTCTCTTCCCTCATCGCCCTCGAGACCATCAATATCAAAACGAAAGGCTACTGTAGGCCCTGGTATTCCTGTATCTAGCTCTGCCACAGCTCCTGTATAGCCTTCCAAAACCTCTTTCATATTTATATCTTTATAGTTTTTCTTCATTCTCTCTCTATGTAAACCAATAAGTTTCTCATCTCTTCCCATAGGATTATGATGGATACTTTTACCGTATTTTATATTATATCCAAGTTTCTGTAAATATTCTATTATCTCAAACGTTGTTTCAAATTCCAGCCATCCTATCTCAGCACATTGATGAAACCTTCTTCTTAGAGCTACAAGATTGTCTTTTAATTCAACTTCATTTTTCACAACTATTCCCCCATAACATTACTTCTTTATAATTACTTATTATATCATTCATCCCGGGTCTTGTCCTAAGTAATCCTTCCCCAGTTTATATTTCCTTAAGTGAACGTCCAAATCTTCACCCATAGGGCACGCGTGATTTGGTCTACGTGAACTTACTCATTCGAATGCATGTGAGAAGGAGTTTCCTTTATAAATCAATAGTGATATACTGTAAAATATACACTTAAGTGAGAATATAAATCTATACCCTAAAGGGCACAGGTGATTTAATAATTCAAAGTTAAATAACCGTCCAAATCTTCACCCATAGGGCACATATGATTTGGTTACGGGGACTTACTCTTTGAGCACTCATTCGAATAAGTATTGAAAGGATTGATTTAAATGGCATTAGATGGATTATATCTAAGAGCTCTAGCCAAAGAGCTTAAAGATACTCTTTTAAATTATAGAGTTGATAAAATAACTCAGCCTGAAAAGGATGAAATAGTACTATCTTTTAAAATAAACAGAAAAAATGTGAGATTACTTTTAAGTGCTAACGCATCTTATCCAAGAATTAACTTCATAGACTACACTAAAGAAAGCCCTATGAAGGCTCCTGTATTTTGTATGGTTCTTAGAAAATACTTAAATACAGCTGTCCTAAAGGATATTCGTCAGTTAGATAATGATAGAGTTTTAATGATGGATTTTGAAAGCAGCGATGACCTTGGATTTAATAGTATCTACACTCTAGTAGTTGAAATCATGGGCCGTCACAGTAACCTTACTCTAATAAGGGCTAGAGATGGCGTTGTTATGGACTGTGTTAAGCACATAACTCCTGACATAAATACCTATAGAGTTCTATACCCTGGAATAGACTATGTTTATCCACCAAAGAGCAATAAAGTAGATATCTTTGAAAGTACCTACGAAGACTTTGAAAAAAAAGTTCTAGCTGAATATAATATTGAGGATGAACTTAATGAAAAGTTCTTTACTAAAATTATAGATGGAATAGGCGGACCTATAGCTAAGGAACTAGCCTTTAAGCTTCAAGAAGCTAATATTGAGTTTTCTATGGGAAATCTGAAAAATATTTATAGCTTCTTAGTAAACTTCTTTAATCCTGCTAAAAACGGTAACTATGATTTTTCCAGCTATTCTATTAATGATGAACTTAAGGACTTCCACTGCATTAAGCTTAATTATCTCTTAGCAGAAGGTGGTTCTTCTAAAGAATATGATTCTCCTAGCATTCTAATAGAAGAATTCTATCATGCTAGAGACAAAGTTAATAGACTTCAAGGCAGAAGTCATGATATGCAAAGACTTGTTAATAATAACATCGATAGAGTTGAGAAAAAGCTTAATATTTTAAATAAAACCCTTGAGGAATGTGAAGAAAAGCCTAAGTACAACTTATATGGTGAGCTTATAACTGCTAATATATATAACATAAAAAAAGGTGATAAACAGGTAGAGGCTTTAAATTACTACAGTGAGGAAAGCGAATATATCACAGTACCTTTAGATGTAAATAAAACTCCATCTGAAAATGCTCAAAAATATTATAAGCGTTATAATAAATTAAAGAAGGCAGAAGAAAATGCTTATATCCAAATTGAGATAGCAGAAGATGAGCTTGTATATCTTCAATCAGTTTTATCTAATATTGAAAATGCAGATACTTACAAGGACTTAGAGGACATTAAAAGTGAACTTGTGGAGACTGGATATATTGCCTTTAAGAAATCTTCAAAAGGTAAAAAGGATAAACCATCTAAGCCTCTTCACTTTATCTCTAGCGATGGCATAGATATTTATGTAGGTAAAAATAATCTTCAAAATGATTATTTAACTCTAAAGTTTGCTCACAATAATGATATCTGGATGCACATTAAAAACATTCCTGGTTCTCATGTAATCATTAAAAACATGGGTGAAATTCCTGATAGAACTCTTCTTGAAGGCGCAACATTAGCAGCCTACTATAGCAATGGCAAAAATTCACCTAAAGCAGAAATAGACTACACTGAAGTTAGAAATGTTAAAAAGATGGCTAAGGGTAAACCTGGTATGGTAACTTATTCTACTAATAAAACTATTTATGTAGACCCTGTGAAGCTTGATTTGAAAGAAATGTAAGGATTTTAAAAGGACCATTTTTAATAAAAATGGTCCTTTTATCTCGTAATAATTTAATAAGGTTCATTATCAGTTTTGATATTAAAGGAGTTTTATTATCACGTATTATATCAATTAAGTTCATAATTATCCTCCAACATAGTTATATACTCATATATCGGACTTTAAGTATCTAATTAATAGAAAAAAATTTTATTTTATAAATTTACATGAGTATCTCCAACTGCCATCAATTCCTCATCATGAGTCACCATCACTATTGTCTTCCCATCACTGTGAAGCTTCTTTAGAAGTTCCACTACAATCATCTTATTCCCATGGTCTAAGCTTCCTGTAGGCTCATCCGCAAGGATAAGCTCGCAGGACTTTAGTAGAAGTCTTGCTATGGATATACGTTGCTGCTCTCCCCCTGAACATTTATACACATTCTTCTTTTCATAGCCTTCAAGACCAACTTCTTTTAATGCCTTACGAATCATTCTTTCCTTTTCATTTTTAGTTGCCTTTACATTTTCTAAGGCTATTTTTAAGTTATATTCCACTGTTTTATTCTCAACTAAAGCGTAGTTTTGGAATAGGTAGCCTATCTTATCACGAAGTAATAGCTCAGCCTTCTTTGAAAATGGAGCTACATTCTTCTGGTCAAATAGCGTTATGTCTCCACTAGTCTTTTTATCAAGAAGTCCTATGATATTTAAAAGTGTAGATTTTCCTGTGCCTGAAGCACCACTGATAATTGTAAAACTATTTTCTATTATATCTAAGTTAAATTTACTAAAAACTATTTTATCCTTATAGGTTTTATTTAAATTCTCTATTTTAACGATAGCTGACATATCTCTATTCCCCCTTTAAAACTACTATTACAGTATTTTTCTCAAACTTTTTAATCATGTAAATCATGAATAACAACTCTATAACCATGAAGGTTGCACAGAAATTAAATATCAAATTTATTGGTATGCTTAAGAAAATTACACTTATCATAAACAAGAAAGCGTGAGGTGCTAAGTTCATAACTATAATCTCACTGTATCTGCTTAATTTACCATGTCCTAATACATATTGAACTGAGATTAGCCTCTTGGTTTCCTCCATGTAGAGATATACACTTTGGTAGAGGAAAACAAGCATTATGAAGGTGTAGAGGACTACAGTTACAATTCCTTTTATTAGTATTCTAGTATTATATTTAACGTCATTCTCCATAAACTTTGCAATATTAGCACAGGAATATCTTCCTTTAACTCCTGCTTCATCTAATTTCTCTTTCATCAATTCAAGGTCAGGGAAATAATTATTCGACTGATTTGGAGACAGATTAACATTATAATCATTAATTACTAAAATTACAGGATTTTCAATTAACCTGCTTGGATACTGAGAAGTAGAATCTGGATTATAGTAGGACATTCCATCCTTAACCTTCATAACCTCTGTTTTTTCTCCATCGGTGTACCCTGAATATTTACCAAGCTTAACATGTTTTCGACACTCAGGTACCAGCATAGTATTTTTGCTTATGGAATCCAAATTAAGTATAGTTCCATCCTCAAGAGTAATTTCATAATCCTTAAGATAATTTTTGTTTACTATAATAAAAGGTACATAGCTCTTTGTGAATATCCTATTACTAATGTCTACTAAATTTATATTTTCTTTATCTTCAGCCTTATTATATGTTCTTTGGTATTCATCAAAAAAATCCATACTGATCTGTGCAGTATCTATATATACTCCTCCTGCAGCATCTATAGTTTCCATGGCTTTTTTCTGCAACTTCATAAATTCAGTAATTCCCTCAAAACCTCCAGAAACGTCAGTGTTATAAATACCTTCAACATTGTATCTATACTTGTCCAAGTCATGATATTTATTTACATCATATAATACTCTCGCTGATCTTGTCGCATCTAGAACTGTAGTTAAAAATGGAGCAATTATTACAACCATCAAAATCAGCTTAAGAACCAAATTAATATTAACCAATGTGTAATTCACATGACGCTTTCTCATATTTAACGCCGTAGAAAGCACCTTTATAAATCCATAGATAAATATAGTTAATAAAATATAGAATCCAATAAACAGGCCAAATACCATCAATAACATCTTAATAATATTAAATGCCATAGGTGAAATTTCACCAACTAATATAGAATAGGTAATTACTAGACCAAGGATAAATACAATTATTCCCTTGAAGAAAAACCTTCCGAATAGAATTGAAATAATCTGGCTTATGCTGTTTCCATGCATCTTACGGATACTTATATCTCTCATACTCTTATTGATTGCACAGGTTAATAACAGTACTATAACTAAAATAGTTATTATAATTAACTTTAAACTTGTACTCATTGCTTTAGCTTTCGCTGGCATACTAGAAACACTACCAATGGCTTCCGGTTCCACTCCTTCAAATTCATTAATAATTTTCTGTTTTGTGCCTTCAAAATCATTTGAGTAAAAAATAACAAAGGGATTATCTTTATTATCTTTCCAATCAACCTTATATTGATACAAAGGCTTCACATATATTTTGGGATACACTACCCCATCTCTGTATTTATCAGATAATAAATACATTATGTCCGTAGCACTTTTATCCTCATTATCTGTAGTATAATAAACATTTTCATCCTTACTCTTTAAATCAATATCTATATTTTTTTCTAGGTACACATCCTTTTTCAAATCTAACTCATCAGAGTATACATATACAAAAGATTTTTTATCATTTGCACTAAGATTACCTTTCGATATCACTGCAGTATAATCATTTTTTTCAGCAAACTCTGCAATCTGATTAATAAGACCTTCTGCATCCTTGGATTTATTACTATAGGGTATTATTGTTCCAATATCCTTCTTATCTAGCTGATCCCCAATTAAACTAGAAGAATTCGTTATCTTTGTAAAGTAAAAACTATTAAATTCTTCAACGCACAGAAAAGTAGTCAAAACTGCTAAAACAAAGATAAAAAAATAGCATATCTTTTTCATACAATCCCCCTCTTTACACTCGTTTTTAGTTTCTTATTCCCCATTTTTCATCCATTAAATTATATATTTAACATTTTATTACTCATATTAGTTTAAGGTTATCACAACCTCAATATAATGTAAATATTTATACTTTCGCCATTCAATTAACATTGATTGCTTTTATTTCAAATTTTATAATTAAAACATCAAATCAATATTCAAATATTTCATTTTAGATAAGGAAAAAAGTAATATTAAAATGCCCCCTTTATAGAAACAGTTTTATTATTTAAACTGTCTACTATAAAAGGAGCATATCTAAATGCTGACCTTATTAACTCTCAATATAATACAAGTACGTATAAAAATAATATTTTATTTAATGGTTTTAATCTATCGGCATATATCCAATAACTTCAAATGTTTCACTGTCACATACAATAACAGCAAAATCGTGACCATAAGTATCACCAATTATATAGACTAAATCAGATAAATCTAACATACTATCTTTTCCTTTTTCAATAATCACCAAATCGATTGTCATTTCTGTAAGCTTATCTTTTTTTACAATATCGGTATCAATATAGTTTTTTGCATGAAATAAAGAATTTTCAATATATTCAATGCAATTCTTTGGTGCTTCGCTTTCTTGATTATCGCTTTGTTTTGTTGAATTCTTTAGTACTTTATTTTCTTGATTATTACTTGGGTTTGTTGAAGTACATCCACCCAATAATAATGTTATAATAATTATCAGAAATGTGTACATTAAAATTTTTCGCATATAATATACCTCCCAATCAATATAATACAATGTTCTTTATATAATATAATGTTGTTTATATATTATGCGAAATCCTCAAGAAAAAAATTGGATATTTTTCATTTCATATAAATTGCACTTCTAGTTTTAAAATCTTCACTGTGTTTAAGTATACTGCTGAAATTTACTGAACTTAACTATTTCTTATAATATCAATATTATCAATAAGATTTAATTTAAAATTCTCTACTGATTCTTGAGCATAGTCAGGTGCTACAAATTCTGAAAATATTCTCCAAATTAATGAAAAAGCTGTTGATTGGATACTTGTGACTTCTTCCTTCTATAATATAGCTTACGTTTATCTACTACATATTCATTCAAAGGGTTATATTCTTTGAGAAGACAAAAATATAAAAGATGATTTGATATTAAATTTGGTTTTTCCAGATAGAAATAATGTTGAATATGTTGTTCCCATTATGAGATACTGAGATTATACAGATGAAGATTTAGAGTCAGGGATGATTAAAGTGACAAAGACATTATATGACCCTGAGAATGAAATGATTGAAATGAGTCGTAAAAAATGTTATACTTCTACAGTAAATTCAAAAGAATATCTTTACCCTATAAAAATCTATTATAAGATTACGATTGGGGAATAATATACCGAAGAGCTTATTTTTATAAGCTCTTTTTTAATGATAAAGAGAGGTAATAATATGATAAAAGTTGATAACTTATCCTACTCATTTCCACAAAAAGACCTATATAATCAAATTTCATTTACATTAGAAGATGGTCAACACTGTGCTTTTATAGGCATAAGTGGTAGTGGAAAAAGCACACTTATAGATTTAATTTTGGATCCGGAAAGATATATGTTCGATGGAAAGTTAGAGATAGCACCGGGCTGCAGAACTGGGTATGTAAGTCAGTTCTCCGAGGCAGATAAAACAAAAGAAATGACGGTATTCGAATATATAGGTGGAGAGTGTATTAGGCTCCAGAACCAATTAACCGCAATTTGTACTGAAATGGAAACATCTTCGGATATTGATTCCTTACTAGAAAAGTACCAAGAAACTTTAGACGCATTTGATGCACTTGGTGGGAATGATTTTGAAAGCAACATTAATAAGAAATTAAATTTAGCAAACCTGATGAAGCATAAAGATCTAATGGTATCTGAACTTAGTGGTGGTGAATTTAAACTCACTCAAGTAATTAAGGAAATGCTAAGTAACCCGGACTTACTGATTATGGATGAACCTGATGTGTTTTTAGATTTTGAAAACCTTAATGCCCTTAAAAATCTAATTAATTCTCACAGCAGAACCCTACTAGTTATTACACACAACAGATATCTATTGAATCATTGTTTTAATAAAATTATTCACCTTGAAAATATGGAGCTTCAAGAGTTTGATGGAAGCTATATTGATTATAACTTCTCACTACTTGAAAAGAAGATTGAGTTACAAGAGTTAGCTACTGCTGATGCTGAAGAAATTGAGAGAAATCAAATTTTAGTAGATAAACTACGAGTTATGGCAACGGATTATGATCAAGCTTCTAAAGGTAAAAAGCTAAAGGCTAGAGTTAAAATCCAAGAGCGATTAGAAGCGCGCAGAATTAAAGCTCCCTTTGTATCTATTAAACAACCGGATATCCGTTTAGTTACCTATAATGAAATCGAAGAAACCATTGCATTAAAAGTCGAGGATTACAGCGTTGCCTTTGATGAGATTCTTCTGGAAAATGTTAACTTTGAGATTAAATCTACTGATAAAGTGGCAATCATAGGTTCAAATGGTACCGGAAAAACGACTTTACTCAGAGAAATCTTTAAAAATACCCATGATTCTATTGAGATAAATGAAGATATTACAATGGCTTATTTATCTCAACTTCAAGGCGAAATGCTGAATGAGTCTAATACAATACTTGAAGAATTCTTCGATGCTGGACTTAGAACTACTGAAGGGATTATATCCTACCTTGCAAAGTATGGTTTTGAGGAAGAAATCCTTAATCAAAAAATAGGATCTTTATCTGGTGGAGAAAAAAACATACTCCAATTAGCTAAAGTTTCTACTAGTAAAGCAAATATGTTGCTTCTTGATGAGCCGACAAGTCATCTAGACACCTATTCTCAACTAGCTCTAGAAAAAGCCATAGAAAACTATAATGGTGCCATTCTCATGATTTCCCATGATTTCTATTCTGTAGTAAATTGTATGGATTATGTTTTAATCATTGAAGATAAGACCATTAGGAAAATGAGCATGAGAAAATTTAGAAAGATGATTTATGCTAGTCATTTTGATAAAGACTATTTAGAAATTGAACAAAAGAAAAAATTAGTTGAAACGAAAATAGAACTAGCTTTAAAAGCTAATGATTTTGAGCTTGCAAAAGTTTTATGTGAAGAGTTAAAATCACTAATTAAGTTATTTTAAATCCTGTATTCTTAAGGACAATAAGCCACGTCTCTTAAATTCCGATTAAGTAATAAAATAAAATGTGCCCAATGTCAAGAATAGTAAAAAAGGCCTAGACTGAAAGATGACTCCTGTATTGTGAACAGGAGTCATCTTTTTTATATTCCTTTGACATCTATGATCTATATTTAATATCATTTGATAAAATCTGAAGACCTTTATACTCTTCTTATATCTCGTCTGTTAGTTTAACTATCTCATCAATAATACTTCCAATATAATCAATGGTATCAAGAAGAGGCTTATCAGTAGTTATATCTACACCTGCCATCTTTGCAAGCTCTACTGGAGTTTTAGTTGAACCTGCCTTAAGTACTTTTCTCCAATCCTCTATAGCTGGCTGGCCCTCCTTCAAAATCCTCTTGCTCACTTCTGTTCCTATTGTAAGACCTGCACTATAGGTGTAAGAATAAAGACCCATATAATAGTGAGGTTGTCTCATCCATGTAAGTTCTGCTCCATCTATTATCTTCACATCCTCACCCCAGAACTTTTCAAGTACATCCTTCTTGATTTTACTAAGGGTTTCAGCTTGAACACTTCCCCCTGCATCAATTAATTTATATACTTCCCTTTGATAAGCTGCTTCTAACAGGTGGGTAACAAAATTATGATAATAAGTATTTGTAATCATTGAAGATAATACCCATCTTCTAAATCTCTTATCCTTATTAGATTTTAAAAGATAATTTGCCATAAGAAGTTCATTCATAGTAGATGGTGCTTCCACAAAATACATTGAAACATCTGCATCGAATATATTTTGTGCTTCATTACAAATCGTAAAGTGTCCTGCATGGCCAAGCTCATGTGCTAGGGTAAATACTTCTGCCATCTTTTCACTCCATGACAATAATATGAATGAATGGCTTCCATATGGAGATGCGCAAAATCCACCTGTTGATTTCCCTTTATTTTGTGCAAAATCAACCCATCTTTCACTATATGCCCTTTTAACCATATCTAAATAGTCATCACCTAAAATAGCTAATGCATCCTCAATATACTTTTTAGACTCTTCAATAGTTACATCCGGGTCATATGCAGGGTCAACTGCAATTTTCAAATCTGCAAAAGTCATCTCATCTAGGCCATGTATCTTTTTAAGAAGTCTTGCATACTTTCTCATATGAGGTGCAAGCTTCTCCATTATTAAGTCTATCTGTCTGTCATATAAGTCTCTGCCAACCTGCTGTGGGAACAATAAACTGTCAATGACTGAATCAAAGCCCCTTAGGTTAGCCATAGTTTTTTCCTTCTGTACTTGAAGCTGATATGCAGCAGCCGTTGTATTCTTATATTCCCTTAACTTATTAGAGAATTCATTAAATGCCGCCCTTCTAACCTTTGTGTCATTTTCATATTCATAATTATTTTCATAAAGAGCATAACCAAGAGGATAACTTTCTCCATCAACATTAAAACTCTTAAAATCCATATCAGCGTGCTTTGCCTGCTCATAAATTTTATAAGGCCCTTCTAAGGTTTCAGATAAAGCTGCTAATACTCTTTCTGCCTCTGGATGAAGTGCATGTGCCTTACTTCTTCTCTTTTCTCTTAAATAATTACTATTTTCTTTAGATAAATTTATAGCTTCATCAAGAACCTCATCCTCTGCCTCTATTATTTCACTATTTATAAAGCTAAGACTGCTTTCAATTTCAGCAATTAAATTCATTACCTTAAAGCTTCTATCTTGATTTTCATTGTTTGTATAGTCTACTGATACTGCAAGTTCCGCATAATTCACCGTTAATACCATAATCTTATATAGTTCTTTTAGTTTATCTAAGCACCCATTAATTGTATCTGCAGTACTCAATTTTCCTTTATACTCTTGTTCTATTTTTTGTGAAAGCTCCCTCATCCTTTTAACTTCATTTTGAAACTCTTCTTCTGTTCCGTAGATAGCAGATAAATCCCAAGTGAGCGCTGGGTCTACATCTTTTCTTTCAAGCAAAACCTTTGCCATTAACATTACCCCCTTTTAAATGTAATTACAATTTCTATTATAGTATTTCTCAGAGTCAATTTCCATATTATTGTATTATTGTTAGAAATATATTTATACTTTAGCAAAATACCTTATTGTAGAGCATCCTCCTTGAAGATTAAATCCATGACCTGTAGATGCTGGATGTGCTATAAGTGCTTGACCATGTCAACCACTAAACCCCCCAATGATTTTAGTATTTCCCATGGAAAATACTTGCTTATTTTTTTAGATTCCATTATTTAATTCTTTCACCATTACTATTTAACCACTTAATTCCACCAATATCATCTGTAATTTTAATTAGATCTTCACCATAGATTTCTATGTCTCTTATCCAAATTCCAGTCTGTGATGCACGTAATTCAAAGAGAACCTCAAGATTTTCGTCCATGATATAAATATTCTCCCCTTTACTTGCAATGATTCTTTTATAATTCAGATAGGTCTTCATAGTTTCATACCTCTCTGTTGATACAGCCTGGCCTGTATATAAATCAACTACATACCCATCTGTCTCCTCTTCACTATCCTTAACCAGCATATACTCTCCACCACCAAGGATATGTTTATATTTCCCAAGTTCATTGCCCTTTAAATCTAAAAGAATATACTTATACTCCTCATTACTGCCAAAAATAGAATCCCCATTAATACTCACACCATCATATATTTCTTCACGCAATACCTTGCCATTTTTATCAATTAAAGACCTCATTTCTCCATCACCTACGATAAAACAATCCTCAATAAGCTTCATGTCATTGCCATATCCAAAGCTTATGTAATCATATTTAGGCTCAACTAACCATTCGCCATACATATCCATTATTCCATATTTTCCATCTACCTTTACCTGGGCATAACGTGGGTCTAGGGTTATATCTATGCCTTCATATTCAATGTCTACCACAACATCTCCTTGGTTATTAATATAGCCATACTTTCCATCCTTAGAAACCTGTATCAAAGTTCTTAGATGGCCATTAATCTCATCGTAAATATGGTCAGTTATCTTCTCACCCTCATAATTGTACATTCCATATTTACCACTATCATCCTTTAATCCAATTAAATCTTTAGCTATACTAGTAATATCCTCATAAACTATAGGTAAAACCTCATTACCAGCTTCATCATAGATCCCATACTTATCATCATTATTTATTATAATTCCTGAAGAATCCCCCAAAATATAGTCGTAGATAGGCTCTATGATGATTTCACCCTTGCTGTTGGCCATACCATATTTACCATTGTATGAAAAGAACATGTATCCATCCTTCTGAATATTCACCAATTCATATTCAGGTGGTAATATAATATTTCCATCTACATCCATTACACCCCAATAGTTTTGATTATCACTAAAACTTATAAGACCTGCTGTTGGATATCCTATCCCCTTATGGCTAAACTCCTTTAAAATCAGCTTCCCATTCTCATCAACATAATTCATATTTTCATTTTCATCAAAAACCCTAGCATCTCTAGTAATATAATCAAAATCCTCTGCCCGCTTAAACTGTGGTTCAATTACAGTTTCACCTTTGGAGTTCATATACCCAAAGAGAGCTGTATCATCCTCAAAAAATGGATAAAGCTCTAGTTCCTTTATCTCTGGAACCTGCCCCCTTACCGCTTCATCCTCAGCCATCTCTTCCATTGCAATTTCTTCCCAAATACCAGCCTGCTTTTCCTCTTTACTACATCCAGTAGCTAAGGCCAGTGTTCCTGCTAATACCAATATAATTATTCTTTTCATCATAAGTATCCCCCCTAACTTATCTTACTATTAAAAACATTATACCCTAAATAAGGTCGTATCGCACTTAAATTGTAAATTCCACACCTCTCGGGTGGCTTCCGCAGGATTAATTCACTAGGCCTCACAGGTCTGGATTCAGGAAGGTTGCTTTCAGACTTTGCTCTTACATGTATTCCTATATAGATATAAATAGTATAATTTTACTTTCCACCTTAAAATCACGAGCACTTTCATAACTAAATTCACAGTAAAATCACAAAACTAAAGGTCAGCAAAACTGCTGACCTTTCTTTGTTACACTACTTTAAAATTGTTCCTATTTAATTTCATCTAACCTCCTGGATGAATTGGAATTTAGATAGATATTTTTGAATAAATAGATTCAATAAACTCTTCCTTTCCATTTGTATAGGCACTTCTATCGTCTGGATATCTTTTAGCAAATTCTAATTTCAATTGTTCATATTTTTCAGCTTCATCGGAATGAGTATTTAGATAATCACGAAAACCAACTAACATATTAAATTCCTTTTCTTCTTTATCATAACAATGAATATGCCTTAACGATATTTGACTATCACCTCGTAATACAAACAAATGATATTTTGTATTACCATTTTGTGGACCACGATAACTATATCCTCGTTGCCTTAATGCTTCAATGTTCATATCTGAAATTGACTTTAACTTAACTGCAATATCCAAAATAGGTTTAGCATATATAGTTGTAATCGCTGTACTCCCGACATGTTGAATATCAATTATATTCTCACTCCATACTTCTTCCAATTCATTTTGTGTTCGTAAAAATTCCTGTTTCCATTCAACATTATGTGGTAACAATCTAACCTTATAACGTTCTACACCTTCCATAATTTATCACCTCTACAAATTTCCTATTTAACGGACATAATGCTAAGATTGTTTATTTAATATGGTCAATAAATTCGTATTTATTTTTTAAAAATGTTGGTTTCAGCAATAATTGACCCAATATTCTAAAAATAAATATAGCTACTATCCCAGGTAGAATTCCAGGTAATTTTAAAAATACAGGCTCCATTAATAATATCGCTCCAAGGTGGACTATGCCTAACCCAGTAAAAGAAATAATCCATAGCATTAGTTTTTATAATAACTTTTGACTATCCACTATTCAACTGCTTCAATTATTTTTTCGTAAAGCTCCTTAGTTGATTCTGGTGTTTCTGCATTAATAACTACCTTTCCATTAGTAGTATCAATGATAATATATCTCTTACATTTATTATAAGCATAAAGCGTATAGCTTCCAAATTCAGTATTTTTAAAACTTCCTTCTGAAAGCTTGATGCTTCCCATACCATTTGTTCTTTTCCCTAAATTAATACCTTCTTTTAAAGAAACATCTTCAATACCGTCAAGACTTACCACATAATCACCCCAATAGGAGCCAATAATATTTATCTCTGTATCATTAATAGTAGTCTTAATATCTCCAGTAACAAGAGTGCTCGCAATAATTATTAAGATTGCTACTACAAAAACTACAACACCAATGACAAGTTTTTTATTGCTTTTTGAGGAAACCTCCCCTTCTTCTAGGTAATAACCCTCTGGCGGATTCTTAGACTTGCATATAGTATTGCAGAGAATCAACATAACAACTACAATAACAATAATTCCAACAGGTAAAAGCCATATTGTCCAAGTGGGCCTATCATAGCCAAAACTCGCTATGATAACAATTAATATAGCAATTGCACCCATGCCACTCCCCATAACCCTACATAGTTTTTTTTCATCATACATTGCCTTTTCAGCCCTGCTGGCAGTATTATAGCCTGCAATTAAAAAAGCTCCCTTTCCCGAAAACAATATTATTGCAAATACTGCAAATAGTGCTGCCATTGTCCATTCTACAATACTCCCCATCATAATTTAACACTCCAACATATTACATATCAACTTGTATATCCACTATATCTTTTTATTGCATATATTGTAAATTATATGCATAATTATTTTTTTTATTATTGGATTACATCACAAATCTCTTTAAAACCCATACCCCATTTGATTTAATCAAGCGCTTGCCTCTGTCAATATTCACCTTCCTCGGGATGCGTAGTATTTTCCAAGGAAAATACTTACTATCAGGTGCTTCCCAATAAGCAATGTTTTCATAAATACTCAGTTTCATACTCATAAATTCATCTATTCTTATTGTCACTACGTATCATTTATTTTATTAAATAATACATCTACTTATTAAGTTCATGCTTATTTTGTGCGTCAAAATCTAAAATTAATAAATACACTAATGTTACAATTATATGTTTCTATGAAATTAAACACTTCATTTTCAAATACCATTGAGTATAATCGCCTACAGGTTGTTCTTCTTCTCCTTCAATTACAAAACCTAACTTCTTATAAAAATTAACAGCTCTTTCATTCTGTTTTTGGACATCAAGTTTAATACACTGAGCTCTATCTGCTACTCTTTTAATCACTTCCAATAAAGATTGATAACCAAAGTTTTTTCCTAACTCTTCATACTTTAATACAATTAGATGTAAATTACACTGTCTATCTTTTATTTCATACATAATCCAACCTATCTTTTCATTATTTGATGAATTGCAGATTATAAAATTTTCATAGTTAGTATAGTATTGAAATCTCTCTTTCCAGTCCTCTTCATTAGTATTTTTTTCCGCAAAAATTTTTTCATATTCATCATTAATAAATAAGGAACTTATAAAATAAGAATCTTCTATGGTTGCTTTTCTAAAAAATATATTTTCCATTTCCAACCTCCCGCTAATTAAATCTTAGTTAACAATAATATCATGATATAGCTAAGTAAGCTAAATCTAATTTCTTAACTTATTCACAATTTAAAACAACTATTCATTATTCCCATCACCATTTTACCATATAAGTTAATTTATACAAAATACCAATTAAGGAATCATCATTTTATTTCAAGTCCAAAATATTTTTAAAAATAAAAAAAGCTTTTACGCTCTCCTTTATGAAGAATATCCTAATATTATTTATCAACTTGGAATTGCTTATATTTTTAATACTCCTCTGAAACTTCCAGTTTCATTCCTTTATATTTCTCATAAAAAACTTTTTTATCGTTTTGGTATATATTGCATACTGTGTTTTCCCAGTGTAATTTCTTTTGAGATTGATCAACTAAGGACATATACGGTATTTCACCATAGGGAGAGCTTTTTTCAAGAACAAATGTCATTAATACAAAGCTACGTGCTGAATCAATTTCTGATTTACTTGCACTTTTGTCAAAATAAAATTCAGCATAAAGCGTGTTATCTAATAAAATCACCTTTTGTTCTTTTAAGTTAGTCATATCGTACATCGTTTGAAACATTTCAGTTGCTGCTTCTTCACTTAAATTAATAGAATTAGGATTATCCATTATACTCTTATCTTGATTACTACAAACCATAAGAAAAATTGATATAGCGACA
>DALZNT010000056.1:0-22863 GCA_032005505.1 Clostridium sp. | reverse complement strand
TATTATTATAAAGTTTTATATAGGTTAAATGAAAATCTTTAAAATGAAATGCTATAATAGGTATAAAAAGTATGGATTTCATGGAGGAATATATGAATATAGAAGTTTTGAAAAAGATAGTAAAGGGATTAAATAATATAGATTGTACTTGGGCAATTGGTGGTTCCGTAATGCTAAGTAATTATGGGTTAGTATCTGAGCCAAGAGATATTGATATTTTAATTGATGCTAGAGATTCTGAAAGGGTAAAAGGCTTTATGGATACTATAGGAACTAGGGTAGTTTTACCATCTAAAGAACCCTATAGGACTGAGGAGTTTTTTGGATATATAGTAGATGGTACTGACATAGAGTTTTTAGGTGACTTTAAAATAGCTTTGGATAATAATGAAATCTATGAATTTATTCTAGATGAAGAAGCTATAGTTCATGGAGTAATTGATGATGAAATTGAAGTGAATTTTACAACTTTAGAAGATTGGTATGTGGCCTATGCTGTTATGAAAGACCCAAAAGGAAGGATTCCTTTAATTAGGAACTATTTTAAGAGTAATGGAATATCACATGAGAATTTATTCAAGAGAAATTTGGGCCAAGGATTGACTGAAGATATAAAGAATATAATTATAGACATAATGAGTTAATAATAAAGTACACTGATTAAATGAAGTTTTAAAATTAGAGGTTAATTATAGCTGACTAGATTGCTTATTTTAGGAGAGTTTTTTTATATAAAACATATGATAATATTGAATTGATTATTAGGGGTAAATAATGAAAGTCATAGATAAAATCAAGAAAAGTTTAACTAGAGCTGAAGGATATAGTACAAATGCAGTTAACTTTGTTAATTCAAATAATCTTGATAGTAATACGAACTATCTTATATGGGTTGATTTGAAAAATTTTAAAACAAACATTTTTACAGGAAAGCAGAAAAATTGGAAAATAGTACACAGCTATTTATGCACCATTGGTAAGCCGTCAACACCAACGCCAAAGGGAGATTTTACAATTGGAATAAAAGGATTATATTTTGGTATGGAAAAAGGTTATAAGTGCTGGTACTATACGCAATTCAAAGGTAATTATTTATTTCATTCTATAATTTACAATCTTAATGGCACTGTTAGAGATGGCAGGCTTGGAAAGGCACTTTCAGATGGTTGTATACGTCTTGCAAAGGAAAATGCAAAGTGGATATATGATAACATACCTAAAGGTACAGCAGTAAAAATTACTTAAGTCCAATGAAAGTCTTCTTATCTAATATGGAAAGAAGACTTTTTTTCAAAGAATAACGTTAAAAAAATAACGATGAAACCTGAAAAATAATATATAAAAATAGAAAAGTTAAAATAATAAGTTTGATAGTT
The DNA here is from genome assembly GCA_032005505.1 of Clostridium sp. Classification (GTDB taxonomy): domain Bacteria; phylum Bacillota; class Clostridia; order Clostridiales; family Clostridiaceae; genus Clostridium_J. Next base: position 21,487 of record DALZNT010000056.1, on the reverse strand, counting down.
TCCAGTTAAATGAAATAAGTAACTGGATTTCTTATATTTAGTCGGTAGCTTAATTAAATATAAAACTGCTGGATGCATGAATAAACAGGGCTTTTGAAGTGATGTTTGAGGAGAAGAAGAAAAAGTGAAATCCTATACATAATTAAAATTTTAAAATGTTAAAAAAAAGATTGACAAAAAATAAACAAAGTATTAGAATAAAATTAAGGATTAAGTTAAAAATTTAACAATGATATTTAAAGAGCGGGAGGAATTAAAAAATGAAGGTTACGAATATGGAAGAATTAGGTATGAAAATGGAGCAGCTTAGAGAGGCTCAAAGAAAATTTGCTACTTTCACCCAAGAGCAGGTGGATGAAATTTTTAGACAAGCGGCTATGGCGGCAAATGATAATAGAATTAAGCTAGCTAAGATGGCAGTTAAAGAAACTGGGATGGGAATTGTTGAGGATAAAGTAATAAAGAATCACTTCTCAGCTGAATTTATATATAATCAGTATAAGGATATGAAAACATGTGGAGTTTTAGAAGAGGATAAAACCTATGGTATCACAAAAGTTGCAGCTCCAATAGGCGTAATAGCAGCTATAGTACCAACTACAAATCCGACTTCTACAGCAATATTTAAAACTTTAATAGCGTTAAAAACAAGGAATGCAATGATTATATCACCACATCCAAGAGCAAAGGAATCAACTATAGAAGCTGCAAGAATTATCTTAGAAGCAGCAGTTAAAGCTGGAGCTCCAGAAGACATTATTGGATGGATAGATGAACCAAGCATAGAGTTATCTCAAGAAGTTATGAGCGAAGCAGATTTAATTCTCGCTACAGGTGGACCAGCTATGGTTAAATCTGCATATTCTTCAGGAAAGCCAGCAATAGGTGTTGGAGCAGGAAATACTCCAGCGATTATTGATGAAACTGCACACATAAAAATGGCGGTAAATTCAATACTTCTTTCTAAAACATTTGATAATGGAGTTATATGTGCATCAGAACAGTCAATTGTAGTTTTAAAGGATGTGTATGAAGCAGTTAGAAATGAGTTGTCGGAAAGAGGAGCTTATATTCTTAAGGGAGACGAAGTAGATAAAGTTAGAAAAGTAATTTTAAATGAAAGAGGAGGTTTAAACTCTGATATAGTAGGTCAATCAGCATTTAATATTGCAGCCCTTGCAGGAGTTGTGGTACCAGAATCAGCTAAGATACTAGTTGGTGAAGTTGAGTCAGTAGAACTTGAGGAGCCATTCTCTCATGAAAAATTATCACCAGTTCTTGCTATGTATAGTGCAGATTCATTTGAAGAAGCCTTAGATAAGGCTAACAGGTTAATTGAACTTGGAGGAATGGGACACACTTCAATCCTTTATACGGATGCATTAAAGTCAAAAGATAGAATAAGGGCATTTGGAGATAGAATGAAGACGGCAAGAACTCTAATTAATATGCCTGCATCTCAAGGTGCAATTGGAGATATTTATAACTTTAAACTAGCTCCATCATTAACATTAGGTTGTGGTTCATGGGGTGGTAATTCAATATCAGAAAATGTAGGTCCAAAGCATCTTATAAATGTTAAGACCGTGGCTGAGAGGAGAGAAAATATGCTTTGGTTTAGAACACCAGAAAAAACTTATTTCAAATATGGATGTTTACCTGTTGCTCTTGAAGAATTACATGAAATGGGTAAGAAAAAGGTATTTATAGTAACAGATAGCGTTTTATTTGAACTTGGATATACAAATAAAGTAACAGAGGTTTTAGAGCACTTTGGTATTAGTTTTAAAATATTCTCAGATGTTGAGCCGGATCCAACTCTTAAATGTGCAAAGGCAGGAGCAAGAGAAATGTTAGAGTTTAATCCAGATGTAGTATTAGCTCTTGGTGGAGGGTCTGCCATGGATGCCGCTAAAATTATGTGGGTAATGTATGAACATCCAGAAGTAAGATTTGAAGATTTAGCCATGAGATTTATGGATATAAGAAAGAGAGTTTATAAATTCCCTAAAATGGGTGAAAAAGCTATGATGGTAGCAGTTGCAACTTCAGCGGGAACAGGGTCAGAAGTAACTCCATTTGCAGTTATAACAGATGAAAGAAGTGGAATAAAGTATCCATTAGCTGATTATGAGTTAACTCCTGACATGGCAATAGTTGATGCAGAACTTATGATGACCTCACCTAGAGGATTAACAGCTTGTGCTGGTATAGATGTTTTAGTTCACGCTATAGAGGCTTATGTTTCAGTAATGGCTTCTGAATTTACTAATGGATTAGCCCTTGAAGCAATAAGACTTGTATTTAAGTATTTGCCAGATGCTTATAGTGAAGGAACAACTAATGTTAAAGCAAGAGAAAAAATGGCACATGCATCTTCTATGGCAGGGATGGCATTCTCAAATGCATTCTTGGGAATTTGTCACTCTATGGCTCATAAGCTAGGAGCTTTTCATCATCTACCACACGGTATGGCAAACTCTTTACTTTTAAATGAAGTTATAAGATTTAATGCTACTGATGCGCCAACAAAGCAAGCTGCTTTTGCACAATATAAATATCCTAATGCAGCATGGAGATATGGTAGAATTGCAGATTATCTAGGCTTAGGTGGTAGTAGCGATGAAGAAAAGGCTGAACTTTTAATAGAAGCAATTAAAGAGCTTCAAAGGAAGGTAAACATGCCAATGACTATAAGTGAAGCAGGGGTTAAAGAAGAGCAGTTCCTTGCAACATTAGATGATATGGTGGAACAGGCCTTTGATGATCAGTGTACTTCAGCAAATCCTAGATATCCGTTAATGAGCGAGTTAAAAGAATTATATATAAAATCATTCTCAAAGTTATAATATAAAAGTGTTGAGATAAAAACACCTCTGAGGAAATATAATCCTCAGAGGTGTTTTTATAATATTGAAAGAGAAAAGATAATATTATAGTATTAGTATTATATTTTACGATAAAAATTTAAAAGTAAAATATAATACAAAATGTGCTGGAGGGAAAATAAATGAAAAAATTAGAAATTAAGGAATTTCCAGAACTTCTTTCAAAGGAAATTGTAGAAAGAGCAACAAAGCTTAGTTCATCACTGCTAGCAGATGGTATGAAAGGTATGAATATACCTATGGAAGGTTGTATGGAAGCAGAAATTATGCCAGTGCATATTGCTATGAAAATTATAGGAACAGCAATGACTGTAGAGGCAGAAAATGGAAATAATTTTCCGATTCATATGGCAACCTATGCTAGTACTCCAGGTTATGTAATGGTTATTGACGGTAAAGGATATAGTGAAAGAACTTATCTTGGAGGATTAATTGTTGGTGCTGCAAAGGCTGTTGGGGTTAAGGGAATTATCATTGACGGATATGTTCGTGATAGAGAGGAATGTATAAAACTAGGATTACCACTTTATTCAAAGGGATTTATGCAGAGAAGTCCTTTGAAAGTTGAAGAGGGAAGCGTTAATGATATTATTACCTGCGGTGGAGTAACTGTTAAACCAGGAGATTTGATTGTTGGAGATGCGGATGGGGTAACTGTTGTACCTAGAGAATTCATTGAAGAAGTTTTAACTAAAGCAGAAGAAAAATTACATTATGAAATGAAAAGAGAAGAAGTGATTAACTCATATAATGAGGCAGTTATGAAGGGTGGAGAATTACCCAATCTTACACCAAAATGGGTTTCGAAAATCCTAGGAAAATAGCTGGAAAATCTCTAGTTTGCATTTGGAAATTTCATATGATAAAATTGTTAAAAAATAAATGTATATGTAATTTGTACTGTAAAAATAAATAACAAAGGTCAACAGGGAGATTAAATGAAAGAAAATATTTTAAATTACCTTCAAGAAAATGTTTTGAAGGTGTCAAAATCACAGAGGTTGGTGGCGGATTATATATTAAAAAATCCTATAGAATCTACATATTCAACTATAGAGGCAATGGCTAAGAAAGTTGGAGTTAGTACAACTACTATTGTTAGGCTTACCATAAATCTAGGTTTTTCAGGTTATGCAGAATTTCAAAAGGAATTGAGAGAGTTATTGAAAAAGCAGTCTGATCCAGCGGTTAAGCTTGAGATGAATTTGGAAAGTGGTTTAATAAAAGATAACTTAGTTCAAGAAATAATAAATCAACAAACTGGAAACTTAAAAGCTACATTTGAGACCTTAGTTGATGAAACCATTTTAAAGGCTGAAAGTCTAATAACAAATTCTAGAAAGATATATGTTATTGGAGGCCGAAGCTGCTATGGAGTAGCTCATTACTTATATTACAACTTAAATAGAGTATATGGGAAGTGTGAACTTTTATCTGATGAAGGAACTACACTGCCAGAAAAAATTGTAAAAATGGGAGAAGGTGATGTGATTATAAGCTTAACCTTACCTAGGTATATTAAAAACGTAATTGATGTAACTGAAATTGCAAAAGGTAGAGGTGTCACTGTAATAGGAATTACTGATGGCTATATGTCACCACTAGCAAATCATGCAGATATTCTTTTCACCTCAAGTTGCAAAAGTTTAGGTTTTCACAATATGGCGACATCTCTTATGCTTATTGCAGATATTCTTATTAGCGTTTGCACTATGAATAATGTAGACAATGTAAAAACTAATTTGGCAGATATTAAGAGAATTTCTGATACGTTGAATATACATATTAATCAATAGAAAGTTAAATAATAAAAATTCCTCCAATAGTTAAAATAAACTTAATGGAGGAATTTTTATTATTTACTATCCATTTCAATTAAACTCCTGTTTCTTCCTTGTTCCTTATCCTCAATCTTGATTTCTCTTTCAAGGACAAAGGTCATAACTACTCGCAAGATAAATATAGTTCCAACGAGGATAAGTTCCTCCATATTTCGAATTATAACAGTTTTAAGAATTTCTGCTGCTAGTTTAAAGTCTAGAGCAGTTACTAGGGAATTCGCTAAATCATATTTAATGGATGTTTTCTTCTTAGAACCAAGTGATTTCATATATTATGTTCCAGCGGTAAATCCTGATTATTTAGAAGATCTTCCAAAGGCTGAAGTTTATTTTAATTAATGTGAGTTATCAAATAAATAAATGACTAATATAATATACTATAAAGTATTTATAAAGGAATTGAGTCATGAAGAAGAGCAATTACAGGGAGTTAACTTGGAATGAGATTATAAATATGCTAAATAAGATTCAATATTGTCGTCTTGCTGTTGCCAAAGATAATCAGCCCTATGTTGTGCCTGTGTATTTTAACTATAAGTTTGAGAAAAACAATATAAAGTTTACACTTCATAGTGAAGATTCAGGAAGTAAAATTCAATGTATGAATAGTAATAATAAAGTATGCCTTGAATTTGATAGAAATATAGGAAATGCAATTGATAGTATTATAGTCATTGGTGAAGCAAAAATATGTAATAATCCATGTGAAATAAATTCTGCAATTTTGGAAGTGACATCATCTAATGTAACAGGAAGAAGAACATTTATGACTTGTTAGAAATGATTAAAACCAGAAATAACTGTATGACCTGCCCTTTGTCAAAACGACATGGAGCAGGTCAATATATTCTGCTTTTATTTATGTTATAGTCAAATTAACTGTTGCTTATCATGCTAAAAAAGAATAATAAGAGTAGGAATAAGAATTAAACTTGTTTTTTTCTCATAATCAACCCCATTTTTTACTTAAATAGCGAATAATAAACTCATAGTATTCATATGATTCTAATTAGTTTCCATCAATACTCCTGTTATTAAAAGACGTAGCACTTAAAAGTAAACTAATTAGTAGCTACCTTAATTTTTTTTGAACAAAAAGTATTGTCCAAAGTATTAAAAGTAATGATGAAATAATTATACAAACAATTCCAAAATGAATACTCAACATTGTAAATAAACCGACCAATAATAGAATAACAATATTAAGGACTTTATAGTTCTTCATGTGATACCCCTCATTACATAATTTAAAAATTCATACATATATTTCAATATATTTTGAATATGCAAGTAAATTATATTTATGTTATGCACCATATTTAATTTAAATGTTGATAAAATATGAAGATTTATGCAAGTTATATACTAAGAGTGTGAAATTAATACCGATTATATGGCTGAATTATCAATATATGTATATTTGTATAATAACATGATTTTTAATAATATTCCAAGTGTTATCTATAATAAAAAATTAATTAAATATAAATGCGAGGTAGCTTTCCACTTATAGTCATACACCTGAAGCTCCGAGATTAAGGCTGGTTCTACCCTTAAACAGAGAAGTTGGACCAGATGAATATGAGGCAATTGCAAGGAAGATTGCTAGTTATGTTGGAATGGAGTACTTTGACAGTACTACCTATGAACCTTCAAGATTAATGTATTGGCCATCTAGACCTAAGGATGGAGAATATGTATTCGAAATTTAGGATAAGCATTGGGTTAATGTTGATGATATTTTAAAGGAATATGAGGATTGGAAAGATATAAGTAGCTGGCATAGAAGCCATATGGAAAAGAGCGAAGAGCTAAAGGTGGTTTCGAAGCAGCAAGATCCACTTGAAAAGGATAATATGGTAGGTCACTTTTCCAGCACATATACCATTTCTAAGGCTATAGCAAATTTTTTGCCGGATATCTATGAAGAATGTTTTTTTGAAAATAGATATACCTTTAAGGCTGGTTCATCTTCAGGGGGATTAGTGGTTTATGATGAAAAATTTGCCTTTAGTCATCATGGGACTGATCCAGCTAGTGGAAGAACTCTTTGAGGGAGATCCAAAGGTTTTATCAGCGATGATGTCAAAGGAAATAAGTGATATTCTTAATGTTATGGAAGGTTGGGATAGATGCAGAAGTTCTCTTAGATTTGGGAAACACTATGGAAGTCAAAGAGGATTTATAAGAAAAAATATGTCAACACTGTCAACACAATAATGAAGGTTTATAAGATGTTTTACATTTAAGCTCTTTTAGGGGCTTATTTTTATGCACTTAAATAAGGTTAAAATATAAATAGTTTAATACACCTAATATTTCTGTTGATTCTGTCGACAGAAAAAGAAATATAAAGAAACCTTCTGAACCTAATTATAGGTACAAAAGGCTTATTATTGAATATATATTTAATAGTTTTTTTCTATTTTGCAGGAGCAAAGTAAGCAATACCACAAGCTCCAGGCCCAGCGTGGACACCAACAGTTGCTCCAATTATGCTGACTTTTGAATTGGAAAGGTCAAAAGCTTTTTCTATAAAAGGCTGGAAAGCATCTAGTGATTCAGGAGAACCGCTATATCCAAGAGTGTAAGGCATTGACATATCTATACCGCCGTTTTCTTCAATAAGAGAAGAAATTTTATTAAAGGCGCTGTTAGTACCACGAGCTTTTGCAGCCATAGCAACAGTTCCGTTCTCCACCTTAATAATTGGCTTTATGCCTAATAGGGTTCCAGCAATGGCAGCAGTCGAAGAAAGTCTTCCGCCCTTCTTTAAATATTCAAGAGTACCTACTACTGCAAAAAGCTTTATGCGAGTTTTAGCTTCCTCTAAAATAGAAATCATATCCTCAAAGGAAGTTCCTTTTTCTCTTAAGTCTATAGCGTAGTCTACTAGAACTTTTAAAGATAAAGTTACTGTTTGGCTGTCTACTAAATAAATTTTATCATACTCACACATAGATTTTGCAAGCATTGCGCTTTGATATGTTCCGCTTAAAGTACTTGAAAGGGTTATTACTATAACTTCGTCTCCAGATTCCTTTGCTTCCTCAAAATGCTTTAAAAATTCATCTGGAGAAGGCTGACTTGTAATAGGGAGAGTTTTTGAGTTTTGAAGCTTTGCGTAAAACTCCTGGCTAGATAAAGTAACTCCATCCTTAAATTCTTCTTGGTCAAAGCGTACACAAAGGGGAACGACAGTAATGTTTTTCTCCTTTGCATCTATTTGTGTTATATCTGATGTTGAATCTGTAATTATTTTAATACTCATAATTTCCTCCAATATAGTTACTTTTAATTTTTACATGTGATAAAGAATCTGTGTAGAGTTCCAAGAGCAAGAGTTAAGGCTGCTAGTTCTGCTTCATTTAAAGTTTCTGAAACACTAGCAATTAAGTTCTTATGAAACTCCTTATGGTGTCCATAGGCTTTTTTTGCAATTTCTGTTGAAACCACAAGAACCTTTCTTTTATCATATTTATCTTTTTCACGAGTGAGGTAACCCTTTTGCTCTAATGTCTTCACTGCAATAGTTAAGCTACTTGCAGTTATCATTAATCTATTTGATAATGCCTTCATAGTGTTAGTACCATCTTTTTCACCATCACATACTGCTTCTATAACATGCATTTCATTAACTGATAGATTTTTAAAGTTTCCTTTTGTCAAAGATTCTTTTTCGAGTCGAAGAATATCATTGAATATAGCTACAAAAAAATTATTTAACTGGTCTTCGTAAATGTTCATATAAATACCTCCACTTTGATTTGAAGTTCAAAGTAATTTTATTATATAAGGATATATTTAGTATGTCAATATCCTTTGAAGTTCAAAGTGTTTAGTTTTTATACTAAAAGTAATGGGAATGACTAGATAGGGTATATGTCGAGTAAGGTTATGGTTATATAATGTAATTCATATTAGTTTAAATATATAAATCCTATATTGCACCGTGTATTATGGTAAAATGTAGTATATAAGAGTTATTAATGATGGTAAGGGGGAAAGCCATGGAGACAAATAGATGTATTATAAATAGAGTGCAAGCATCTGATTATGAAGATATAAAGAAGTTATATATGAATGAGAGGGTTAGAGAATTTCTTGGCGGCCCAGTAAGTAACGAGAAATATGATGAGTCATTTAAGGCAATAATGAGTGCTGAGGCTGGTGATTTTTATTGGGTAGCAAGAGCGCGGGGAACTAATGAATTTATAGGTTTAGTTTCATTAGATACTCATCATGATGGAGTTAATAAGGAACTTTCATATCAGTTTATACCAGAGTATTGGGGAAAGGGTTATGGCAGAGAAGTACTTAATCACCTTATTAGTTACATCTTTGAAGTATTAAAATTTCATAAGATTGTTGCTGAAACTCAAGCTGCTAATATTGCATCATGTAAATTGCTAGAAAGGTTAGAAATGAAGATTGAGGGAATAGTAAATAGGTTTGGAGTAGAGCAAAGAATATTTAGCATAGAACGAAATTAATATTTCAGCTCTTTCATTTTGTATAACGGCGCCGACAACCTTTAACGTTTTCTTCATAGCATATTACATTTGAAGAAAGTAAAATTACATTTATGGTATAATTAAAGGAGATAAAATGGAGGTAAGTGCAAAAGATGATAAATAAAAGAAATAGATATCTATACCTAATTCTAACTATCCTAACAATGGTATTAGGCATACTTTCAAGAAAAACATCAAATCTTCCAACCTTTATTTCAGCTTATTCAGGGGATACATTATGGGCTTTGATGGTTTTCTTTATGGTAGCTTTTATTTTTAATAAAAACTCTACAGCTTTTGTAGCAGGGGTTGCTCTGATATTTTCCTATGGTATTGAGATAAGCCAAATTTATCATAGTCCGTGGATTAATACTATTCGTAGTACAACCTTAGGGGGACTTGTGCTGGGCTTTGGATTTCTATGGAGTGATATTCTTTGCTATACTGTTGGTATAGGCATAGGTGTTATTGTTGACGTAATTTACATTAAAGTTAAAAAAGGTAATATCAAAGCTCGGTATATTTAACCAGGCTTTTATCAATTCATAAATTTAATTTCATATTTAGAAATATTATACCTGAAAGATAGTATACCTATATTAAATTTACGTTTTCGTTTGATTCATCTACAACCACTACTATTTCCAAAACCCTCCTGTGGTCCGTTTTAGACACAGTAACATGCATATTTTCGTAGTCAAAGCTATCTCCAACATTGGGGATTTTTCCAAGCTCATAGGTAACCCAGCCACTGACTGATGAGATGTCAAGTTCTTTTTTTATATTAAACAGTTCAAACATTTTATCAAGATTTGCATTACAGGAAATTTTATATTTATGGTCATCGATTTTTTCAAATTCATTTATAACCTCATCATGCTCATCCCATATTTCACCTACAAGTTCTTCAATAATATCTTCTAAAGTTACAATTCCTAGGGTACCACCATATTCATCAGTAATCACTGCAATATGTGACTTTGATTGCTGCAAAAGCTTTAGAAGCTTTGAAATTTTCATAGAGTTAGTAGTATACACCGTTGGCTTTATAATAGTTTCTATTGGTGTATTCCTATGGGAAACATAATTGTGAAAATCCTTTTGATTGATTACACCTATAATATCATCTATAGTTTCATTAAAAACAGGAATTCGAGAATAGCCACTTTCGAAAAATACTTGGCTAATTTTCTCCTTAGTATCATTATTTGATACAGCTACAACGTCTACTCTTGGAGTTAAAACATCAGTTACATCAAGGTCGTTAAATTCAATAGCACTACGAATAAGCTCACCTTCTTGAGCATCGATGCCGCCCTCTTCCTCAGCTTCCTTTACTATAGTTATAAGTTCTTCCTCTGTGATACTACGGTCGTTTCTCACCTTAAATATCTTTGATATTAGGTTTTGCCAAAGGGTAAAGAAAAAGTTAAGAGGTGTAAGCAAAATAATAAGAAATTTAATTATTGGCGCTGAAATCATTGCAAAAGTTTCGGGAGCTTCTTTTGCAAGAGTTTTTGGTGATATCTCTCCGAATATAAGCACAAGAATAGTCATTACTATAGTAGAGATAGTAATTCCAGCATCTCCAAAATAGCTCACAAATATAATTGTTGATAATGATGCAGAGAATATATTTACAATGTTGTTGCCGATGAGAATAGTTGACAATAATTTGTCGTAATTTTCCACTAGACTAAGTGTTAATAGTGCCCTTTTATCTCCAGAGCTTGCTAAGTTTTTAAGACGAATTCTATTAAGGGATGAATAGGCCGTCTCTGTTGCAGAGAAAAATCCAGACATTAATATTAATATGAATAAAACTATAATCAATGTTATGTTTCTATTATCCATGAAAATTAGTCCTCCTATAAATATAATAAAAACATGTTCTTATTGTTAGTTTGAGTAGAAAGTGGTATTTATATGAGTACAATTATCCGTAAAGCAAAAAAAGCATCCCTTACTAGAGATGCTTTTTAACGAAAACAATCTTATTTGGAACATCTTTCTATTATACCACATGCCCATTTTGGACCAGAATTTCCCGCAGGTTGGGTATGGAAATCATCTGGATTTTGATGAATTATTACTGATTTTCCAATTATATCACGTAAAGTGAATCTATTTGTTGTCACAGCTAAGAAGGAAGTGCCGTATTTTGAACCATTATTAGAAAGTAGTGGAGGTAAATCTCCTGCATGCATTGGATGTTCTTTGTCAGTTGGATTATAATGACCTCCTGATCCTTGGAATGGATTATTTGGATCACCTACTGTGCAATCTCCAGATTGATGTATATGGAATCCATGGAAACCGCTTGGCTCACCTGATGGTAGAACAATAGGCATACCAGCTACATAAGTAACAATATATACTGAATCTTCTAGCTGGTAGAATAGTGAAATACCTTCAAGATTAGGTGCTAAAGGGCCACCTTTAATATATGCTATAGCATGTGGTGATTGATTTCTCTCGAAAATATCATAGGCTGAGTACGTAAACTGTCTTTTCATATTTACATATCCTTAAATTGTTTTATGATTTAATATATGTGATGAAACTTTTTTATGATACTAAACTGATATGAAATTTAACTTGTGTTTACTTAAATCTATGTTTTGGTTGGAGTAAATTGAAATATTTGATAAAATTAATATAGATTAATTTAAGGGTAGAAGACCAGCATTATTCTCAATTTGTGGAATTATATTTGGTTTAGTAGTTACAACAATAATGATATAGTAAATCACCTTCTTAGAAAGGTGGTTTATCATGTAATTAGTATGAAATTTATTTAAGATTCTAATGATAAAATAAATTTAGTGGAGGAGAGGATTTTTACAGATGAAAATATATGAATTTGAAGTAGTGATACAAAAGAAAGAAGATAAGGATGCTACATATATAGAGATACCTTTAGATGTGGAGAGGGAATTTGGAGCTAAAAGGGTTAAGGTAAAAGCTAAATTTGATGGTATTGATTATAGGGGCTCTATAGTAAAGATGGGGTTACCTTGTTATATAATAGGAATTACAAAGGAAATTAGAAATAAAATGGGTAAGGATTATGGCGAGGCTATAAGGGTTGAGATAGAAAAGGATGAGGAAGAAAGAATAATTGAAGTTCCATCAGAATTTCAAGGCATGCTTAATGAGAATTCGTGTGCCAAAGAGTTTTATGAAAGTTTATCATTTTCAAATAAACGTAAGTATATTCAGTGGATAACTTCTGCGAAAAAAGAGGAGACGCGTGTAAAGAGAATGAATGAAGCGATTGTTAAGTTACAAAATCAGGTGAAACTTCTCTAATTAAAAATGAGATAAAGTTTTTTATATTATAATTATATACTTAGAATAAAATTAGGTATATAGCTTAAAATAAAATAGAGATGAAGAATGTGGCGAACAAATGTTTGCAAAAATTAAAGGGTTATGTTATTATTATAATAATAAGTTTCACTAGGAGGATTAATAAATGATAAATAGGATTGGAAAAATAACAATATACGTGAATAATATTGATGAGGCTAAAAAGTTTTGGATTGAAAAATTAGATTTTGTAGTTAAATTTGAAAAAGAAATGGGACCTAATATGAAGTGGTTAGAAGTTGGACCAAGTGAGGAAGAGTTTACTACATTTGTAATTTATGACAAAAATCTTATGAAAGCACAAAATGGTGATGCAAATGTAGATCATCCATCAATTATTCTAAGTACTACGGACATAGAAAAAGCCCATAGAGAAATGATGGAAAGAGGAGTTATAGCTACAGAGATAATGGCTATGCCTTATGGGAAGATGTTCTCGTTTAAGGATCAGGACGGAAATGATTACTTATTAAGAGAAGATAGAATATAAAATATAAAATGTTGAAGATGAGAAAATCTTCAACATTTTATATTTCAGTAAATTTTGTTGTAGTATTATAAAAATTTAACAGCCGGCTCTTCCGCCATTAATATAAAATCCACCAACAAGCCAAAGTTTAGAATAATCTATAACAGCATTTTTAACATAGGTTTTTATGCTATTATCGTAAGCAACCTTTATTCCTGATACATCTTCAATTACATCATTTTTTGTTGTGTATAGTTCATCCAGAACTATTCTAAAATTAGGACCTCCTCAGCCAACACCTGCAATTTCGATTCTTAACATAGGGTCTCCCTTAAAACTAAGTTTTTCTTTATTAAAAGCATCTATAGCTTTGTCTGTAAGCTTAATCATAGTATTTGCTCCTTTCACAGCAATTATTTCATTGAAATTATAAACTAAATCTTATCTTATTTATAGTATAGCAATTAAAAACATATAGGTGTGTGATAAAGTCACACAAGAAATAATATTTCTATTAGTTATTTTAAGCATAACTGCATCTGTATGGAATAATATTTAGTGGGGGGTGTAATTATGTTAAGAATATATACAGTAAAGTTAAAACCATTAATTTTTAGCTTGATAATAAGTTTAGGTGTGGGATTTTTATCTGGATTTCTTGTAGGAAATAGTTCTGAAGTTTATATGAATCTTGTAAAGCCAGCATTGTCTCCACCACCTGCTGTTTTTCCAGTTATTTGGACAATCCTCTATATACTTATGGGAGTTTCAGCTTACTTGATTTATGAGGCAGATGTATCAAAGAAGGAAAAGAAGGAGAAGAAGGAAGCATTGAAGATTTATGGCTTACAATTAGCAATGAATTTCCTTTGGTCTTTTATTTTTTTTAAGTTTAATCTTTATTTACCAGCTTTTATCTGGCTGGTACTTTTATTTATTGTAGTTGTACTTATGATTAAGAAGTTTAACAAAATTGATGAGACAGCTGCAGCACTTCAAGTTCCTTATGCACTATGGCTTGTTTTTGCGGGGTATTTGAATCTCATGATTGTGCTTTTTAACTAAGGAGATATGGAATAGGAATTTATATCAATGTCAGGTTATTTATGATAAATAAAGAAAATGCTTCGCTTTTTAGTGGAGCATTTTTTTATAAATTTAATAATCTATATTATGAAGATTTGTTTTGTAAAGAATGGAATAAAAGGAGGATGTAACATATGGACGAAAGAACAATTAAAGTTAATGGACAAAAGAGAATCTCTATACCACCAGATATTATAAGAATTAATATGGCATTAATTACAGTTAGGCCTACTTATGAAGAAGCTATAAGTGCAGCCAATATTGCATTAAATGATCTTAGAGAATGCTTAAACACTGTAGGATTTAGCAAGGATGAAATTAAAACGACAGATTTTAGAGTAAATACAAAGTATGATAATGTTAAAGATGAGAATGGTAATTATAAAAGGGTATTTGTTGGCTATGAGGTTGAAAATAGGTTAAGAATAGAATTTGAACAGAATCCAGTAAAGCTAGCAAGGGTACTTAATGCAATAGCTACTTGTAAAGCAAATCCAGAATTCTTTATAACCTATGGAATAAAAAATGATAGTGAAATTAAGAACATGCTTTTAATTGGAGCCATAAATGATGCTAAGGAAAAGGCTGAGATTATGGCAGCGGCTGCAGGGGTTAGACTAGGGAAAATACTTAATATAGAGTATGGGCAAAGCTCAGTTGAAGCTTTTAATGGCTTACCAGTTTTGGCTAAAGCTAGTGGACCATATCTTGATTTAGAGCCAGAAAACTTACAAGGGGAGGCAAATGTTACTGTAGTATGGAGAATTGAAGGATAAAAATAAAATTTCAGAGTAATGTTATATTATGATATAAAGGGTGATTTCTTCTGATCTAAGAGGTCATCCTTTAAAATTTTTTTAGAGTTGTATCAATTACATAAATTTTTAATACCCTAAAATTAGGGACGATTAAGTTGACAAAGGATAAAGTGAAGAGTATAATGAACATTGTTCAGTTTGGAGGGAGAGTAGTGAATAAAATAATAACTTCTAGAGAAGCAATACTTAAAGTAGCTAAAGAGATAGCATATAAAGATGGAATTTCAAAAATTAATATCAGAGGGGTAGCATCTGCATGTGGTGTTTCCGTTGGATCAATTTATAATTATTTTCCAACAAAAGGTGATTTAGTTATTGCGGTTATAGAGGAGTTCTGGAAAAGTATTTTTGAAAGAGGAATGTGTAATAATCACAATGAAGTTTGTTTTATACAATTCTTTGAAGAGATATATATGAGATTTTATGATTATCTAAAGATATTTAAAGAAGATATGCTAAATCAAATATCACTTTTAAGTAAGGTTGAAAAGGCAAAAGGTAGACAAGTTGAATCCCAGTATTTAAAGGGGATAAAAGGTGTAATGTTATACCATTTGGAGAAGGATAAAGGGATTAATAAAGACATATGGACAGAGGATTTTACAAAGGAAAGAGTTGTAGCCTTTGTATTTCAAAATATGATAGCTATGTTAAAATCTAACGAAGGTGACGTATCTTTTTTTAAGGAGATATTAAGAAAGTTACTTTATTAAAACTATAATTCGCATAAGCGGATTATTTTTATAGATTATTATGAACAATGTTCAGTTTGGAGGAGAAATTATGCAAGCAATCATGGAAACTTTATTTGATGTAGTATACTTATTTACAGTGATTACAATGGGGATTTGGATTATTAAAAATTCAAATGGAAAGAAGGAGTATAAGCTCTTTGGAATTATGGCTGTAACTCTGGGTTTGGGAGATGCCTTTCATTTAGTGCCTCGTGCTTATGCTTTATGTACTACAGGACTAGAAGCAAATGCAGCAGCTCTAGGGGTAGGGAAGTTAATAACATCTATAACTATGACCATTTTCTACGTTATCCTATACCATATTTGGAGAGAACGTTACAAGATCAAAGGAAGAAAGACTTTAACAATATCAATGTATGTTTTAGCAGCTATACGTATAATCCTTTGTGCAATGCCTCAAAATCAATGGTTAAATTATAATGCACCATTAAGCTGGGGAATCTACAGAAATATTCCTTTTGCAATAATGGGAATTATAATGATAGTTATATTCTATATTGAAGCAAAGAAAACTAAGGACAAGCAATTTAAATTTATGTGGTTAGCTATAGTATTAAGCTTTGGATTCTATGCACCAGTTGTTTTATTCGCAGATGCATATCCATTAGTAGGAATGTTAATGATACCAAAAACATGTGCTTATGTATGGGTAGTATTCATGGGATATGGCGAATTAAGAAAAAAGATAAGCAATAAATAACTAAATACGTTTTATCTGAAAGGATGAGAAGATGAAAAAAATAATTAATACATCATTTATATATGCAATTTTAGCAATGATAAGTGGAGTTTTCTACCGTGAATTTACAAAGATTAATGATTTTGTTGGAAAAACAACATTATCAGTTGTACACACTCATTTATTTATGTTAGGTATGGTATTTTTCTTAGTGATTTTATTACTAGCTAAGCAATACAAGAACATAATAGATAATAAAAGATTTAAAGCTTTCTATTATGTTTATAATAGTGGACTAGTTTTAACTACAGTAATGTTTACTTGGCGTGGTATTTTACAGGTGTTAGGCAATAGTGTGAGCAAGGGTCTTAATGCCTCAATTTCAGGGATGGCAGGCATTGGACATATTTTATTAGGAGTTGGGATTATAATTTTCTTTACAATATTAAAGCAACAGGAGAAGTAGATAAAATGACAAACATTATTCCAAAGGTTTCTAAAAGAAGTTTAATTCTTATTGCAGGTCTTGTGTGGTGTATAGCAGGTTATAATATTTTAGCCATAGGTTTTTCGAATTTGATAATGAGTTGGAATGTGACGATAGTTCATATTGTAGTTTCTATTGTTATATTTTTATTGTTTTTTAAGTTTGTTTTTTATAGAATGGTAGGTAAGCACACTAGAAGGATTAAGAATTACCAGGATGAAAAAATAATAGTATTTAAGTTCTTTGATACAAAGAGCTATATGATTATGGCTTTTATGATAACCTTTGGAATCCTCCTTCGAAATTCAAAGCTTCTGCCACCGCTATGTTTAGGAACTTTTTATGTAGGATTAGGTAGTGCGTTGGCAGGTGCAGGAATTACTTTTCTTGTTCACTATATTAGTGATGAGTATTAGAAGTTTAGTTTTGGATTAATAAATTTTAAAAAGCAAGTTTTCATCAATTATATTTTAAATTGTGAAAACTTGCTTTTTTATATGCTATTTTTATCTATTCACGTATAATATATATAACTATAAATATAGGGAATAATATTCAAGATAGTGAGGAACTAATAAAAAAGGAGTTTTTTATGGAAGTTATAATTAGAAAAGAGAATAAAAAAGATTATGTTACTGTATATAATTTAGTTAAGTCTGCATTTGAAGTTGCAGAAATTACAGATCATAACGAGCATAATCTTGTAAAGAAGTTAAGAAAGAGTGATGCATTTATTCCAGAACTATCACTTGTGGCTGAAGTAGATGGAAAAATAGTAGGACATATAATGTTTACTAAGATAAAGGTGGCAGGGGAAATTTTATTAGCTCTTGCACCACTTGCAATATTACCGCAGTATCAAGGTAAGGGTATAGGTGGAATGTTAACTATGGAAGGTCATAAGATAGCAACAGATTTAGGCTATAGAGGTGTTGTAGTACTAGGACATCCGGACTATTATCCACGTTTTGGGTATATGACAGCAAGCACTTTTGGAATTAAAGCTCCTTTTGAAGTACCAGATGAGGTGCTCATGGCATTAGAGATGTATCATGGAAGTTTAGTTGGTTTTAGTGGCGTGGTTGAATATGCTAAGGAATTTTTTGAATAGGGGTTTATTATGAAGAAGTTTATTATACTATGTTTATTATTAGTAGGGACTTTAATAAGTGGATGCGTTAAAAAAGAAAGTAATATAACCTTTGATGCAATAATTGAAGAATTAAATGATGGTAGTATGTTAGTTGCAACTATAGATTATAATGGATTTGATAAGGCTAGTGTAGATGTAAGTAAAGTAGAAGTTGATTTTGAGCTAAGTGAGGGTCAAACTGTTGAGATTACTATTTTACCCGAAGTAAAAGAAAGTTATCCTGTACAAGTTTCAGCTACAAAGATAGTTTTAAAGGAGCAATCAATATCAAGTGAGAGTAATGATTCAATGAAAGATGCAAACAGAGAATCAGAATATGTAAAGATTACACCAGAAGAAGCAAAGAAAATAATAGATGATGGAAAATATGGAACTATATTAGATGTCCGAACCTTAGAAGAATACAATAATGGTCATATTGATGGGGCTACACTTTTGCAAGATAATGAAATTAAAGCAAAGGCTGAGACAACTCTTTACGATAAAGAAGAAGTGATTCTTGTATATTGTAGAAGTGGAAGAAGAAGTGCTACAGCCAGCAAGGAACTTATTGATATGGGTTATACCAAGGTTTATGACTTTGGCGGAATAGTAGATTGGCCTTATGAAATAGTTAAATAGTTTTGGTTTATCCCTTGAAGAAAACTTCAGGGGATTTTTATATTTGAGAACAATACTGAATTGAATTTTAGTTCATAAATTAGAAATATTTACTGTTTGTATTACAATAAATGTATTGCTATATTACAAAAATCGAGATAATATTACTTGATTTTCGCAAAAGTGTGGACAAAGTGTTAAATGTGTACTATTATATATTTAATTCAATTAAAGTACAGAAACAATTTAAATTAAATAGTAATCGAACTGTCGTATAGCGTTGATAATATGGATCAACAGTTTCTACCGAATCACCTTAAATGATTTGACTACGATAAGGAATTATATTCACTTTTATTTTATTTTCCTATGCGATAAGTAATGATTACAACTAAACAACATAGGAGGATACTAACATGAAATTCATTTCAAACTATTTTCAATTCGAAGATAATAATACCAATTTTAAAACAGAAATAGTAGGAGCATTAACCACATTTTTAACTATGGCTTATGCTCTATTTGTAATTCCAGAGGTACTGTCTCAGGTAGGTATGCCAAAGGAAAGTGTTTTCGTAGCTACAGCATTAGCAGCAGCGTCAGGAACATTTATAATGGGAGCCTTTGCAAAGTTTCCAATGGTACTAGCCCCAGGAATGGGACTTAATGCATTCTTTGCCTTTGGCGTTTGTGTAGGAATGGACATACCTTGGGAAATGGCTTTAGCAGGAGTTTTAGCATCAGGAATAATATTTATAATAATATCTATTACAGGAATTAGAGAGATGGTAATTAAAGCTATACCTAACCATTTAAAGTATGCGGTAACAGCTGGAATAGGGTTGTTTATAGCATTTATAGGTTTAAAGAATGCTGGAATAGTTGTAGGAAATGAAGCTACTTTTGTTGCGTTAGGTAACTTAACAGATAAATCAGTTATGCTTTCAGTATTTGGATTAGCAGTGATGTCTATATTAATGGTAAGAGGCGTTAAAACAGCGATATTTTTAGGAATAGTTCTAACAGTTGGAGTAGGAATGGTATTTGGAATTGTAGATATTCCAACAGCAATAATGTCAATGCCACCTTCAGTAGCACCAACTTTTGGAGTAGCAGTAAAACATTTAAAGGATATATTCAATCCACAAATGATGATGGTAGTTTTTACTTTCTTATTCATGGATTTCTTTGATACAGCAGGAACTTTAGTGGCAGTAGGTTCTAAAGTTGGATTATTAAGAGAAGATGGTTCTGTTAAAAATGGAGCTAAGGCACTACTAGCAGATTCAGTAGCAACTTGTGTAGGTGCTATTTTCGGAACAACAAATACAACTTCTTGTATGGAGTCACTAGCAGGAATTTCAGTAGGAGCAAAAACAGGATTCTCAAGTGTGGTAGTAGCGGGATTATTTATTGTATCCTTATTCTTCTCACCATTACTTGCAGTAATTACTTCACAAGTAACAGCCCCAGCACTTATAATTGTAGGTTCACTATTATGTAGTTCATTATCAGAAATTGATTGGAATTCAGCAGAAAATGCAATACCTTCATTCTTCATTCTAATATTAATGCCATTAACTTATAGCATAGGGGAAGGAATAGCATTTGGATTCTTAGCTTATGTAATATTAATGGTGTTCAAGGGGCGCAGAAAAGAAGTTCATCCAGTTATGTATGGATTAGGAATATTGTTTATGGTTTACTTTATTATATAGAAATAAAATTTTAATATAGAGGCAGGCAGTGGAGATGTTCACTGCCTGCCTTTATTTTATGCAGATTAGATATACATTATATTAATGATGAAGAGCTTGAAAAGATAAAGGCGAATTATTCATGCATTTGGAAGGACATAGAAGCAAAGCCTATGCTTTATCTTATTTGAATAAAAGAGAATGTGCTTATATAAGTTGTGTATTTGTGATATTATGGTAATGTGAAATTTTGGATAATAACAAAAGAAAATAATACCCTATTAAACAATAATATAATCTAGGAGGTACATATATATGAAAATGGCAATTTTGGGAGCAGGAAAGATAGCTAGGGTTATGGCACGTACCATAAATAATATGGATGGAGTAGAGTGTTATGCTGTAGCATCAAGAGATTTTAAAAGAGCAAAGGAGTTTGCAAATGAATTCGGAATTGAAAAAGCCTATGGATCCTATGAGGACATGGTAAAGGATCCAATAATAGACTTTGTTTATATAGCGACTCCTCATTCACATCACTATGACCATGTAAAACTATGTATAAATAATGGCAAGCACGTCCTTTGTGAAAAGGCTTTTACAGCAAATGCAAATCAAGCTGAAGAAATTATATCTTTAGCAGTAAGTAAGAATCTACTAATAGCAGAAGGGATATGGACTAGATATATGCCAATGAGAAAAGTATTAAACGACATAATCAACATTGGCATAATTGGAAACGTTACTTCTCTTACAGCTAATCTCGGATATATTATAAATGAAGTACCAAGAATGATAAAACCAGAATTAGCAGGAGGTGCTCTTTTAGACTTAGGAGTATATCCAATTAACTTTGCCTCCATGGTATTTGGAGATGAGATTAAAAATATAACGTCTACAGCAATTTTAACTGAGAGTGGTGTAGATTCACAAAATAGTATAACAATATGTTACGAGGGAGGGAAAATGGCAGTTCTTCACAGTAATATGATGGCATTAACTGATAGGCAAGGTATTATTAATGGAAGTAAGGGACATATTGTGGTAGAAAATATTAATAATATAGAGAGAATAAGGGTATTTTCATTAGATAGAAAAGAAGTAGCTGTTTATGATAGACCAAAGCAA
>DALZNT010000055.1:0-23168 GCA_032005505.1 Clostridium sp. | reverse complement strand
TTTTATGGAGGCATTGCGGAACTCATGTATGTGGATATACTTCAGTTTGCAGGTCTTGCCATGATTTTATTTGGAGTTTTTAGGCTAGCAAAGGTAAATTATATCATATTAACTGTGACAGCCATTGTATTTAGTATACTTAATATTTTTATGTCTGATATTAGTGTGAATAATTTTTGGATTTCTTCATTTACAGGGCTTTTCTGGGGATCCAGTGAATACTCCTATTTTCCATTTTTAACTTGGATTTTCTATCCTATAGCAGGATATTTATTTGGAAGTCTCCTTATTCGTTGTAGTGACAAGAAAAAGTTCTATATAATATCAGCTATTGTCTCAGCGGCAATTTTCTTTGGAGGAACATATATATTTAACTTTGTTATAGGACTTAAAAGTGGTATGCTTACTGACCGTGGATATTATAACCATAATATTACTGATAATATCACCTTTACAGCTTTTGTAATTCTTGAGATTTCACTTATCAGTTTTATTACATCCTCTATTCCTGATGGAATAAAGAAACTGATAGTTAGATGGAGCAAAAATGTTACACCAATATATTTTATTCAATGGGTGATTATTGGGTGGTTAGCAATTTTTATTGGGGGCAATAGTTTGTCTATAATACCATTTTTAATTCTGTGTACAGTTATTGTTATTGTAAGTGATTGTGGAGCAAATTGGTATAGGGATAGAAGAAAAGTATGATATACTATTAACAGAAGTTGATGATAGTATTATTAAGTAAGGGAAACTGAATATAATCAATACATACTAAGAAACATAGTGTAGTAGAAAATAGTAGTGTTAAATGTAGTACGTACATAATTGAACATAGTGGGAGGAAGACGAGTATGTTTGAATTAAATGAAGATGAATTATTAAATTCCATACTTGTGGGAGATAAAGAGAGGCTATATGAAATAATAGATAATATGTATCCTATAGATATTGCAATTGCTCTTGAATCCTATGAGGATGATACAATAATTAAGTTTTATCATATAATTGATAATGAACTTATAGCGGATATAACGGAACAAGCTGATGAAGATTTACAGGTTAGGATAATAAAATTATTCTCATATAAGGATATAGTTAATATATTTTCATATATGTCTAATGATGATGTTGCAGATATTTTAGGAAATCTTCCAATTAAACTAAGAAAAGAATTATTGAAGTTGATGAAGTCTGGGGATACAAAAGAGCTTCAAGTTCTCCTTGGCTATGAAGAGGATAGTGCTGGCGGTATTATGACAACTGAATATATCGCTCTTAAGGGAGATTTAACAATAGGAGATACTTTAAAAAAGATAAAGGAGATCGGTCCTAGAACAGAAGTAATAGAGACAATCTTTGTCTTAAATCAGAATAAACAATTAGTTGGAACAGCTGATTTAAGAGATATTTTAATAGGTAAGGAAGAAACCAGATTAGTTGATATTATTAATGAAAATATTTTAGCTGTTCATCCTGAAGTTGACCAAGAGGAAGTATCAAGGTTAGTTTCAAAATATGATTTAAAGGTAATTCCAGTTGTAAATCGTAATAATAATATTTTAGGAATTATTACTGTAGATGATATTATTGATGTTATTGTTGAGGAACACACAGAGGATATCCTGCATCTAGCAGGAGTAAGTAAAGAGGAAAGCGTAGATACTTCTTTAGTAACATCCATTAAAAAGAGATTACCATGGCTATTCATAAATCTTGGGACTGCATTTTTAGCATCCTTTACAGTGGGACTATTTGAGGATGTAATTGCACAAGTGGTTGCTTTAGCCGCAGCAATGCCGATTGTTGCTGGAATGGGAGGAAATTCAGGAACTCAAACTTTATCAGTAGTTATTAGAAGTATTGCCCTTGGAGAAATAGAGTTAAAAAAAGAGTGGAAGCTAGTATTTAAGGAAATTGCCTTAGGAATTATTAATGGTGCTGCTACTGGATTGATAACGGGACTTATTCTTTATTTAAGATATGGAAATCCTTATTTAGGAATTATAATATTTGTTGCTATGATAGGTAATCTAGTGATAGCAGGTTTCTTTGGATTCTTAATACCACTAATACTCGATGTTCTTGGAATAGATCCAGCTTTAGCATCAGCTATATTTTTAACAACAGCTACAGATGTATTCGGATTTTTCTTGTTCCTTGGACTTGCAAAGATGTTTTTACCATTTCTTATATAGATAATATAAGAGAAATTGTTACATAGATTAATGAAATAAATAATATAAGGAAGCCAATATTCAATTGAGTTTATGAATATTGGCTTCTTTTATGCGAATTTATAGTTTTTATTCTAAATTGTATAAAGTAAATAAATTATTTTTACGCCTATAAAGCAAAGACATAAATTTCATACTATAAAGTAAAATAATGGTGATATATAATTATTTTAACTATAAAGAAAATAATTACTTAAACTACTTTACCTGTCGTTGTAGTTATGTTATACTATTACTACGATAGATAAAGTAATTACTGCATCGGGTGTAGTAATTGTGTTTAGTAATTAAAAGAGGTGATAACTTGATAAGCAGTGACATAATAAGAGGATACAACGATACCATAATTTTAAGCCTTCTTTTGAGAGGGGATTCTTATGGATATGAAATATCTAAAAATATTAAGATAACAACAAATGGTGAATATGTAATAAAGGAAACTACACTTTATTCAGCTTTTAATAGACTGGAGAAAAACGGATATATAGAATCTTATTTTGGAGATGAAACCTTTGGGAAAAGACGTACATATTTTAGAATTACACCTGAGGGAAGAGCATTTTACAAAGATAAATGTGAAGAATGGAAGTTAACTAAAACTGTAATTAATAAATTTATATTAGGGGAGATGGAGTAGTGGATACAATTTTAAGTTATGTTGAAAATATGTTTAAAGCATTACCTAAGACGAAAGAAATAAGGAATTTAAAATCAGAAATTTTAGGGAATATGGAAGATAAGTACAATGAGTTAAAAGTAGATGGAAAATCAGAAAATGAAGCTATAGGAATTGTAATTTCTGAGTTTGGAAACATTGATGAGATAATTAGAGAGTTTGGAATTAATATAGAGGATTCTAAAGAAGACGATAATTTTTTAACAGTTGATATGAACCATGCTAATGAATATTTAACAATGAGAAAGAAGACAAATTTTATTGCTAGTATAGGCGTAGTACTATGTATGCTTGGGGTAGCAATTTTAGTATTCCTATTTCAGATAATTGAAGATGGAATAATCCTAAGTAGTCTGAGTGAAGATAAAGCAGCTGTTCTACCAGTAAGTGTGCTTTTAATTTTTGTAGTGGTTGCAGTGGCACTATTCATATATTCTGGAATTTCCATGGAGAAATATAGTTATATAGATAAGGGAAGATTTAATTTAGCAGCTACAACTAGAGCATGGTTAACTGATGAGGTAGAAGCTATGAGAAGAAGTAAGACTATTGGAAGGGTAGTAGGAGTTAGTCTTTGTATTTTATCACCAATTATTCTATTTGTAGGCGGAATGTTCAGCGAATCAGGATATGTTTATGGTACATCGCTATTAATTATGGTAATTGCTCTTGCAGTTTATATTTTTATGAATATAGCTGGAAGGGATGAAGGTTATAAGAAACTTTTAAAACGAGGAGAATATAGTGTTGAATCTCGCCAAGGGAATAAGGTTATAGGAGCAGTAGATAGTATAGTTTGGCCAGTGGCAACAGCAGTATTTCTAATATGGGGATTTATTTATGATGGATGGGGTATCTCTTGGATAGTGTATCCAGTAACCGGCATAATATTTAGGATATTTTGTAGTGTATATAAGTCAATTAAAGGAATTGAAGAAGACTAAATATATTTAATTCATATTGTAGAAGTGGAAGGAATAAAACCTAGAGGATATGATACTATGTAAATTGGTTATAAAAACAATTGAGAATGAATAAGCTATAAATAGTTGAAGTAAAAGCAGTTATAAAAATAGTTATTATATAATTAAGGAGAATATTTATGGAAGAAAAAATCATTTTAGTAGATAAAAATGATATGGAAATTGGAAGCATGGAGAAAATGGAAGCTCATGTTAAGGGAAGACTTCATAGAGCATTTTCTATTTTTATCTTTAATTCAAAAGGGGAAATTATGCTTCATCAAAGAGCACTTCACAAGTATCATTCAGGTGGACTTTGGACAAATACCTGCTGTAGTCATCCTAGAAGTGGTGAAAAACTAGATACTGCAGTTCATAGGAGATTACAAGAAGAAATGGGATTTGATTGTGTGCTTAAGGAAGTAAAAACTTTTTTATATCATGCAGAGTTGGATAATAACCTTATTGAACATGAATTAGACCATATTTTCATTGGATATTATGAAGGAGAGCCAAGTCCAAATAAAGAAGAAGTTGAAAACTGGAAGTGGATAAGTGCTGAGGAATTAAGGAAAGAGCTTATTGAGTCTCCAGAGAAATTCACTTATTGGTTTAAAGTATCCATTGAAGATGTATTATCAATGTAAATTATTGAAAAAGTTCGGAACAGATATAAATATATAAAACAGCACCTAGGTTTAAATAAAACTAAATTTAGGTGCTGTTTTATATTATTTGTAGGTTTAATTATAGCATGTACATATATTTAAGGGCTACATTAAGGGACTAGACACAAGTTCAAATTAATGTTATTTTTGTATAAATAACAATTTAGGAGTGATTTATCAATGACAGTAAAGATGTTACATACATGTATAAGGGTTAAGAATTTGGAAAAATCCATAAAGTTTTATGAGGAAGCGTTAGGGCTTATTGTAACTAGAGAAAAAGATTTTCCGGAGCAGAAGTTTTCTCTTATTTATTTATCAAATGAAATAGGAGGATATGAAATAGAGCTTACTTATAATTATGATACAGTTGAGCCATATGAGTTAGGAAATGGATTTAGCCATACTGCCATAGGAGTGGACAATTTAGAGGAAATGAGACAAAAGCACATAGACTTAGGTTATGAAGTTACACCTTTAAAGGGATTACCGGGTGAAGCACCTAGATATTACTTTGTTACTGATCCAGATGGATACAGGGTAGAAGTTATAAGAAATAAATAAAATAACATAAATAGGCAAATGATAATACCTACTCTATTAATTATATAAATTAATAGAGTAGGTATTATTTCTTTGACAATAGTAGTTTATATTAACATTTATTTGATACTATCATCAATTTTCAACATCCTATATCCAACACCAATGTGGGTTTGAATATATTTTGGATTAGCTGTATCAGTTTCTATTTTTTTTCTTAGTGTTGCCATGAAAACTCTTAGAGACTGAGTATCACAGGGCAGGGTGCTAGTCCAAATCTCCTTTAGGATAAAGTTGTGAGTAAGGACTTTTCCAACGTTCTTAGCAAGTAAGCAAAGAAGTCTATACTCATTAGGAGTGAGATGAATTTCTTCTTCCTTTAGGTACACGCAGCCAGCTGGAAAATCTATTTTTAAATCACCATTGATAAATATATTATTATCATTAGAACTTTTACCTATACTTTGATTTTTAAGCCTACGCATGGTAACTCTAAGTCTTGCTAGTAGTTCATCTATGCTGAAAGGTTTAGTTAAATAATCATCAGCTCCAGCATCTAGGGCATCAATTTTATCTTTATCGTCGCTTCTTGCACTTACAACAATGATAGGAACCACAGACCAAGTGCGCACTTTATTAATAATGTAAACTCCATCCATATCAGGTAATCCTAAGTCTAAGATTATGATATCTGGTTTTGTAGAGAGAATCCCCATAATTGCAGATTTTCCGTTGGTTGCAACTTCATATTTGTATCCTTGAAGTTCTAAGGTAGTAGTAATTAAATTGCGGATGGCTTTATCGTCTTCCACCACAAAAATATTATAGTTATTCATAAATTGAAACCTCCTTTGCTTGTAATGTAAAAGAAAATACAGTTCCGTGTGGAATATTATCTCTTACGGATATTTCGCCACCGTGAGCGACGATAATTGATTTACATAGAGATAAGCCTAGGCCCAGACCACGTCTGCTATCCCCTGTATTTTTATTGGCAGTAAAGAACATATCAAATATTTTATTCTTATCTTCTTGATTAATTCCATTTCCATTATCTGATATTTCAACTATTAGGTTTTCCTTGTTCAAAGGACGGGCACCTATCTTTATTGATGTACCAGGTGGAGTATATTTAATAGCGTTATCTACAATATTTATAATAACTTGAACAATAAGTCTTGAATCCATTTTTGCCATAAGGAGGTCATCGGATAGGTCAACACTTATAGCATATTCAGAGCTTCTTCTGTTGATGTGCTTTAAAGCTTCAACGATTACTTCATCGAGTAGCTCAGGCTGTAAAAGAAGTTGCATTGCGCCATTATCAATTCTAGTTACCGATAGTAAATTTTCTACAAGATTGATAAGCCACATAGAATCATCATAAATGTCTACATAAATTTCATTTTTTTTAGCTTCATTTAAAATGGTGTTTTTACTCATTAAGAAGCTTGCATTGCCTGAAATGGCAGTAAGTGGAGTTCTTAAGTCATGAGATATTGCTCGAAGTAAATTAGCACGTAATTGCTCTTGCTTAGCCTGAACATAAATTTCATTTTTCATTTCATTAATAGATTCTTTTTCAAGAGCAAGTCCAAACTCTCCTAGCATGGCAATTAATAAATTCTTCTTATAAATATCGATTTCATTATCATTTACTGCAATGGCTACAACGGAGTAAACCGAACTTTGACCTCGAACAGCCATATATAAACATTTTGACCCAGATAAAGTATGGGTAGTCGCTCCTGCATTTTTATTGTTTCTTAACACCCACTGAGCAACTGCATGCTCATCTGATGTTAAGTACATGTCTGTGGAATCCTCCTTGGAGCTAGAAAGGATAATAGGATTAGCTAGCTCAGTTTCATTTAAAACAGGATATATAATAACTATTGAATCTAGAAGCTTTAGTACCTGCTCGCCCATAAGCTCATAGATTTCAGTTCTATTATTAGCCTTCTGCAATTTTTGGCTAGTTTCTAACAGTACTTCTGTAATGTTTGCCTTTAAGGTTATCTGGCGTCCCTGTTCTTTCATTTTCATAGTTAAGGAGCTAGTGAGTACCGCAGCGATAAACATAATTACAAAGGTTATAAGATAGTTAGGATCATAAACATTAAAAGTATATCTTGGCGTTGTAAAGAAGTAGTTAAAAATAAGGACGTTTAGAAAGGAAGAAATAGTACTATAAAGCTGTCCTTTTGTAGAAACTGCAATAAATAAAATTCCTAAAAGATATACTGTAATTATGTTTGATTCCTTAAATCCGAGAAAAGAGAAGGCAAATCCAAGCAGTGTTGTAAGGATTAAGATAAGAACAGTTTTTAAAGAATCTTGCCAAGTTAAAAGGAGAGGTTTTCCTTTTTTAGTCTCGTGTTTTTTTATGTAGGGTTTCATGCTGTCTGGAATAATATAAATATCTAAGTTTGGAGCTAGGTGAGTTAAGGCTTCTACAAGACTTTGCTTAGAGAATATATTTTTTTTATTATTTGATCTTCCTATAACAAGTTTTGAAACTCCAGATACTTTAGCATATTCTGCTATCTGTTCAGGCACATTTTCTCCATAGACTGTTACAATTTTTGCTCCTAGTTGTTCTGCTAATTTTAAATTAGATCTAAGCCGTGTTTTGTTATCACCTGAAAGCTCTTTCGTAGCAGGGGTTTCAACAAATAGTGCGGTAAAGCCTCCATGGAAAGCCATGGCCATTCTAGAAGCTGTTCGAATAACTTTAGAATTGGAAGGGGAACTGGATAAACAGATTAGTATATGTTCATTGGTGTAATATTGATGGGCTGTAGCCATACTTTCATCGATAGACTTCTTGTTTATTTGATCAGCAGTACGGCGAAGAGCAATTTCACGAAGAGCGATGAGGTTTTCTATGGTGAAAAAATTTTGTAGTGCTCTTTTAGCTTGAACATTCTTATAAACTTTTCCACTGTTTAATCGAGTAATTAAAGCTTCAGGTTCAATGTCAACCAGCTCAATTTGGTCTGCAGCGTCTAAAACTTTATCAGGAATACGTTCATTCACTTCAATTCTAGTAATCTGATAAACCATGTCATTAAGGCTTTCTATATGCTGAACATTTACTGTAGTATAAACGTCTATTCCAGCCTTAAGCAGTTCCTCAATATCTTGATATCGCTTTAAATTACGGCATCCATAAGCATTAGTATGAGCAAGTTCGTCTACTAGGATTAAGTCGGGATTACGTTTTATAGCAGAGTCTATATCAAACTCATTTAATTGAATACCTCTTCTTTTAACCTTTAAAGTAGGCAACTCTTCTAATCCATTTAGAAGTTCACTGGTTTCAGGGCGGCTGTGAGGTTCTACATAGCCAGCGACTACATCTATTCCAGAATCTTTAGCTATGTGTGCAGCCTCAAGCATGGCATATGTTTTACCAACTCCGGCAGCGTAACCAAAAAAAATTTTCAATTTACCCATCGATTGATTTTCTTCTTGTTTGTTGATTTTTTCGAGTAACATTTCTGGGTCAGGACGATAATCATTCATAAAAAAGTTCCCCTCGATTCTAAATCAATGCATATTAATACATATATACCATTTTTAATTTAAATATACAAATATATATTACTAATTATAATATAGAAAATATAAATATAGCATTATGATTTTTATGGTGATGTTAAGAAGTTGTTAAGATGATATTGGGGAATAATGTAAAACAACCCAAGGAGGTTGAAATAAATAGTATATAGATAAAAATAAATAATTTATATATGTAGAGTTTTTAGGAGGGGTAAATCTTAATGAACTCTTTATATCTTTATATTCAAATTAACACTACCTTAATTTAAAAAGTATTAAGCTTAATGTGTAAGGCATAAGGAGGGATGCAAAAATGATGGATTTTTTAATAGTTGGAATATTTGTCGTATCCATTGTGGCAATTGGGATGCTAATTAAGTGGTGTGACCACGAAATAAGTAAATAGGGAGGGTGACTTAGATGTTGTTACTGAGAATGATAATTGTGGGATTGGGAGGATATCTTTTGTATGCTCTTATAAATCCAGAGAAATTTTAAATTAGGGGGATAAATATGTTTCAGATATTTTTAACATTATGTATTTTTATTTTATTAGTTATTCCAATAGGTAAATATTTATACCATATAGCGGATAATAAAAAAACTTTTGCTGATCCAATTTTTAATAGAGTAGATAAAGCAATATATCGTGTTTGTGGAATTGAAGATAAGAGTATGAACTGGAAACAGTATACATCGGCTTTAGTTCTTACCAATATAGTTATGATTGGCGTTGGTTATTTAATCCTTAGACTACAGGCACTACCAATATTTAATCCAAATGGAATTAGTGCAATGGAGCCGACACTTTCTTTTAATACAGTTATTAGTTTTATGACAAATACAAACCTTCAGCACTATGCTGGTGAGTCAGGACTATCTTATTTAAGTCAAATGGCTGTTATTACATTTATGATGTTTACCTCTGCTGCTAGTGGATATGCTGCTTGTATAGCATTCATTCGTGGTATCGCAGGAAAGAAAGCTATGGGTAATTTCTTCGTTGATGTAGTAAAAATAATAACAAGAGTACTTCTTCCACTTTCAATAGTAGTAGGATTATTACTTGTAGGACAAGGAGTTCCTCAAACTCTTTCTAGTAATAAAACAGTACAAACAATTGAAGGCAAATATCAAGATATAGCAATGGGACCAATAGCATCACTTGAATCTATTAAACACTTAGGAACAAATGGTGGAGGTTTCCTTGGTGCAAACTCATCTACACCACTAGAAAATCCAACTATAATTTCAAACTTACTAGAGTTGCTATCTATGATGGTTCTTCCAGGAGCTTGCGTAGTTGCCTTTGGACATATGGTTTACTATCGTAAAAAAGAACAGGGCGTTTTATCGGAGAAAGCTAAGGTAAAACGGGTTTTCTTTGGAGGAGAAGGTAGAAGCATTTTCATTGCTATGTCAATCATTTTCCTAATAGGACTTAGTGTATGCTTCTTCTCAGAAAGTGCAGGTAACCCAGCTTTAGCTGAAGTTGGACTAAATCAATCTATGGGGAGTATGGAAGGGAAAGAAGTAAGATTTGGAATAGCGCAATCTTCACTATTTACGACGGTTACAACTTCATTTACTACAGGAACTGTAAATAACATGCATGATACTCTTACTCCATTAGGTGGTTTGGTGCCATTACTTAATATGATGCTAAATGTTGTATTTGGTGGTAAAGGTGTAGGATTTATGAATATGGCAATGTATGCAATGCTTACCGTATTTATATGTGGACTTATGATTGGTCGTACTCCTGAATATCTTGGAAAAAAGATTGAGGGAAAAGAAATGAAGTTAATTGCGCTTGCTATAATTGTGCATCCATTGCTTATTTTAAGTTTCTCAGCACTTGCTGTAGCTATCCCAGCTGGACTAGCGGGAATAAGTAATGAAGGATTCCATGGGCTTTCGCAGGTGCTTTATGAGTTCTCTTCTGCTGCTGCCAATAATGGATCAGGCTTCGAAGGACTTATGGACAACACTGTTTTCTGGAATGTTAGCACAGGTTTAGTAATGTTCTTTGGACGTTATATTCCAATAATTCTTCAATTAGCAGTTGCAGGCTCTCTAATGAAAAAATCACAGGTTAATGAAACAGTAGGAACACTTAAAACAGATGATTCTACCTTTACAATAGCTCTTGTAATGATAGTTTTAATCATTGCTGCTTTAACCTTCTTCCCTGCAATATCATTAGGACCAGTAGCAGAACACTTAACGCTTTGGAAATAAGGAGGCATTTTAATGAGTAAAAATAAATCAGCAAAGTTTATCACAAAGGATATTTTAAAATCCTCTGTAGTAAGTTCCTTTGTTAAATTAAACCCAAGATATATGATGAAAAATCCAGTTATGTTCGTAGTTGAAGTGGGATTTGTGATCACACTAATCCTTTCCATATTCCCAACATTATTTGGAAACAGTGGCGAAAATCTTAGAGCATACAACTTAATTGTTTCAATAATAATATTTATTACTATCCTTTTTGCCAACTTAGCAGAAGCTATTGCTGAAGGAAGAGGAAAGGCTCAAGCTGCTAGTTTAAAGAAAACCCAAAAGGATACAAAGGCAAGAATTATCCTTGATGGGGGAAAAGAAGAGATTATAAACGCAAATGACCTTAAAAAGGATGATGTTGTTCTTGTGAAAATTGGTGAAATAATACCTAATGATGGAGAGGTTATAGATGGAATTGCTTCCGTTGATGAATCTGCTATCACAGGAGAATCTGCACCAGTTGTTAAGGAATGTGGAGGAGACTTTGCTTCTGTTACAGGAGGAACTACTGTTGTCAGTGACTGGTTGAAGATTAAAATTACATCTTCACCCGGAGAATCTTTCTTAGACAAAATGATTGCGATGGTAGAGGGGGCATCTCGTCAAAAGACACCTAATGAAATAGCTCTTAATACTTTACTTGTTAGTTTAACTATTATATTTTTAATAGTTATTGTAACTCTTTCTCCAATTGCTAAATATTGTGGAGTTGATGTTGAAGTTCCAACATTAATAGCTTTAACTGTATGTTTAATTCCTACAACAATTGGTGGACTTCTTTCTGCCATTGGTATAGCAGGAATGGACAGGGTAACTAGATTTAATGTGATTGCTATGTCAGGAAAAGCTGTAGAGGCTTGTGGTGACGTTGATACAATGATTCTT
The DNA here is from genome assembly GCA_032005505.1 of Clostridium sp. Taxonomy (GTDB): domain Bacteria; phylum Bacillota; class Clostridia; order Clostridiales; family Clostridiaceae; genus Clostridium_J. The sequence goes on along the minus strand of DALZNT010000055.1, from coordinate 11,344 downwards.
GATAAAACAGGAACTATTACTTTCGGGAACCGTTTAGCAGCACAATTTATTCCAGTAGGTGGGGCTGCAGAGAAAGATTTAATTAAGTATTCTATAGCTTGTTCTTTAGGTGATGATACTCCAGAAGGAAAATCTATTGTAGATCTCGGTGTAAATAAGCAACCAAACTTTAATAGAAATGAGTTTGGAAATAGTGACTTTTTAGAGTTTACAGCTCAAACCCGTATGAGTGGAATTGATTTAAAAGATGGTACAAAAGTAAGAAAAGGTGCCTATGATTCTATTACTGAGTATGCAAAAAATCTAGGTGGAGTTATTCCTAAAGATTTATATAATCGTGTAAGTGAAGTTTCAAAATTAGGAGGTACTCCATTAGTTGTATGTGTAAATAAAACAATTCTTGGTGTAATTTATTTAAAGGATACTATAAAACCTGGATTAGTAGAGAGATTTGCAAGACTTCGTGAAATTGGAATAAAAACAATAATGTGCACAGGAGATAACCCACTTACTGCAGCAACAATAGCTCAAGAAGCCGGGGTTGATGGATTTATAGCAGAGTGTAGACCAGAGGACAAAATAAAAGCAATTAAAAAAGAACAGGAAGAAGGTAAGTTGGTTGCTATGACTGGTGACGGTACAAATGATGCTCCAGCCCTTGCACAAGCAGATGTTGGACTTGCCATGAATAGTGGTACTTCTGCTGCAAAAGAAGCAGCGAATATGGTTGATCTAGACTCAGACCCAACAAAAATTCTAGAAGTAGTAGAGATAGGTAAACAATTATTAATAACTAGAGGGGCGCTAACAACATTTAGTATAGCTAATGATATTGCAAAATACTTTGCAATAATTCCAGCAATATTCATGTTAGTTATTCCAGAGATGCAGGTTCTAAATATCATGAAACTTTCTACAACCTATAGTGCAATTGTTTCAGCTCTCATCTTTAACGCAATCATCATTCCAGCTCTTATACCGATTGCAATGAGAGGCGTTAAATATAAACCTATGAGCTCTAGCAAAATGCTAAGAAACAATATACTAATATATGGTCTTGGTGGAGTTATAACACCTTTTATCGGTATTAAAATCATAGACATGATAATTGCTCCAATTCTTAAGATGATTGGATTATAAAGGGAGGCAATATAAATGGGTTCAGCATTTAATAAGGAAACTCCTACTCACAGCGTTTTTAGGAGTAAGTTTCACCTACTAAATCATGAGTGCCCTAAGGTATCACCTAAAGTAAAGGAATTTATGATTTATATATGGAGTAATATATCCCTTAATTTTAATGCTAAGAGTAAGTATAATGTAAATGGAGGAAATGATAATGGTTTCAATACTAAAAAAAGTTAAGAAAGCTGTAGTTTTTGTAGTAGTATTACTGCTTATATGTGGAATAGGATATCCCTTACTTCTAACAGGAATTAGTCAGGCGATACTTCCCTATAAGGCAAATGGAAGTGTTATAGAAATAAATGGCATCGCATATGGTTCAGAGATAGTAGGACAAGATTTTCAGGATACAAGATTTATGAAATGCCGTCCATCAGCTGTAAACTATAATACTTACACTGAGGAAGAGAAAGAAGATGGAACCTATGGTGGAGTTGCATCAGGTTCTGCTAATTATGGACCAACTAACAGCGATTTAATTGCAAGAGTTGAAGGTGATATAGCAGAATTCTTAGAGAATAATCCAGAGATTAAAAAGGAAGATATTCCAACAGATTTGTTAACTGCTTCAGGTTCAGGTCTTGATCCTCATATTTCACCTGCTTCTGCAAAGGTACAAATTCCAGCACTAGCTAATGCTACTGGACTTGAAGAAAGTAAACTAAATGAATTTGTAGCAGATAATACTAGAGGAAAATTTTTAGGAATCTTTGGAGAAGAGACAGTTAATGTTTTAAAGGTTAACTTAGAAATTGCGAAAGAATTAGGAATTGTTGTGAAATAAAATAAAGTACCTCCGTGAATTAAAACCACGGAGGTGCTTTGATTTGTAGTAAATTAAAATATTAAGTCATGATTTTAGAATGTTAATAAATAATTTTTTTTATTTTACTACATTTTTCAAGATGATTTCAAAGATTGTTCCATTAGGTATATTATCTTTGACACTTATTGTACCACCATGATTATCTAAAATAGTTTTTACCATGGATAGTCCAAGACCTGCACCACCCAGCTCACGGGAGCGAGATTTATCTACCCTGAAGAATGGCTCAAAGATTTGGAATTTCATGTCTTCAGGTATTCCTATTCCAGTATCCGTTACAGTTATTAATACATTACCATTTGTATTTGAAAGATTTACTGAAACGCTGCCACCAGGAGTATTATATTTTATAGCATTTTCAATAAGATTATAAAAAGCACGTTGTAGGAGGCTACTATTACCGTAAACAGAGAGGTCAACAGCATTAAGATTTAAAGAAACCTTTCTTTTATCTGCAATAGGCTGTAGCTCTTCTATTATGTCAGAAAGGTCCAAATACAAATCTACCTCTTCATTTATTGGGTTTTCTTCCACACAGGTCATATTCAATAGATCTTTAATAAGGTTAGATAATCTTTCAGTTTGAGCTGATATTACATTAATTAAACCTTCATATTCTTCAGTGCTGTGAACACTTTTCTTTTTAAATACATCCACCTTTGTCTGAAGGACTGCAAGAGGAGTTCTAAGTTCGTGAGCTGCACTTGCTGAAAATCGTCTTTGGGATTCAAAGGCTTCAGAAATCCTTCCTGTCATTTCATTAAAAGATTCTGTTAAGTCAGCAATTTCATCCTTGGTTGGAGGAACAGTTATTTCTTTAGCAAGGTTATGTACAGTAATATTTTTAATTTGTACACTGAGATCCTTAACAGGAGCTAGAGTTTTACCTGCCATATACCAAGTAAAAAAACCACCACCTGCAATGACAAACAACATGGCTAATAAACTTTCAGAATAAAAATTACGTTTTACCTTATGAATAGGCTCAGATGTTCCTTGAGCTGGGGTACCATTTTCAAAGGGAGTCTCTTCAATGGCTGGGTAAAAAGGAATTGCAGGTGTAACAATGCTGGCCTCTATTTGACTAGCCATTTTAATAGCTGAAAAATTAATTATACTAGTTAAGGCCATAGATGAAATTACTAAAAGGCCAGTAATAAAAATAGTAAGTCTCATGCGGAGCGATACTTTATTCATCATTATAGATAACCTACTCATTATTAGTACTCTCCTCTCTAATAAAATAGCCTTCGCCAATTTTATTTCCAATAGGGTCATAGTCTAAAGCTTCTCTAAGTTTTTTTCGAAGAGATGCAATATGGACTCTTATCACGTTGCTAAAGCTATCTGCATTGCTATCCCAAACATGGTCAATTAGTTCTTCTTGACTAATAACTCTTCCTTTATTCAGTAAAAAATATTCTAAAATTGAAAGCTCTTTACGAGTAAGAGCTAAAGGTTCTTCATTCAAAGTAGCAATACGTGCAGAGGTATCAAGCAATAATTTTCCACATGATAAAATCACATCCTGCTGTATAAATTTTCTCCGTAATAGGGAGCGTATTCTAGCCTCTAATTCCTCAAAGTGAAAGGGTTTTGTCAGATAATCATTAGCCCCAAGGTCTAAACCATTAACCTTATCCTTAATATGGGTTCTGGCTGTAAGAATTAAAATTTTTATTTCAATATTTATTTTACGAATTTCTTTTAAAACTTCAATGCCGTCCATTCCTGGAAGGTTTAAATCTAACACAATTAAATCATAGTTTTCAACAAATGCCATTTCATAAGCATCTTTGCCATTGTCACAGCCATCCACAGCATAGCCATCTATTTTAAGTCCTTCTACTATGGACTCTAATAAGTCAAGTTCATCTTCTACAACTAAGATTCTCATATTTTCACCACCTTGCATCTAATTATAGCATAGCTATAATTAAATCCGTGTTAAGAAAAGAATTTTTGACTTAACACGGATTTTACAAGGGTTATTATACAATAACATCAACGAAGAGATTCGAAAGGAGATTAAAATGTTTGAAATAAGAAATGTATCAAGAAAATTCGGGGATGAATATGCCCTTAAAAATGTTTCAATGAAAATAGGAACAGGACTAAATTTTATAATAGGAGCTTCAGGAAGTGGAAAAACTACATTACTAAAACTTTTATCAGGTATGGATCAGGATTTTGAAGGTGAAGTCTTTTATAATAATAAAAGTGTAAAATCTCTTACAAGTTCAGAAAAAAGTCTTTACTATGGACATGACTTTGGTTTTATATGGCAGGATTTTAACCTTATAGAGGAGCTTTCAGTATTTGATAACATAAAGCTGCCACTTTTTCTTAAAGATAAGGCTTCAGATGAAATAATAGAAAAAGTAATGAAGCAGATGAAAATATCTAGTTTTTCAAGTAAGAAGGTAAAAGAGTTATCTGGAGGGCAAAAACAGCGTGTAGCCATAGCCAGAGAATTAATTAAAAATCCAGAGGTTATTATAGCTGATGAACCAACGGCGGCTCTTGATCCTAAATCGGCAGCTGTAACTATGGATATTTTAAAGCAGCTTTCCAGGACGAAAACTGTTATTGTGGTAACCCATGATACGTCACTTATTGAGGATGGCAGCACTGCTTTTGAACTTGATAAGGGAGAACTTATTGACGTAGTTCAAAGGGGGAAAGTTAATGAAAAGTATTCTTCAAAGGAAAGCATAAAGAAGAGTTCATTTTCTTTTGGAAAAGCCTTCTCCATAGCAAAGAAAAATGTACAAAGCAGTATTGGAAGATATGCAGCCTTACTTCTAACAATTTTTATATCAGCAAATCTATTAATTGTTAGTGCAGGTGGAGGTATTCAAGGTGATAGTGAAAAGGCATTTGAGAAGCTTTATAGTGAATACGGAAATACAATCTTAGATGTTAGTATAATTTCAAGCTTTACAAGTGCATCGGGTACAGATGATTCAGAAAATAATAAGCCTAATGGAGATGTTGAACAAGATATTTCAGGCTTCTATGATAAGTATGTAAAGGATGATAGGGTAGATTATGTTGCTTTTTTACAGCCTTTTGATAATATTTCTATAACGATTGAAGGAAAGCAGGTTAATATTCAAGGCGGTGGTAGTTCACCAATATTGAATAAGCTGGTTGCTGGAGACATGCCTTCAGAAAATGGTAATGAGGTTGTTGTTCCTGAAAGCTTTGTAAAGAATATGGGATTAAAAAATGATGATGCAATCGGAAAAGAAATAGATTTTAATGCAGAGATTTATAACTGGGATACTGGTAAGCCAGTTTTAAAGAAGGTTAATGCTAAAGCTACAATTTCTGGGGTTGCGGATACAACTGCGTCCTATGAGGATATGGGGAAAATAAATAAGTTTACTGTAGATGATGCTTTTTTCTTTAGTAAGGAATCAGTTATTAAAATGCGTGAACAAGCTGAATTGGATAATGAAAGTATGAATTTAATATTAAGGGCAAAAACTCCAGAGGACGTTATTAGCATTAAAGATGAATTAAATGCTCAGGGAATAGTTCCTCTTGGATATTTTGAATTAATTGAGGATATGGTTCGTTTACAATCACGAACAAAGGAGCAGTCTGGCTCAGCAGTAGTGTTAATTTCAGTGCTTGCTGTATTTGTAGCTCTTGCCGTTGCAGCAATCACCGCTGTTATGCGTAAAAAAGAAATAGCTATATATAAGGTAAGTGGATATAGTAGGAAAGAAATTTCTACGGTGAGTTTTGCAGAATATATAGTCATAGGAATTCTTACAGTAGTTGTATTTATCATAGCTTCACCCCTTACGAATAAAGTACTTAAGGCAGTTTTCAGTGCTGAAATCTTAAATGCTACTTCTCTAGTACTTGGAGGAATAAGCATATTTGTAATAGCTTTAATTTGTGCTGGAATTACAATTTTCATAAATAGCTTTGTTAAGGAAGAGAAATGTTTAAAATCGGGGGATAGATAAATGATAGGGATTAGTAATATAACTAAGCGGTATGGAAATCAAGTTGTCCTTGAAGAAACTAGTTATAAGTTTAGAAATAGAGGAATTACATGTGTCCTTGGAGCTTCAGGTTGTGGAAAGACTACACTTTTAAATCTTTTAGCTGGATTTGATACAGATTATGAAGGGAAGATTCTCGTTGGAGGAAATACTATTACTGGCTTAAAACCTTGGGAGCTATGTGAATATCGTAAGAATAATGTAGGTTTTGTATTTCAGAATTATCATCTGCTTAAAGGATATACAGTTTTAGAGAATATTCTTCTTGCTGGAGAACTAAATGGTAAAGCTAAAGAAGAAAATGAAGCAGAGGCTTTAAGACTTATAAAAAATCTTGGAATTGAGTCTAAGGCAGAGGGGTTAATTGAGAATCTTTCTGGAGGTCAGAAGCAGCGTGTGGCAATAGCTAGAGCTTTAATTAATAATCCAGATGTGATTTTTGCAGATGAGCCAACGGGTGCTCTTGATAGAGAAACTTCAAATCAGATTATGAAGCTGTTAAAGGAACTTTCAAAAAAGCGTCTTGTGGTAATCATCACCCATGATAAAAAAATATGTGATTTTGCTGATGATATAATATCTATTGTGGATGGTAAGATTCATATTATCCAAGAAACTACTGAAGATGAAGGATATATAGAGGAGCTAATAGAGGAAATATCTATAACTGAAACTAGGGGGGGTGCAGTAAAGGCTGAAAAGAACGAAAAAACACGAACTTTTCATCGAGCAATCAAAAATTATAAGGTACACTTTAAAAAATATTTTGCTGTGAGTTTAGCTATTGCCATAGGTGTAGGAGCCTTTGCATTATCCACTTCATCAAAAAATATTATGAAGCAGTCCATTGAAGATTTTAAAATGAAAAATACTGCTTTTAACAATGGATATGTAAGAGGGGACAATCTAAAGGAAGATTTTGATGTAATATCAAAAGATGATGGTGTAGAAGAAACTTATTATCAATACATTCTTGAGGATATAACTCTTAGTTCTGGTGAAAATACAGTAGAAATGGCGGAAAAGATTCCTATGCCAAAGACCACAGAGAATATGTCCTATGGAGTTATGCCTAGAAAAAATAAAAATGAGATTGCACTTTCACCAAGCCTTGCGAAAAAGTTTAATAAAGATATACAAGCTTTAATAGGTGAAGAGTTAAAACTAAAAATAGATGGAAAAGAAGTTCAGCTTTTAATAAGTGGAATCTATAATGCAGGTTATGATGATTTTTTCATAAGCTCTGACGTTGAGCAAAACTTTTATAAAGATAAATCAACTGAAGAGGCATTTTCATTTTCTTTTGATATGAAGGGGTTTGAAGATGTAATAGAAGTTAATAATAGACTTAAAAGTCAGGATATAAGTGCACAGACTGCAGTTAAACAAGTAGAAGCACTACAAAGTACTTTTGAGAGTCTTAATCGTTTATTTTTAGCACTTTCAATTCTAATTCTTATAATTGGATTATTTATTTCAGCTATGCTTCTAATTAAACTAACCAATGGTCGATTCAGAGAAGTTGGGTTATTGTCAGCCCTAGGATATCATAGAGGCTGGATTAGAAATATTCTAGTAGGGGAGAATTTCCTCTTATCAGCTACAGCAATAATTAGTAATCTAATACTTTTAGTTGTGGCCTCAATTATAGCTGATAAAGTCTTAGAAGTTTCCTTGATTTTAAAGGGATCACAGATTATGTTTTCAGTAATCCTTACATTTGTTATGATATTTACAGTTGGAATAATAGCTGGAAGCAGATTGATTCGTACAGAACCAGCGGAAGCATTAAGAAAATAAATTAGCATATAAGAAGATTTGGGTCTTCTCAAAAATGGTTAATGCCCTTACAATTAAATTAATGGCATTGACCATTTTGGTATATAGGAGGGATTATATATGAATAACATCATTGAGGTTAAGAATATCACCAAAGATTATGGCCAGGGAAAAGGTATATTTAATGTGAATATATCTGTAAAAAAGGGTGAAGTCTTTGGTTTTCTAGGTCCTAATGGAGCTGGTAAGACTACTACAATTAGAAATTTACTTGGATTTATTAGACCTGATAGTGGAAGTTGTTATATTGAGGAGATGGATTGTTACAAGGATGCAGCTAAAATTCAAGAAAGGTTAGGATATCTAGCAGGAGAAATTGCTTTTTTAGACGATTTAACTGGAAAGCAGATGATGGAATTTATTGCTTCAATGAAAGGTCTTAAGGATAGGTCTAAGATGTATGAGCTTATGGAGCGTTTTGAACTAGACCCTAAGGGCAAAATTAAAAAGATGTCTAAAGGTATGAAGCAGAAAATTGGAATTATCTGTGCTTTTATGAGCAATCCAGATATTATCATCTTGGACGAGCCAACTAGTGGACTAGATCCTTTGATGCAAAATCGTTTTGTGGAATTAATTTTAGAGGAGAAGAACAAGGGAAAAACTATTTTAATGTCTTCTCATATCTTTGAAGAAATTGAGCGTACCTGTGATAGAACTGCAATTATTAAAGATGGAAAAATTGTTGCCGTTGAAGATATGGACACATTAAAGGCAAAAAAAAGCAAGTTCTACATTGTGGATTTTGGGTCTAATAATGAGGTAAATAAGTTTAAAAATGAGAACCCAGAAATTAATATAATTGATGGAAGTGGCAGTGAAGTTACTGTGGCGGTTCAAGGAGAAATACTAGACTTTTTAAAAGTTATAACAAATTATCAGGTAAAAAATTTAGATGTTAAGGTGGAAACTCTTGAGGGAATTTTTTTACATTATTATGGAGGTGAAAGATAATGATTTCTTTACCATTATTTAAGAGAAATATGATTTCTGCCGGGAAGCTTGCAATTATATTCTTAGCGGTACTAACTATGTACACTACGGTTATTATTTATATGTTTGACCCTGCTATGGCGGAAATGTTAAATCAGTATCAGGAGATGATGCCAGGAATAATGTCTGCAGTAGGGATGTCAGGTTCAACTGGGACATTAATAGCTTTTATAAATACTTATCTTTACGGCTTCATAATGTTAATTATTCCAATGGTTTTTGAAATTATTCTTATAAATAAGTTTGTTATGAAATATATAGATAATGGATCTATGGCATTATTACTTGCAACTCCAAACACAAGAAGAAAAATCATAATAACACAACTAGTATCAACAGTCCTAAGTATAGCTCTTTTATTAGCAATTATTACAGCTATAGGCCTGGTTTCAAGTACAGCTATGTTTCCTGGAGAGCTAGATATACAAAAGTATCTTCAACTAAATATTAGTATATTTTTATTACACTTAGTTATAAGTGGAATAGCATTTTTGGCAGCTTGTCTATTTAATGAATCAAAGGGTTATTTTGCATTAGGAGCGGGATTGCCAATTTTATTCTATTTAATTCAAATGATAGCTAATATGGGAGAGAAAATGGATTATTTAAAATACTGCACTATATTTACTTTATTTCCGGGAGACAAGATTGTAGCAGGGTCTAATGGAGTGCTTTCTTCAAATTTAATTCTCGCTGGAATAGGAATTCTTCTATATACAGTAGGAGCGATAAGATTTACTAAAAAAGATTTACCACTATAAATAATATGAAACATGATAAAGGGGCTGTATCAGGAATGAACAAAAAAGTTCATTCTGATACAGCCCCTTTTTTTATGTTTCATTATTCATTAATCTTCTATATGTAATTTATTGAGGATTACAAACATAAAAATATATAGTAAACATATAGGGAGGTGACCTTCCATGGAACTTTTTAACTCCAAGGGCATGAAGTATTGTGTAATTATTATATTTTCTTTGGTCTTTTTTAGTATAGTGTTATATGGTGGACGGCAAGTAAAGGCAGAAGAACCTATGAAAAATATTATAATACTTCTTGATAATTCAGGGAGTATGGCCTCTGGAATTGGCGAGCTAGCTAAGGTTGCCAGCAATATGACCTTGGATTGTCTTGATGAAGGAGAAGCTAGAGTGGGGATTATTACATTTGGTGAGGAAATAAAGGTACTAAAAGATATTGAGGGGTCTGAGGACTTTGAAGAAATAAAGGAACTAATAAGAAATGTAAATTTTGATGAAGACTATACCAATATGAAGGATGGTTTAAAAAAGGCAATAGAACAGCTGCAAGGGGTTCATGGAAATAAGACAATAATTATTTTGTCTGATGGAGTGGAGACAGCAAGAGAAGGATTAGCGCCAAACCATGGGGAGCAGCTTAATGAATTATCAGATAAAGCTAAGAAATTAAATATACAGGTTCATGGGGTAGCTTTATCAGATGAAGTTGAGAGTGTATTTCTAAATAATATTGCTATGAAAACAGGTGGGTCATTTAGAAATGGACGAAATGCTAATGAGTTGTTTGATGCTCTTACCAGAATTATTGGTTTAGAAAATGATTTTATTACTATAGAAAATTATTCAACACTAAATAAGAAAAATGAAAAAATAAAGCTAAACTCAATGATTGAGGAAGTAATAATCAATGTGGCAGCTGCGGATAATATACAGCCTAGTATAAAGGTAACATCCAATGGAAGCACTATTAATCCTACAAAATCAGGAGAATTATATTATATTTATAAATTTGGAAATAGTGTTTTCAGTGAGATAGAAATTGTTGCACAAGGGCAAAGTGATGCTACAGTTATAATCCAAGGTAAGAGTAAAGGCAAGATTAATATAATAGGCAATTCTTCAAATTACTTAAGTGTTCCTATAAATATACCAAGGGAGTTTCGGATGAACATAGATTGTGGAGAAGAGAAAATTCCTGAAGGAGCCTTTATTCAGAGAAATGGAGCAACTTTAAATATTGATGGACAGGAAGGGATCTTTGAAGACTCCTATATAGGAAGTGAGCCAGGTCAAGATGTCATTAGGTATATAGCTAAGGATGGAAATGGGGGAATAATTGCTATTACAGAAATTATTATATCAATTAATGATTATCCACCATTTGATTATGATGAAGAAGGCAATACAAAAATAATTACAAGAGGAGATAAATTAACGGTTTCTATAGTACCTAAGGATAACACTGAAATTAATGATTTAGGTGGAACTTTAATCATTAATCAAGGAGATTTACATGAGGAGATACCTTTAACTGCTGAAAATGGTAAATTAACTGGTGAAAAGACTATAGATAGAGCAGAGTCTCTAGAATACTATGCATATGTGAGAGGAACAAAAGTAGCTAATAATGAGGACTTTGAATACAAGCTAGAAAATAAAACTCTTGAGGTGAAAGAGAAGGCATCTATAATTTTAGATGTGAAAAGTAAGGGTAG
>DALZNT010000054.1:0-23233 GCA_032005505.1 Clostridium sp. | reverse complement strand
CATACTTGTCTCTTTGGGTATTAATGCCACAAAGTCTTAACTTAATGACATTGGTAAAACAACTACTGCTCATTTTTTGCTGAAAGATAAATCCATATTTCATTTTACATAGGCGTGTAGTGACTTGCTCCTATACTCATTTACTCCCATCTTATCAGTTGTAACATATCCTGCTTCACTATTTATTAGTTGTGGTAAACGATTAACTATGATACTGCAAGTAAGTTTTACTGTATCAGGTCTATTAACGATGAGTGTAGTAGTTGGCTCGCCTTCAATAGTCCACTGATTTTTATCAAACTCTTCTGGACTATAAACCTTCCCTATACATTCAGTTTCTATAGTAATACCTTCTTTCGTTTCAGTAGTTACTATAGCCGACATCCCTGTAGCTTCTCCAGCTTTGATTGTTATTCCAAGAGTACTGGACTTCAAATCCTCACTATAAGTATGTGGCACACATTTTTGAATTTGAGAGATTGGTGTAAGTTCTAATTTAGAACAAATCCACCCATTCTGATTCCACATATATGAAGGTATATATTCACCTTTTTCCACTAACCTCTTTATTTCGTCGGATGAAAGATTATTATAATTTCCGATTTCCTTTTCAAATTCCTCAAGACTAAGTCCTGCACCATGACCTTTAGCCAGCGCAATTCCATAGTCCTCTACATTGTAGCTTGAACTTCCTTTAATCTTAGTAATTTTGTTTAAAGCTCCTGCTAAAGTAGATATAAGCGTTCCCCAAAATAAATCAGGATATCCACTTCCACAGATTGTACAATTATTTTCCTTTGCAACCTTATCTATAGACTTAGTTATATCAGGTGATGAATTCCAAGGATAAAGTGACTCCTCACAGGTAGAAATAGCATTGACACCATTTCTAGCACAAGTCATAAAAGCATCCTTAACATCAGCCATAGTGCTCATAGTCGCAATTATACATGCATCCGGCTTTAACATATCAAATATATCTCCTGCCTTACTAGCTGGTAAAATCTTAACGCCCTTATTTTCTATACCAATTATTTCTCCAATATCTTTACCTATGACACTTTCGTTCACATCAAATGCTGCAACAATTTCTCCACCATTATCAAAAACATATTTCATCAAATACTTAGACATCTTACCACAACCGTATTGAGCAACTCTCAATTTTGTATCCATTAACATACCCCCTTATTTATAGAAAACCTTTAAACGAAACTCCCCTAGTTTCCAACTTAATTCTTAATTACATAATTATAGGATAATAAAAAATAGCGGAAACACGCCTTAGCATTTCCGCTCAATGTGCCAATAGTTTATAATATCTTTTTAATTTTCTTGGCATCATAAATCTTAATAACTCTTTGGTGATCCTCAGTTAATACTATAACACTAACTAAGTTATTCTTATAGTTATAAACTTTCCCCTTAATCTTAGTACCTATAACATTGATAGATGTTCCTCTTCTCAATTCTTTTATGTTATATGAGCAACAGTATTCACAGTTATTGGCATTAGAAAATATTCGATGACAATCTACACAATACATTAATCTTTCCATCTCCCTTACTTCTCCTCCAAATTCCCAAATTTATATCCTATACTTATTTATATGGCTAAGAACCCTTTCTTAAACCATCTATTTACTAAAAAAATTAACTTCTATTTTAAATAGCTGCTTACTATATTCGTTTCGCTTACTATTCAATTTATCTTTTAATATTTCCATTCCGTTGAACGTTCTTCTAAACTCTTCTCTTTCACCAAGATGATATACTTCATCAACAAAATCCTTATACTGTATTTTCTCCATATATATCCCCTTTATTTTTATTATACCATATTTTACCAATATACGGAAATTAAATCAATATATAAAACTTTAAGTTGTAAATTAGTATTAATTTCATAAAAAGTTCTAGATTCCTCTAGAACTCTTTGCTTACAAATATTATTTACCTATCTACATCCACCATTTCTCATTGTTCTACCATTTCCTTGACCCGTTCCATATCCATTACCTATACCACTTTCATAACAGATTTCATTACTAAATCCATTTTCCTGTGCTGACCCATCTGCAACTAAAATTCTCATCTTAATACTCCTACTTAATAAAACTTTTAATAGTATTATCTATTTTTCATATTATAATTGTATTATATTTATTAACTCTTTACTACATTTCAAATCTTTTACAGCTTTCTTATGTGTAAGGGTTTCTATTATAGAAATATAGATATAATAATTAATCAAAGGAGACTAACTAATGAAAAAATTAACTTCAAAAGAAGAATTGCAAGACTTAATACATTCTTCTGACTTACTACTATGCTTTTTCACTGGTAAAAACTTCTGAGGTAGCTTTGATCTACTTTGGAAAGTAGCTAATATGTTGTCAAAATACCCTGCTGTAAAATCTGTCTATCTAGATATAGGTGAAAGCCCTCAACTCTCTGCTGAATACTCAGTATTCATAGCCCCAACAGTTCTTGTATTTACTATGGGTCAAGAATCAATACGGGAGTCTAAATTTATTGTCCTTGATGAGCTTGAATCAAGTATAAATAGATATTTAGAACTAATGCTTTCTTAACTAAGTTTAATTGCTATAAACAGATAAAAGGAACTCTCTCGAGTTCCTTCCATATTTCAACGCTCACATTATTTAAAAATTAACTTACCTTTCTAAATACCTGGCCATTCTTAATTATAAATGAAATCCTGTCATTACAAGTTGAAAATGAACCTTGATTTCTTAGAATTTCATATATGCTGTCCTTTTCCTCCATTACATCCACTTCAGTAACACTACCGTCTTTCATCTTCCATACTCCAAAGTTAGCTTTTTCTTTGCTACTATCTATATAAAAATATATAGCATCATTAAATGTTAAAAGATCTGAGTTTACCGCAGCTCCATACCCCTGTAAGTTAAGCTGTGGAAGAATTTCTGACCATGTACAGTTTTTATATACATATGCAATTCCTTCCGCAACATACTGTGTTCCCACATAAATGCTGTTCTCCTCTACTGCTATAGATTTAATGTGCTTTATATCTGGCAAATCTTTAGTTTTACTCCATTTATTTTGGATGTAGTCATATATAGTAACGAAAGTCTCCTTCTCTCCATTTCCAACAAAATATACTTTTTTACTCTTATCATTTACATAATAAACTGATGTTAACCCTATATTTACTTTACTATCAATTTGTTCCCATTCGTTATCCAAATTAAGTTTATAAAGTGAACCTTCATACAAACAGTGAATGATATTATTAATAACAAGTAACTCTTCTGGCCTCACACCAATAACATTACCATCTGTAATTAACTCCCAAATGCCTTGTCCATTATACACATAAAGTCCTGTTTCATTTATTCCATAGCATTGATCATTTAGTATCGCTATAGATGTTGCCCTTAAGTTCACGTCATAAAATCTTTCCGACTCTAGATACCTATATATCTCATCTCCGTTTACAATATATATGTTTCCATCCTTACCCTTAGCTATCTTCTCATAATCGCAAGCTGCATAACTAAAAAGAGAGTTTTCTCCCATATTTACTACGCTACTATCCCTAATATCTATTCTTATAGGTTGGGCCTTATTGCTCCACACATATATATAATTATCACCTTCACTAAACCGACTTATGGTATCTGGATATCCATTTGTGTCCCTAATAGTTTCTCCTAATATTTTTCCATTAACAGTTATATAAGATTTCCCCCATTCCGAAGAATCTACTATTTTATATAAATTATTATTAATATCTATCTCTTTCACCAGGTCTTCTTTATTACTACTATATTTAATTTCTGATATGAACTCTGATTCATTGTCAGCAATCCATGTATTTGGGAGTACTGCACTATATACATTTCCATCTCCGCACAGCGCAAATAAACTGTGTCCACCATCTGCTGAAGTTAAACCCATTATATCTTTATTTGTACCAATAGGTGTAATACTATATTTAACTATACATTCTTCACCAAGAACCTCTACCTTTTCAACTCCACAATTTTTTCCATAGACAAATATTTTTTCACCAAACTTAACTATATTAAGGTCTTTAACCTCATCTTGGCTATATTCTTTAATAACCTGTGGTGTCCCATCTTTTTCTCTTGCATAAAAAATATTATTTCTCAAATAATATTCGGTATCATTTAATTTAACCTCTAAAGAATTGATAGTTTTCTGATAATAGCTATATATTGAATAGCTATCAGTTCCAGCCTCAAGTTCTTTGCAAAACTTTCCTTCTTCTATAAGCCTCTCCCACTGATATTCACCGCTTGCATCTAAGTTTAATTCATATACATATTTTCCGTCATTATTAATATCTGAAACAATCTTAAAGTAATCCTTAACTACAAGCCCATCTTTCATGGTCATATATGTTAATCCTTTAATAGTTCCCATTGTTGTTTCTACTGGCTTTCCTTCTTTTAGCAGGTTCCACTCTCTAGACAAAAAATCATATTTGTATAAAATATCCTTTGTAGCCAAATAAATATTTTTATTATAGGATAATAGTTCTTTAGGATTTTCACCTTCAAAGTAAGTATCATAAAAAATATATGGTTGAATGCTTACATCACTTGATTCCAAAGCTTGGATTTCTCTGCTCTCATGTTGAAAATCTAAAAACGATTTTGATGATAGAGCATCAAAACAAAGGATAGCCATAGTTAACATTAAAACTGATAAAAGCTTTTTCTTCATAAAGTCCCCTCCTTAATTAATTTTATTTTAAAAGCTACATAATTATTCCATAGTTTATATATTTTCAGAATTTTCATACTATTTTATGTATATCTTACATTATTTGTCTTCAATTAGCAATGTTTTTTCACTTTGTAAGAATTACTGTAATATTTTTTATAAATAAAAAGAACATATTTCTATGTTCCCTTTCAATTATTTTCGCCATTTTAATGTATATGAAATAAACTTATGTAAATACTAAGTTCGTCAATATGATTTTAATAAGGAGGAACAAATATGAAAGCAATAGTTGATCAAGATACTTGCATTTCTTGCGGAGCTTGCGTAGGAACTTGCCCTGAAGTTTATTCGTTTAATGATGATGAAAAAGCTGAAGCTATATCCGGAGATATTCCTGCAGACCTTCAAGAAGGGGCTAAAGATGGAAGAGACCAATGTCCAGTAAATGCCATTGATATTAAAGAATAACCTTAAAGTTCGGTGTAGTAATTATGTCTGTTGTTTTAATATTACATTGTAACAAAGGAGCAAACCACATTGGCTTGCTCCTTTTATATTCATTCAGTTTTTCCTATATAACTAATAATCTTATTAATAATACTTGAAAATAGTTTAAGTGTTAAACTCAATAGATAACAAGCTGACATAGTAACTACAAAACTTATTAAAAGTATCAATATCACCTTTATATATCCTGAAATATTTAGAGGTAATATATAGTAAGCACACGCTATTAGTATTGGCTGATGTAGTATATATATGTAAAAACTATGAGCATTTAGCTTCTTTAAAAGCCAATTATTATTTGTAAGGAATTTTCTACCATATCCTATGATAGCTAGTATTGCTGGAATTACAACTGCATTAGTGCAGATTACTAACACCACAAGAGACATTCTCGACGACAATACTTTAGAGACTAACACATATACTATTGTAGATATAGCTGTTCCTATAATAGAAATCACTAAACATTTTCTTCTCTTCAACTCTATCTTATCCATGAACTCTTCATCACTATAGCATATGTATCCAAAAATAAAGAGTAATAAATTTTGCATCAAACTCTTACCACCAAGTCTTGGAACAAGCTCCGCCACCATAAATATACCATAAGCAAGGAAAAATCCTTTATAATTTAAAAACCTACTTTTGGCAGAATTTATAAATCTCCCACCTCGTTGGGTATTAATCCATTTAAGAATAGGTATAGCTATAAGACTTATTACAAATAGGAACATGATAAACCATAGGTGAGCTGGAGTGAAAGCTCCATCTGTACCCGTAAAATCGGTAACTTTAAAAAGAAATTTTCTATAAAACTCAAATATATTTCCAGTATATTGTCCTCTCCAACGCAACGCATAGTACACTTGAGATGGCACTACTGTTAATATTCCTATTATAAGGGGTAACAAAAGCTTAGAACATCTTTCCTTAATATATGCCTTAGTATTTCTCTTACCAAATGCATGATATGTAGATGCTCCTGCTAGGAAAAACAAAAGAGGCATATACCAAAAGAAGGTACTAGCTATAAATATAGTTGCAACTTGATGAGTATACTGAGCCTTTATAAAAAAAGAACCCATGTTATCAAAAATTACTGCTATGTGATAAGGAAACAGCATTAAAATAGCTATATTTCTTATCCAATCTATTTCATGTTTCCTCATGCCAAACCCCATTTCTACATTTTACTTTCGTTTTCTACTTTATCATATCCTTCCCTAAATGAATACCCTTCAACCGGATTAAATAGTCTAAAAAAAGCACTTCTCCTTCATGGAAAAGTGCTTTTTAACTATTTAATTATTATCTGCAGTATTTATCTCTTAATGCTAATGTATATTTAGCGCATTGCTCAACACCCTTAGCTTGATCCTCTATCATCTGCTCTAATAAATGCTCTGGTGGATAATAGTAATCTAAAGGCTTAATTACATTGTAATCATATGGTGGCTGTTCAACTTTGAATGCCCCTTCTCCAACCTCGTAAACTCCACCTGCACCAGGTTCTCTCTTAAAGTATGTTGCATATGGGAAACACATTTCTATGTTTATTCTTGTTAATGAAGACTCTTCTACTAAAGTCTTGAAACATGTATCTAAATCTATGTTTCCAGTTCCTATTGGAACTCCACATACTCTATATTCATCACCATCTTCAATTATTATATGATCCTTGAAGTGAGTAGTGTATGCGTATGGATCTAACTTCTTAACAGCTTCTACTGGATCTTCCCAAGCCATCATTCCGTTTCCGATATCACAGTGAGCTTTTACCCAAATGCTATCAACTTCATTTTACACTTTATTACACTATCTATTTCTTATACTATCTAAACTTCTATCACCACAACTAGTAATGAAGTCCCAAGCTTCCTTTTCACTCTTCTCTTGAATTTCATCAATTAAGTTTGCGCCTTTTTCTATGGCCTTAGATATAAATCCAAACACACCCTTCTTCTCAGTCTTTTTCTCAACTTTTACAGATGTCATTCTAATTTCATATTTTATAGCCTTTTCCAATAAAGCATTATGTTTTTTTATTAGCTTCTCAGCCCTTAATAAAACATAATTTGCCTTTTCATCTTTAACCCTTCCCGTTCTAATATCTAGGTTTCTAATATTGTTTACTTCTCTTTCTACGTCTGCTTCATTTAATATTACTACAGATTTAAAATAAGCTTCTACAAACTCCCTATCTGCTTCCTCAATGATAAATGCCCTTTTCTCTTCAACTTCAACTATTCTCTTCTTCACTAAATCCATACTTCTTAAAACCAAGTCATTAAGCTCATTTATGACTCTATCCGCATCATCCTCTGCAGTAATACTTGAAATACTATAGTTATCATTTAAAAATAGCTGATCTTCAAATCTAATAGCCGCTAAAAGCTCATTATTTAACTCACTTAAATGTCTATTCTTAATAATAGTTTTATACTCCTTATCTTCAATAGCATCTATTGCAGCCTTAATAGATTTCTCCGAGTTAAGAACTACCCCATTTCTTACTGAAATTATTTCATTAAACTCCTCACCCGCTAAAGCAGCTTCTTCCCTGGTCTCAAATAGTATGCTGTCTACAGTTCTTATATTTATATCATGTTTCTCTAGAATAGTTTCAAAGTCATTTAAATACTTTGAGATATCTTCCAAGTTCATATTATCAGCAAATTCTTTAAACTCCTCTAAAGATTCAAGAGTTTCCTCTTCAGTATCCTTAGAAAGACTACTATAGTATTCTTCTACAATGTTATTCTTTTCATTATCTATATTAATATGTAAAAATGCTGTTATTTCATCAATACCATGATTCTTATCACCATATTTTTTTAATAAAAATAGGTAAACCTCCTCATTGTACGGATTATTATGTATAATATTTTTTATAATTTCCTCTTCCTTTTCCTTAGGAATATGCCCTGTTTTCAAATTATTTAGAAGAGATTTTGACATTTCTTCATTACTATCAGTTACATATTGGTTTATAGTATTATTACCATTTTCTCTTAGTGCATCAATAATTGCATAATGAATAGCAAAAATATTTTCCATAACACCTAGTGCTAAATCCTCCATGGTAGACTGATTGGCAAATAACTTATCCTTTTTAGAACTAACGCTTACCGAAGTAATCATATTCCCAGCAATGTTAAATACTGAGTGAGCTGCACCTGTTGCCATATTCATGGCTCCGGCCTGCATTGCACCACCGATAGCTCCACCTAACCCAAAACCTCCGCCTTGCCATCTCCCTCTATAATCTTTTCTCTCATCTCTATATGCCTTTTCCTGCTCAGCAGTTAGAACAATCTCTCTATACCTAGAATCAACATTTTCAAAATCATCTTCCCAAATTAAAAATTTAGTATAATATTTATTTATAAAGTTATTTTTATCAATGTGCATTAAATCCTTAGAAATTAATATGGAAACAGCTCTATCTACATTTTTAGAAATACACTGACACCCTAAACCAAATGCCTCATTATGCACATCATCTATATTTAAGCAGTTACTTTTATAAAGCTTTATAAACTCATCATAACCTTCTACTGATAAATCTGAAAATTCCTTTCTTAATTCATTATAGTTGATAAATCCATCACTGAATTCTATATCATAACTCCCTAAAATAAATTTTTTACTCATTACCCCAACCCCTTATGTTTATTACTTACTTTTTTAAATTAACTTTTGTACTTTATAAGTATAATACAAATTTCTATATTTTGTGCAGCTTCCACAGCACTTCTTTCTTGCAGTTCATCATCAACAACACTTATTGGCGTTGCCGTAAAATTAGCTAACATTAATGCTACTTTTACTACTGCGACTTTCCTTTTAACATTTATAATTTCCCCCTGATAAGTTATTTGCCCTCAGAAGTACATAAAAAAAAGCTACTCTAAAAGAGTAGCTTGAAATCGCATAAAATTATCTTGAAAATTAAAGATAAATCTTCATCATATCTATACAAAACAAAAAGTATAATGTACTCTTTGACAACTGGCTGACATAGTTTTTAACCCCTTAGCCCCTATAGCTTTGCGTCTCTAAATTTCTTTAGGTTTGCCTATTAAATTTCTACAAGATTATAATATCATAATATGGTATTATAATGCAATAAAAATAAAACTCATTATAAATTGTCATGAGTTTCATTAATCATATTATACCCTAATCATCACCCGCAAAGCCTTTATTTCTCCACTTACCTCGCTTGAAGAAAACCGTAGTAATAATTGCTCCAAGAGTCCATGATACAAGTAAAGAAATAAATGTAGATTCTGGTCTTCCTGTTGGATAAGCCGCACTTCTAGTAAAGTAAGCAATACCATAAGCGATAGGTACACGTAAAATCACTGTAGTAATTAATGAAATCCACATAGGTGTCATGGTATCTCCAGCACCTCTCATAACACCTGATAAACTCTGAGTTACTGCCATTGCAATATAACCTATGGCAAGAATACGCATCATATGCATACTTAAATCAACTAGCTCAGAAGTATCAGTAAATACACCCATTAGAAATCTACCAAATATTAAAATTAATACTGTTATTACTGCTGAAACTGCAATTGCTATAATAGTTCCATCCTTAGTTCCCCTTGTAACTCTATCTATCTTTTTCGCTCCTATGTTTTGCCCAGCATAAGTTGTCATCGCGACACCAAAGGTGAAGTTAGGCATCATAGCAAAGCTATCAACACGCATAACAATTACGTTACATGCAATAACCATCTCTCCAAAGCTATTTGTAAGAGACTGCACAACAATCATTGCTATTGAAAAAATCCCCTGTGTAAGTCCTGATGGTAATCCGAGCTTTATAAGTCTACTTACATACTCCTTATGCGGCTTTAACATTTTAATATTAAAATCAAAAGTATGCTTCATCCTTGCTAATTTAGCAATACATAGAATAGCTGATATCCCTTGTGCTATAATCGTTGCTAAAGCTACTCCCGGAACACCCATATTAAATACTGCCACAAATAAAATATCAAGTCCCACATTTAAAACTGTGGATATTAATAAAAATACTAAGGCTGATACTGAGTCACCCATTCCTCTAAGAACTCCAGCCAAAATATTATAATAAGCAAGACCTGCAATACCTACATAATAAATAACTAGATAATCAGCACACCAATCTATTATAGATGCCGGAGTATTAAGGAAATTAAGTAAAGGACGAGTAACTAGCGGTCCAATAAACATAATAATTACCGATGCCAATGCAGTTAGAGTTATACAAGCTCCAATAGTATGCGATAGCTTATTTCTTTCCTTTGCTCCAAAATATTGTGATACCATGATACCTGCTCCCGTAGAAATCCCAACGAAAAGTACAAGCAACAAATTTAATATAGGAGATGCACTTCCAACGGCAGCAAGTGCATTATCACCAACATATTTTCCTACAATAATAGAATCGGCAGTATTATAAAACAGCTGTGCAATATTTCCGATAAGCATAGGAATTGAAAATTCAACAATCCTCTTCCAAGGTGTGCCTTCTGTCATATCTTTAGGTGAAAATAGTCTCGAAACCTTCTCCATAGTTTTTCCTCCTAGTAATTCTTTTCTTCTTTTAAATAGCTCCAATCTCTAGTTTATCTTAGAGAATTTTCTTTGTCAATTTATGTATCACCTTCTACATTATTCTTATTACTCAATTTTATTCCACTAATAGTTTCTCAAAAATTATTTAATAGCTTATTCATAATTTTGATTTAATTACTATTAAAATGAAGTGAAATCAAAAAACTTCCTATATATAAGTATATAGACTTAGATATTTGAATAAACTAACATTGAATTTTAATAACAAAGGAGAGTTTTTCAATGAAAAAATTATTAAGAAATTCATTATTACCAGTACTTTTATTAGTTTTAATTTTAGTGCCATTAAAGGCTTTAGCACAGGAAAATACTTCTTACAGAGATGATTCATGCTATTCCAAAGCTGCCTGTGATTTAAAAATGGCAGAGAGAAGACTTTGGATTGACCATGTTTCATGGACTAGAAGCTATATTACAAGTGCTTTAGCTTCCCTTGAAGATAAGGATGTTGTTGCAGAAAGACTTCTTAAAAATCAAGATGACATCGGAAATTCAATTAAACCTTTCTATGGTGAAGAAGCTGGCAACGAACTTGCTGCCCTACTAAGAGAACATATAGAACTTGCTGGTAAAGTTGTTGATGCAGCTAAAAGTGGCAATAAGGCTGATTTAGAAAAATATAATAAACTTTGGTATGAAAATGCAGATGAAATTGCTGATTTTTTAAGCACAGCAAATCCTAATTACTCAAATAAAACTTTAAAGGATATGTTGCATACGCATCTTCAATTTATTACAGACCAAGTTGTAGCTAGATTAAATAAAGATTGGAAAGCAGACGTTTCAGCCTATGATAAAGGTGAAGATCACATGATTATGTTTGCTGATATGCTTTCTGATGGCATAATAAAACAATTTCCTGAAAGATTTAAGTAATTAAAAATACCTAACCTATAAAAATTATAGGTTAGGTATTTCCATTAGAAATTACTTATTAATTTTCTTCAAGATATTGTATTATCCCCTCAGCTATAGCCTCTGCATATTTACTCTTATTCTTTTTTAGCAATCTATTGTCTTTTTTATTAGACATAAATCCCATCTCTAAAATCAGACTTGCCATATTGCTTTTTTGATTAATAGTATAGTCTTCATTAGGATTTGTTGTGGAACCCGTTTTTACTCCACGGTTGTCCATTGTATTTGTATCTTCTATCTCTGCCAAAATGGCTTCAGCTAATCTCTTTGAGTTAGAAGGTAATGTATAACTAATCCAAGCTTCAACACCTTGTATACTAGGATCCTCTATAAAATTATTTCTATGAATAGAAACTAAAACATCAGCCTTGGCATCATTTGCAAGTTGTACACGTTCACTAGGACTTAAAGTTTCATCTCCATTGCGAGTCATAAAAACAGTATACCCTCTTTTTTTTAGCTGTTTTTCTACTAACAGCGATAACTCTAGAGTATCCTCCTTTTCTATATGTCCCAAGCTACTTGCTCCGTCCTCATCGCCTCCATGGCCTGCATCAATGCATATTACATATTGTTTGTTTACACCATCACTAGATTCTTTATTTCCAAGTAAATTATTTTCTTCTTTAAATGACATAAATAATACTACTAAAAATATTGCTAATATACCAAGTGTAAGTAAAGAAATAAATATTCTATTCCATTGACTATTTCGTTTTATTGTTGCTCTTTTCCGTTTATTCATTAGCTTAGCCCTTTCTCGACTTACATTAATATTCCTATAGATCTATCTATATTGATGAATTTATTGTACCACAAATACTTTTCATATCTCTTACTAAATTCTTAAGACTGCTTCTCCATTTTACTACTAGTGATAATATTATACGATACACATTTGGAAATATATCGTATAATTTTATTGAAGTCATTGTAATAAAGAATTTAATCTAAATTAATAAAAATACCTGACCAGAGAATTCTCGGTCCAGGTATTTTACAAATCTAATTTAAAATATTAAACTCTATTATTTTATGCTAATTCTTCAGCATTAACTTCTTCACTATAGTAAGCTTTCTCATCCAACATGCCTTCTGATTTTGCAACTACTACACATGTAGCCGCATCTCCTACTACATTTAAAGAAGTAACTAACATTTCTATTGGTCTATTTATTGCAAGGATTAATGAATAAGCTAGTATAGCTGCATCATTATTATATCCCATACCTGTCAATACTGTAAAAAGTATTACTGCTCCTGCTCCTGGAGCTGCTGGTGTACCAACTGATGCTATTAAAGCTAATAGAGAAATACCTACTATATTTCCTATTGTTACTTCGTAACCTGCACTTGTTGCTATAAATATAGCTGCTATAACCTGCATTATTGCTGTACCATTCATGTTTATTGTCATTCCAAGAGGAAGTACAAATGAAGATATATCTTCGCTAACTCCTAATTCCTCTGTTGTTGTTTTCGTATTTAAAGGTAAAGTTGCCGCTGAAGATGAAGTTGAAAATCCGAATAGAGCAACTTTACTTATTTTCTTTACAAACATCATTGGGTTAAGTTTAGCCCCTATAGCTATAAATACAGCATATCCAAATACTAAGAATACTAATAGTGCAAATACTGTAGTTACTACATATACAAGAGCTGGCTTTAGGTTTTCTACACCGTATATTGCAAAAGTTCTTGTAATAAGTACAAATATAGCTACTGGTCCAAACTTAGTTATTATAAAGCTTAGGAATACAGTAATTATTGAGTTAATTTCTTCTAATAAAGTTTTTAAAACCTTTATCTTATCTCCTAAAGTGTTAATGCAAAGTCCCAATACTACTGCCACAAAAACTACTGCTAGTACACCGCCATTGGTTGAAAATGCTGCTGTAATATTATTTGGTATTGCTTTAACTATTATTAATAGGGGATTTGTAGAACTTGCTATTCCCGCTTGCGCTGTTACATTTGCTACGTTGGCAGTAAATAGTCCCATGTTCTTAATTATAAAACCAATTACTCCTGCTAGAGCTAATGCAAAAACTGATGTTGATAAGAATCCTAAGATAGTCTTATAAGAAATACGTCCAAGCTTCTTAGTATCACTTATTTTACACATAGCTAATGCAATTGATGTAAATACCATTGGAACTATCACTAATTGAAGTGAATTTACGAATAACTGACCCACAATATAGAAAATTCCTATAGCACTTGTTGCACCCTCTACAGATATATCTTGGAATAAAATGTTATTGATGCTTGTCCAAATATGCTCACTTCCATTACTAATTAGATTTTCTCTAAGTAATATGAATCCTAATCCTGCTATAAGTCCTAGGATAAGGGCTACCGCCATTTTTACTGCTAATTTGTTACTACCGTTGTTACTTTTACTTTTACTACTCATTTTCATTTCTCCTTATTAGTCAATCTCCCTGATTTCTGGATTTAAATAACTACATAAGGTTCTAATATACGCTTACTTCTTTGAATATTTTTTTGATGAAACTCCAACTCATATTCATTCTCTGGAGTACTCGACTGAGTAAGTTCACGTACCCAAATCTAAAATTTGGACGCTCACTTAACTTCCACTAACTAAATCACAGATGCACGCTGTGAAAGTTCTGCTAGCCAAATCATAGATTTGGAACATCACTTTTAGAGTGTCACTTAAAATAAAAAGCCTTCCTAAATAAAAGGAAGGCTATACTAAACTTATTTTAATATTTTTCACCCACAATAATGCACTAATGATACACTAATTTCTGAATAAAAAATTCAAATTTCTAAGCATATTATAATTTCCTTACTGATTTCCCGAATCAATTTAAAGGGATTGTTTTTTTAATGCTATCATCTATTATTTATTTTGTCAATTGGTGATTTTAAAATTCTCATGAATTTTACTGACTTACTCTGTATAAACACATAAATATTTCATTACTATACTTCCTCTGTACTTAATATTTCACTTTCTCTCTTATATAATATTTTCTTAAAAAATAATAAATATACTAAGGTTGTTACAGATGCAGCTATAATATCTGAAACTGGTTCTGCAAAGAATATATTTTTCACTTCAAAATATCTTGGTATTATGAAAACACATAACAGGAATATAACTTTACGGAACATAGATAAAGAAACAGATAAACTTACAACTCCCATTCCTGTAAGTCCATCTACAACACTATACTGAATAGCTAACCCTAATAATCCTAAAGTATAAACTCTAATCGCCCATGTAGTTATCTCTATATACTCCGGATTTGATGTGAATATTCTAACAAACGCCTGAGGAATTGTCTGGGCAATAATAAACATAACCCCTACAAAGCAAAGGCATATCATAAAAATATATTTCTCTGCTTCTAGAACACGTTTAGTATTTCGCGCCCCATAATTGTATCCTAAGATAGTCTGTGTTCCACCAGTAATTCCACCTAATGGCATAGTAATAATCAGCATAAAACTCTGAAGTATTGTAGCACAGGCAACTAACATGTCTCCATTTGTTGGACCACCATATTTCTGTAATACTGCATTAATTGAAATAAGCAAAATATTATCAAAGGCGATAATCAAAAATGGTGTCATACCTACTGTAAGAACACGCTTCATTATATTCCAGGCATAACCACCAAACTCGATTCTAATATGTGCACTTCTTCCAAATAGAAATTGTAAAACATAAAGACAAGAGCACAACTGACCTATTACTGTTGCTAGTGCTGCCCCAATAACATTCATCTTAAATCCAAATATAAGAATAGGGTCAAGAATAATATTAACCACAGCACCTATAATAACAGATTTCATTCCAATCTTTGCATAACCTTGGCATAATATAAACTGATTCATCCCAATAGCCATCAATGCGAATACTGTTCCCAATAAGTAAACTGTGAAATACTGATTTGCATAAACATAAGTATTAGAACTAGCTCCAAATAAATAAAGCAAAGGTTCTTTAAAAATTAACATTAATACCATTATAATCACAGATATAACAAGAAGCATACCAAAACAATTGGCCAATATCTTTTTTGCACCCTTCATATCTTCTTCGCCCATTTTAATGCTCATAAGAGGAGCTCCACCGACTCCAACTAGATATGCAAATGCTGAAATCATCATAGCAATTGGCGCGCAGATTCCTACACCAGCTAATGCCATCTCACCAATACCAGGAATATTCCCAACATAAATACGGTCTACTACACTATAAAGCACATTAACAAACTGTGCCACCATTGCTGGTAATGCAATCCTTAATACTAATTTTTTTATATTATCTGTCCCCAGATTATTCTCTAACTTCAATTTTACCCCCTACTTTCAGCTAAACTTAATTTCTTACCAATATTATCATAATATATATTTCAGTATAAATAAACTGAATATTTTTAAGGAGATCATGTTGAAATAAACTCATGGCTTAATGATGGTAAAATTGATTTAGGTTTTATATCTGCACCCGCAGTACGAAAATTCATTGAAACTGTACAAGATATAATGAACTAAGAAACAAACTATCTGTTAAATACAAAATATTTAACAGATAGTTTTTCATTTATAGCAATTGAAATTTTATTTTTTTACTATATAAACCTCATTTCAAAGTTTATTCTTCTTTTAAGTATAAATTTACTTAACTTGTCTAACTATATTTAAGTATAGTTAAGAATTAAATGTGAGGTGTGTACAAATGAAAAAATTTATTAAGCTTTATTTTATAATACTTTTAGCTCTTCTTTGCTCTTTTACCTCTGTTTCCTACTTTCCTAAGGCACTTTCAGATGTGCATCTAGTAGAAAATGCTGCAAATATTAGTGAACTACCAAAGCACTTTCGAAAAAGCACAGATAAAGTAATATTGCCCGAAGGCCAAACCGTAAACCTATCTGGACTAGATAAACTAAATATTTCAGGAAGTGCTCAATTTGCTGAAATTCCACTTTCTTTAATTAAGAAAGCTATAGGCGATAACTTTTCTATAATAGATATTGACCTAAGACAAGAGTCCCATGGCTTTATAAATGGTATTGCTGTTAGCTTTAAAAATGAAAAGAATAATGCAAATGCTGGATTAACTTTAGATGAAGTTATAAAGGTGGAAAATGAAAATCTAAAATCTATTCCCCTTAATGAACCTTTAACTCTTTATAATACTAAAACCATCCTTATTCCAAAAAAAGTTGAAAATGAATTTACTCTTGCTAAGAATAATGATATATCCTATGTCCGTATTCCTGTAACTGATGGTAAATTACCCACAGAGGATATGGTAAATTGTTTTATTAAGTTTGTTAAAAATCAACCTAAGGATAGCTGGCTTCATTTCCATTGTGAAGCAGGAATAGGGAGAACTACTACCTTTATGATAATGTATGACATCATGAAAAATTATAATGATGTAAGCTTAAATGATATTATTACACGACAAATACTACTTTCAAAAATGAAACCTAAGGATGCAGAAAGCTTTTATACAGGAGAACATTTTACCTTCTTACAGGATTTTTATACAAAATTTAAAGATGGTTATTATGACAACTTATCAGCCTTTAATCAGGCTGATTGTTTTTTAACTTTAAATGATAATACTGAAGAAAATAGTAGCTCATTTATAAAAAATTCTATAATACCTAAATATCTATATGTTATATCTGAAAGTGATATGACCCCAGAAGAACAAACTATGATAGCCACTCTACAAGGTATTATAGCAACTCAGTCTAATATTCAGATTTATATCACTAGTGCTAATGAACCTGATTATGAAACCTGGCTCCAAGATTTAAAGAACAATTATAATGTGAAATATAAAATAGTTAAAAATCCTTGGAAGCTCTTAAGTACGTTTAACTCCTATGTAGATGGCTATATATTATATAGTAATGCAAACCCTCCGTCTATAAATAATGCTTGCACCCTTGCTGGCTTTAAAAATTCTATTGCTATAGATAAATCTCTCGAGGGAATGATAAAAAAACATGGAATAAAACATTTAGTTAAAGATTGCAGGAATACAGATAAATATTGGGCTTATAATAATCTGTGGAGTTCGGGATTAAATCATTCTACTGTTATAGAATTATCTCCAGATAAAGCTATAGCCTTACGTGATTATGCAATAGTAGCAAAGGCTCTTATTTTTTATGAAGATGATGTAAAAGATGATACTTTAAGAAAAAAAGTATTTAGCTCTATGGATGATAATGGTCATTGCCTTGGCTGGGGACCTGATGAACATACTAATGTATCAATAGCTTCTAACCATGGAATAGATATAATTGCTGCTGACTGGTCTTATAATCTATCAGTACTAAGCTCATATCCCCTTTGCCCTCAAACTCAAAAACCTAGTACTGATATCCTAGAAGAGGATGGTATACATTATGTTACCTTTATTATGTCCGATGGAGACAATCAACAATGGTTACTTGGCAGTAATTTTAGTTCCCCTAAATGGTATGGTTCTCTCCATAGAGGAACTTTCAATTTAGGTTGGTCTATCAGTCCCTCCCTTTACTATTTAGCTCCTACAGTTTTTAATAAATATTATGAAAGTGCTAGCTCTCCAAAATACAATGATAACTTCCTAGTACCTCCATCGGGAAATGGTTATATGTATCCTAGTAAATTCCCTCTGCATAAATTAGATAGCTACACTAAAATATTAAGTGATTATATGACAAATGTTGATCAACATAATGTATTAATCCTTGATGATGATGCTCTTCATAGAAATGATTTATGGAATAAATATACTTATCATAATAATATAGATGGTCTTTTCTATCTTAATTATGCTAAAAATAGTGGTTACGATGGAAAAATAGTATGGTCAAATAATAAACCTATAGTATCCTGCCGTGACTTACTTTGGGGTGGTCTAGAGGATGAACCCCAGCTTATTAATAATATTAACGAAAGAATTAATAAAGGTTATACAGACATAAAGTCGCCTGATTCCTATACCTTTGTTTATGTTCATGTATGGAGCAATACCATGGACAATGTTCAAAATGTAGTAAATAAATTAAATAATAATCCTAAAGTGAAAATTGTTACACCAGATAACTTTATAAAATTAATTAAAGAAAATGTAAAACCTCTAGATATATAATCTATATAAAACCTACCTCATTAAAACACTTCACCTACGAATTAAAATAAAAAATACCTGACTCGCTGAAAAAATCATCGGGTCAAGTATTTACTCTCTAGCAGTGTTCCACTATATAATTTCAACTTTAGTTTTCTTAAATATAAATAAAAGTATTCTACTATGCTTTTCAATAGCTTACATATAAATAGTGAATAATTATACTTTAAACTTAATCACTATAATATATCTGCTAAAGTATACTTTGAGATCTCTTTAATAAAAGTATTTAAAGACTTAGATATTATTCCCTTCAACTTACATCCATCCTTCATAAGTGGACACATTTCAGGATTATCTAAACATTCAACTAAAGCTAGATTCTCTTCCGTTAATAATAATACTTCTCCTAAATTTATATCCTTAGCATCTAATCCCAGCTTTAGCCCGCCATTTCTTCCCTTTGCCGATATTATATACTCCGTTTTAGCTAACTTATTTATAATCTTTTTCAAATGATGTTCTGATATTTCAAGTTCCTTTGCAAGCATATCAACAGTAGAATTTTCTTCACTATTTTTTGCTAAATATATTAATGCTCTAAAAGCATAATCTGTAAACTTTGATAATTGCATTTATATCTCTCCTTCATGTAGATTTATTATATTGTATCAGAATTAACTTCAAAAATAAAATGTGTA
Organism: Clostridium sp.; assembly: GCA_032005505.1. GTDB lineage: Bacteria > Bacillota > Clostridia > Clostridiales > Clostridiaceae > Clostridium_J. Next base: position 3,607 of record DALZNT010000054.1, on the reverse strand, counting down.
TCTAATTTGCACATTTAAATTTTGTATGTTATATTGATTACAAGAGATACGGATAATAACTATTAAATAATATCAACTAAACAAAGGAGAGATAATTATGTTAAATCAAAAAACAATAGATATAGTTAAAAGTACAGTACCAGTCCTAAAAATTCACGGGGTAGAAATCACAACTACATTCTATAAGAATATGTTTGAAAACAACCCCGAGGTTAAACCATTTTTCAATATGAATAGACAAGCTTCTGGTGAACAACCTAAAGCTTTAGCTATGGCAGTTTTAGCCGCAGCACAAAATATAGACAACTTATCAGCAATTATGCCTGTAGTAAAGAAAATCGCTGAAAAACACTGCGACTGTGGTATTAAAGAAGAACATTACCCAATCGTTGGAGCTAACTTATTAGGTGCAATCAAAGAAGTTTTAGGCGAAGCAGCAACTGAAGAAATCCTCGAAGCATGGGGTAAAGCATACGGTGTTATCGCTGAAATATTTATAAATATAGAAAAAGAAATTTATGAATCAAGAAAATAAATTTATACCCCCTCCAAATGAAATATAAATCATAAAAGACCTGTACCACCTCTATCAATTAGAAGGTACAGGTCTTCTTATTATAATTTTAACTTATTACACTCTACTTTAGTGTATCCATATATCTTAAATAGTAATATATCTTTATCAGCAATATCCTTAAATGACTTTACATAGTGAAATGCTAAAGAGCTTATTACCACATCAAAGGAATTCTCAGGATAATTTATATCTTCTATAGGCATTTTAATATATTCAATAGCAGAAGAAGAATTAATTTTTTTAGCCTCTTCTAACATTTTTTCTGACAAATCAATTCAAATCACAGATTTTGCACCATTCTCTAAAAAACTTCTCATTATCATATTTGTTTTCTTTCATTTTATTGCCCCCTCTACCTCATCATTAAATCTCTAACTTGCTTAACTATTCTTCTTATGCTACTCTCAGTCAAATGATACTTACTAGCTAACTCTTTTACTGAAAATCCATTTAAATACTTCTTACAAATCTCTTCATTTCTTGTAGTTAATTCACGCTTAACGCCACTACATTCACCCCATGGCCTTCTATTATCATCTTTTTTCGGTATATATAAGTATACTCCATCAGTATACTCTTGGAGTTTTTTTATAAGTTCTTTCGGTAATATATTTTGTGCATTTTCATACTTCATAAGTTTTGCTCCTATTTACTAATATTTTTGTAAATACTAATACAAAAACTGCACAAAACACTTTTATAAACTATCTATATCTTAAATAGCCCCTTACAAAATATGCTCTGTATTCTACAGCTTTTGCCCGGAGCTTAATACCCTTACTAAATGATCTGTCTTATACATAGACTTGTCCCCCCTTTATTGAACCTTAAATCATTATAATATATTTTCAATAAGCTTCACTTTTTTATTTTCCCATACTCACATAAAATGCGTCTAGTAAAATCCTATACCTATTCTTTCTACATATCAAGTCCATGAATGATTATGTAAAAAACTTTCACATTATAATATACTAGCTACTAATTTCATTACAATATCTGCTCTTTTTAGTTTTCACAAAAATATCTTTACCTATAGTATTTTTATTATATTTTGTTAATGATTTACACAAGAACATTTTTTACTTGTAATAGTCATTAACACTTTACACCTCCTATGCATATATTAATTATATTAATATTAATTCAATCTATAAAAATTTTAGTGAGGTGATATTTTTTTGAAACGCAGAAAAAATTTAGTAGTATTGGCTTCAATGCTACTACTACTAACCTTCTCTATTAGAGCCTTTGCCTTTGCAAATGTATCTAACTCTAGCAATGAATTAGAGATTACTCAAACTGAAGAAAAAGAAAATGCTGATAATACGGAAGTTCCACCACCTAGTGAAGAGCCTGTCCCAGAGCCGACTGACCCTGTGGAAGGTGAAATACCAATTGACCATAATCCTATATCTTCCCAACCTGGCAATGACCCAGTTAATCCAGACCCGTCAGAAATTCTAGAAAAAGATACCACTCTTACACCATCAACAGAAGTTCCTGTTGATGAAAAAACTTCAACACCAGTCATTGAAGAAGTCACTAATCCAGCTGACGAACCATCTCGTACTACTTCTATTCCTATGATTTCAAGTAATAACTTAAACCCAAACCTAAATTATAATGACCTAGAAGTACTAGCTCTACAATTAGCTCAAAACCTAGTTGGTGGAAATATGCCTATCTCCAATGCTAAAATCACTGGTGTTCCTGAAGCATTTGGAACCTTTAGTGATAAAAGCTCAATAATTGGCTTTAGTGATGGTATTATTTTATCCACTGGAAGAGCAAATGGCATATTTGATTATGGATACGATACTCTTTTTAGCTACGAAAATGATGTTCTTTCTAATGCTTCAGTTAGTAATCCTGTCCCTGGCGAAAATATCCATGATGTAGCTTTATTAGAATTTGATGTTAAGCCATCATATAACCAATTAACCTTCCAATATGTATTGGCTTCAGAAGAATATCCTGAGTTCCTAGAGTACTTCGATAAATTTATTTTAGATATAAATGGGGTGAACTATGCTAAATTACCTAATGGTGAAGAAGTTACTATCGGTAACGTAAACCATATTAAAAATGCACGGTATTATAGGGGTGTAACCATAGATAAATCTATTGAAAATGCTACTATCTCCCCTGAAGGTGCAATTTCAACCACAAGCTTTGTGTTTAATGGAGCTACAGTAGTTCTATCTATATCTGCTCCTGTAAAGGCTAATGAATTAAATCACATTAGACTTGCTATAGGTGATTACAAAGATACGTATTTAGATAGTGCTGTATTTATCAAGGCTGAAGGTGAAGTTGATAAAGAAGTTAAACCTGGTGAATTAAGCATAAATTATATGGATGGTGACGTATTTGTTATATCAAGAAACAATGGCACTGATGGATATATAAGTTTAGTTTGGACAGCTTACAATTATAAAGGTGAAGCTATTGGCACAGGCTCAAGTGAATTTAATGATGGTGTTAAATTTGCAGAAATAACGGGTCCCGAAGGTGTATTTAAAGTAGTTATTTCTGAGGCAATAGGTGAGGCAAAAATTGCAAAAGCTGAAGCTTCAAAGCCAAATTATCCTCCTACCTTAAAACTATCTGGCATGCCTAAATCCCTTTATATTGATGACAAGTTTAATCCTAAAGATTACATTACTGTATCTGATGATTATGATGACTTAACCGTAGATGATATCATTATTACGCTCTCAGGAACTCCTACAATAAAGGATGGTAAATTAACTAAATCTGGAACTCTTAAAATTAAATATACTGTAAAAGACAATGGTGGCCTTACAGCTGAGGTAACTGGCACCCTAAAAGTAAAGGAGCGACCTAAGAAACCAACGTTACCTCAAACTGGTGGAGATTCATCCTCAGCTTTAGCTCTGGTTCTTGGATCGTCCTTAACCTTATCTGGTGTAGGTATTTATAGGAAAAGAAAATAGCATAAAAAATGTATAGTCCGCAAATCTGTGGACTATACATTTTTCTTTGTTATCCCTAGATGTATATCAT
>DALZNT010000053.1:0-23247 GCA_032005505.1 Clostridium sp. | reverse complement strand
AACCCAGTAAATATAAGAAGACCATACACTTATGGTCTTCTTATATTTATTGTTGATGCAATCGCTATTCTTCTTATCTCTAGTTCTAATCTTCTTCTAAACCTAGGATCATTAGCAATATAATAACTTAATATATCTGCAATTCTCCATCCATCTAACCCTCTTCGATCATATTCTATTTCAACCCAATCTAATAATCTATTTTCTAAAAATTCTCTTTGTAAATCATCCTCATCTTCTAGATCTCCAAATATAGTTTCGAACATTTACCATATCCCCTTTCATCATAGGTATAGCTAACTAATATTCCTTATTACTACATAAATATGATAAAAGTAAGTTATGGGTGTATGTTTTCTTCAGCTCTAAAATGAGTTAGTAAAATAAAAACAAAAGAGTATGCCTCTAATTAGATTTAAGGCGTACTCTTTTATTTCATACTACTTTGCTTAGTTTTGCTCACCTAGTCTTCCAAAGGTTTTCGTTAAAATATACAACCTTTTTGAAAGGTTCTCAGTTAAATATTCCTTCTTTACTCTCCACCTCCAGTTAGTCCCTATCGTTGATGGAAGATTCATCCTAGCAGAGTTATCTAACCCTAAAATATCCTGCATCTGAACAATGGTAGACTTCGATTGAGTACCATATAGAGTTCTTATAATCCCCCAATTATAACCTTCTTCATTAGTAAGATTCATATATCTTGTTCCTAGCTCCTTTTCATCCTCAGCAGCATTTTCCCACCATCCAATAAAGGTATCATTATCATGAGTTCCAATATATGCAATACTATTTTCGTTTATTTTATACGGTATAAACTCCGAGTCTCCATTAGCTCCAAATCCAAAGAGTAATATCTTCATCCCTGGGAAACCAACCTCTTCCATAAGAGTATACACATCATTAGTTAAATATCCTAAATCTTCTGCTATGATATCTACATGAGGTAGCTCTTCCTTAACTTTTTTAAAGAGTTCACTTCCATAAGCATATTTCCACTCACCAATCCTAGCATTTTTGGCTCCATAATTAATTGCATAGAAGGATGCAAATGCTCTAAAGTGGTCTACTCTAACAACATCATATAACTCACTGGCGCCCTTTATCCTATTAATCCACCAAGTAAATTCTTCTTTTTTAAGCTGGTCCCAATCATATATTGGATTCCCCCAAAGTTGACCATCATCACTAAACGCATCTGGTGGACATCCTGCTACCTTTAAAGGTATTCGATTTTCATCCAGCATAAAGATTTGAGGATTTGACCAGGCATCTGCGCTATCTTCAGCCACATATATAGGAATATCCCCTATAATTTTAATATTATTAGTATTAGCATAGCCCTTTAAGCTATGCCACTGCTCATAAAATAAATATTGTATATATATGTGAAAGTTTATATCCTCAGTAAGAAGCTTTTTATATCTCTCCATTGCTTCTGGTTCTCTAAGACGAATATCCATATCCCATGTTGTAAAAGACTTCATATGAAACTTGCCCTTAACAGCCATAAACAAACCATAATCTTGTATCCAATACTCATTATCTTTAATAAACTTTTCAACCTTGTCTTTATCTCTATCCCAGCCTCTTTTATAGGCAAGCTTTAAAACCTTATATCTATTGTTATAAATCGTAGCATAATCTATATCTGCTTCGTCATTTCCCCAATAATACGAGTTGTACTCCTCTACCTTCAGAAGTCCATCCTCAGCTAACAAATCGAAATCTATAAAATATGGATTTCCTGCATAGGTAGATGGAGATTGATACGGTGAATCTCCATAACTAGTTGGTCCTATGGGTAGTATCTGCCAAAAACATTGTCCTGAAGCCTTTAAAAAATCAACGAAATCATAAGCCTCTTTACCAAAAGTTCCTATACCGTATTTTGATGGTAGAGATGATATGTGTAACAATATCCCACTTCTCCTCATATTTATGTCCTCCATATCCTATTACTTAGTATACTTTCTTACCTTGTACCTTTTTAATACTCCAAATTTCTTTCGCATATTGATCTATTGTTCTGTCACTAGAGAAGGTTCCTGCATTAGCAGTATTTATTAAGCACTTTTTAGCAAAACTGTAGCTATCTCCGTGGTCATTTATAGCTTTAATCTTTGTATCTAAGTAATCCTCAAAATCAAGTAATAAATAGTAATGGTCAGCTTTATGCCAATGCGCTCCCTTTAATATAGAATCATATAACTCTTTAAATATTCCTGTTCCACCATCATCAAATGTTCCATCAATTAATGTATCTAACACTCTTTTTATTCTTGGATTATTATTGTATATCTCTATAGGATCATAAAAGTCTTTAATTTTTTCTATCTCCTCAACTCTAGCGCCAAAGATATAGTTATTTTCAAAGCCCGCTTCTTTTACAATTTCAACATTTGCTCCATCGTAGGTTCCTAAAGTAACAGCCCCATTAAGCATAAATTTCATGTTTCCTGTACCTGAAGCCTCTGTTCCTGCTGTAGAAATTTGCTCAGAAATATCAGCAGCACAAACTAGTTTTTCTGCATATGAAACGTTATAGTTTTGAACGAATACAACCTTCAGTTTCTCATTAACTGCTTCATCATTGTTTACTAATTCTGCAATATCATTGATAAATTTAATAATACCCTTAGCCCTATCATATCCTGGTGCTGACTTTGCTCCAAAGATAAATGCTGTTGGTTTAAATTCTTTTAGCTCCCCCTCCTTAAGTCTAAAATAGATATCTAATATAGAAAGAGCATTTAAGAATTGTCTCTTGTACTCATGAAGTCTCTTTATTTGAATGTCAAAGACAAAGTCAGGATTTAATGTAACACCCTCATGTTTTTCAATATATTTAGCTAATGCCTTTTTATTCTCATATTTAATCTTTATGAATCGGTCTAAAACCTTTTTGTCACCTTTAAATGGTTCTATACCCTTTAATAAATCCAAGTGAGTAACCCATTTATCACTTCCAAGAAGTCTTGATATCATTTTCCCATACTTAGGATTACAAAGTGAAAGCCATCTTCTTTGAGTTATTCCATTAGTTTTATTTTGAAAAGATTCAGGACGAATTTCATACCACTCTTTTAAAGTTGATGTCTTAAGAATTCCTGTATGAATTTCTGCTACACCATTAACATAAGTAGATCCGTAAATAGCAAGGTTTGCCATATGGATAGTATCATCCTTAATTATCTTAAAGCTTTCAATACCCTCTTTAAACTTTCCACCTTTAGAAGTATAATTTGCAAATAAATCTTCACTTATAAGCTCAATTATCTCATAAACTCTAGGAATCACTTTTTTGTAAAGACTACAATTCCATTTTTCCAAAGCTTCTTGCATAACAGTGTGATTTGTATAATTAAAGGTTCTTTGAGCTAAATCTAATGCTGTTTCAAAATCAATATCATAATTGTCTACCAATATACGAATAAGTTCTGGAATTGCTACCGTTGGATGAGTGTCATTAAGCTGTATAGCATATCTATCTGGAAAATTATCAAAGTTGTCACCGAAACGCTCAACATGCTTTCTAACAATATCTTGAATAGATGCACTACAGAAGAAATATTGTTGTTTTATTCTCAATATCTTTCCTTCCTCGGTAGTATCATTTGGATAAAGCACTCTAGAAATATCTTCTGCCTTATTCTTTTCTTCAAGAGCTAAGATATAATCTTGGTTATTAAAAGCTTGGAAGTCAAACTCTCTTAAAGGTTCTGCCTGCCAAAGTCTTAATGTATTTATATTCTTTGTGTCATAACCTATAATTGGCATATCATAAGGAACAGCTCTAACACTTTGGTCTGCAAATTTAATGATTACTTCTTCGTCAAGCTTTGCACAGGACCATGGATCTCCATGCTTAGTCCAGTTATCTGCTTCCTCTATTTGTACGCCATCTTTAAATTTTTGTTTAAACAATCCATATTTATATCTGATACCATAGCCATTTAGAGGATAATTTTGTGTAACTGCTGAATCTAAAAAGCAGGCAGCAAGTCTACCAAGACCACCATTACCAAGGGCAGCATCCTCAATTTCTTCAAAAGAGTTAATATCAAAGCCATGTTCTAGCAAGGCTTCTGTCACATCCCCTGTAATTCCCATAGCAAGCAGATTATTAAAAATAGCTCTACCAACTAAAAATTCTGCTGAGAAATAAAAGGCTTGTTTTCTTTTCCAATTTTTCTCTTCACTTTTTTTCCAGTTATCACTAATATCTCCCATTAACGTCTTTGAAAGTGCATTATGCATTTCGTAAACAGTAGCCGTATCTATAGTTTTCTGGTATTCAAGTTTTAGGTATTCATTTAAAAAATATAGAAATTTGTCCTTATTAAAGTTAATTGATTGTAGCATATTATCATCCTCCCGCTATTTGATTATTGCTGTTGACATTGCCGGTAATATAAGAGTATCATCTTTAAGAATTATTTCCCCATCATTTGCTATTAAGTATCCTTGTAATTTTATATATTCATATTTCTCTTTAGAAAAATCAATTTGTGTATCCTCATCGGATAAATTATGAATAACATAAACTTTAGAACCCTCGTATTCACAGCTATAGGCAGCAATGGAACCGTTACCGACTTCTATTGCAGTTATATCTCCACGTGCTATCTCTGGATTCATATTTTTAAGCTTCATAGCCTTCTTATAGAAACTTAAAAGAGAGTCTTCATCCTTTTCCTGTTCCTTAACTCCAGCTAAAATACTATTATTATCTATAGTAGCTCCTGATGGTCCATAGGTGATCCCGATTTTATCTTCAGCTGACCAAACCATAGGTAACCTTTTATTTTCATCTATCCCTGACCCTGTCATTCCAATTTCTTCTCCGTAGTATATAAACGAATTCCCTGGCATCATTAAATATAAACTAGCTGCCATCTTTTCCTTCGATAAATCTCTCATTAAATATCCTGCACTTCTTCCCATATCGTGGTTAGACAGAAATGGTGCATCTATTGAATCTTCATTAATTGACTTAAGTGTATCCTGCCACTGTTCTAGATTTTTTACAAAGGAATCTCCTGTTTTATTTCTTAAAGTATTAGCTAAAATTCCATTACTGTCACCGTAAGGAAAGTTAAAAAAGCTATCCAATCCACTTTCATAGTAACTTTTTATAGAACCTGCATCTGACCACGCTTCTCCTACTATGTAAATGTCATCCTTATAAGCCTTCATTTCTTTATTAAACCTTGTAAGTGCCTCTACATTTTTAGTAACGTTCCCAGTGTAGTATGAAGTAACTGCATCTAACCTAAAGCCGGCAACCCCTTTATCTGTCCAAAACTTTCCTATATCCTCAATTTCCTGCCAAACCTCCTCATTATTGAGATTTAAATCTGGCATCTGATCCCAAAACACACCTTCATAATACCAGCCTGTTGGCATTCCAACTGAATGATATCCTGAAAGCTTCTCTTGACTAAAATTATAGTAATCAACATACTTATTATGCTCTCTACATAGCTCATCATAAGTACATTTTTCTTGTCCACAAGGTTCTATGGCTAAACTCTTCTTTGCCGAAACAAACCATGGATGCTCTGCAGACGTATGATTTAACACTAAATCTATAATTAAATCAATTCCTCTTTCATCACATTTTGCTATAAGCTCCTCAAAATCATCCATAGTACCATATTGTGGATCTATATTATAATAATCCTTAACATCATATTTATGATATGTTGGTGATGGCATTATGGGCATAAGCCAAATCCCATTTACTCCTAAATCACTATCTGTCTTTCCGTCTCCATCATTTAAATAATCTAATTTATATATAATTCCCTTTATATCTCCCATCCCATTTTCATCAGTATCATAAAAGGAACCTACAAATATTTCATAATAATTTCTGTATCTATCTCCTAAAAGAGTAACATCCTCTTTTTTATAACAACCACCTATTAATGACATAGTTACAATCAACATAGATATTAAAGCTCTTTTCATAATCCACCCCGCTTTTTTTGAAATAAAGGTTGAATGGATGAAAGGTAAAAGACTTTAGCCTTTTACCGAACCTCCAGTTACACCTTCAACATAATACTTCTGCATCTTAATGAATAATATCATTATTGGTATTGCAATTAGTACTGCACCTGCACAGAACTGAGTAAAATATTTATAGAGATTCTCTCTAGTTAACATCTGGAATAATCCAAGAGCAATTGTATAATTTTGATAATTGTCCTTCATAATTACACTAGCAAATATGAAATCTACCCATGGAGCCATAAATGCCATAAGTACTGTGTATGTTATGATTGGTTTAGACATTGGTAATGTTATCTTCCAGAAAATCGTATTTCTAGACGCACCATCTAACATAGCCGCTTCATCCAAGGCACGAGGTATTGTATCAAAGAACCCCTTAGCTATATAATATTGAAGTCCTGCTCCACCTGAGTACACTAAAACTAAAGAAAATAATGATTGACCTAACCCAATAGCCTTTAATATATGATATATAGCTATCATTGACATGAATCCTGGAAACATTCCTAGAACTAATGCTACATTCATCATTGGTTTTCTCATTTTAAATCTAAGTCTACTCAATGTGTAACTTATAGCCAGAATAAATATACTAGAGATAGCACAGCTAAAAACTGCTACTATGAATGTATTCATATACCATCTTGGATAGTTAAATAAATCAGTTTCAGTAAATAAATTAATATAGTTATTTAAAGTGTATCCCTTTGGCATTATATAAGTTGTAAAAGCGCCTGGCTCCTCTCTAAAAGAGATAAGTAATAGCCATATTAGAGGTAACACCCATATTACTCCTAATATTGTTAATAGCACATATATTAGCCCATTAGAAAGTTTACTACTGCTTTTATTCACTTTTTTCTTTTCTGATTTTATTTTTTTAACATCTAAACTCTTGCTCTCAATCATTGGAAAGTATCCTCCTTTTTAACTGATGCGGACATATTATAAGTTAATAGTGATAATACTGCACATATAACAAATATAATTATACCTATGGTAGAAGCTAAGCTATAGTTCTGCTCATTTACTGTAAGTTTATATAACCAAGTTACCAACAAGTCAGTTTCTCCAGCTTGGAAGTAATTCAGACTGGCCGGACCTCCACCTGTCAATAAATAAATTACGTTAAAGTTATTAATGTTTCCTATAAACTGAGTGATTAGATATGGTGTAGTTACAAATAACATATATGGTAGTGTTATTTTAAAGAATGCCGTTACTGGACTTGCTCCATCTATTCTTGCACTTTCATATATATCTTCTGGTATATTCATAAGGATTCCTGAAGTTATCAGCATACTATATGGTATTCCAACCCACATATTTACTATGATTACTACAACCTTTGCAATATTTCCATTAGTCAAGAAATGCACTGGCGACATGCCCAAATTCTGTAATATTACATTCATCGGCCCTGAATCATGCAATATCTTAGACATTAACAACAGGGTAACAAACTGTGGTACAGCTATTGTCAACACGAAAATAGTTCTCCAGAATCCCTTTCCTTTTATCCCCTTCTTATTTATAAGAATTGCTAAAATCATTCCTAATACATAGTTACTGAAGGTAGCACATGCTGCCCATATAAATGTCCAAATTAATAACCTACTGAATGTATATGATTTTAGAGGATTATCCCAAAATACATCCTTGAAGTTTTGAAGACCAACCCAAGTGAATAAATTTCCTGGTGGTTGGTGCGTTTTATCAAAGTTAGTAAATGCTATAAGAATCATAAAAACTAGTGGCAATACAGTGAAGCATATAGTTCCAAGCATTGGTAAGCTTAAAAGTGTCTTATGATAATTCTCATCTAATAAAGTCTTCAAATCTTCCTTGAAGGTTCTTGGTTTCTTACCTTGTCTTTTTAATAACTCACACTTATATCCTGTTTTAACACTTCCAACATATATTCCAATGAAGGCTAAAGTAACAAATATAGTAAGTACGCTGAACAGCAAGATTAACATGGAGTTATCTCCTGGTTTATTCAAATATATCTGAAGTCCTTCATCCCAAACTTGGTATTGCGAATTTCTTCCAAGTGTTGTGATATCCTTTAAATATCCCCATCCAAAGGTTACCATATATACAATAAAGCAAAGCTGTACTCCTAAATATAGAAGGCCTTTTATTATCTGTCCTCTAAAAAAACATCCCAATCCCATGATAATAAAGCTTAGTTTTGTTATTAAATTTCCATCCTTTAAAAGTTTAAAAAAGTTTATAAATCCTTTATATATACCCTTCATTACCTGTCCGAATCCAATGAAGAAGTTTTTTACACCACTATTCTTTACCGGTATTTTTTCCGTTTCCATAAATACCTCCATTACTATTTAATATATTTTTAAAGTTTCTTAAAATAGGCTAGGTTCCATATTATAGAAAAACAGCTAGAACTACTTCCAGCCGTCTTTCTATTAATAACATTATTTTATCTCTTTAAGTTTATATCTTATTTAAACATCAAATACTTATGTCAATGAACTTAAAAGTAATAACTATTGAGTAATTTGCTCTACCATAGCATCTAACTGCTCTTGAATAGTTTTTGAATAGTCTTTAGATTCCATTGCTGTTCCAAATGCTTCAGCTGGAGTCCAATAGCTACCTAAAACTTCTTTTTGAGAAGTAGCAAATTGGCTTTGTAATGCAAGTGCTGCTAGAGGAAGATTAGCTTTTACAGCATCACTCTCTGTAACTTTAATGTTTGAAGGTCCCATAGCTCTCTGTTCAAATCTTAAAGCTTGACTCTCTTCGTTTGTTAACCACTCAGCAAGCTCCATAGCATCTACTGGGGATTTAGTTTGACTGTTAACACCAACTAATTTATATCCACCAAAGCTGCCCATTTGAACTTGTTTTCCATCTACTGTGAAAGTAGGAAGTTTAGTAGCAGCAAAGTTATCTCCTAATTTTTCTTTTATAGCATCTGCTGTCCAAGTACCTGAAATACCAGCAACTATGTTATCACCAAATCCACCAGTTAAAACTGCGTCATCACCAGTTAAGAATGCAGCATCAGCTGTGAAAGCTTTTATAGCTTCTCCAACGTTAACTCCAGTTGCACTGTTGAAATCACAAGTTTGCTTTTCAGCATCATCCATACCTAAAGTACATCCAGCTCCTAAAAAGAATGAAGCAACATACCAACCATTAGATACATCCATGAACATTTTCTTACCTGCTTTATTGGCAGCAGCAAGGATACCATCTAAAGATTTTGCATCTTCTTCGCTTACAACGCTCTTATCATAATATAAGAAATATCCGTTATCAGCAGTCATTGGATATGCATATAATTTATCGTCCTTAGTAGCTGATTCAACAGCACTAGCTATATTCGCAGAAATTATTGCATCTTTATTTCTTGTAACTTCATATAATCCACCAGCATTAACTAGGTCATATAATTGGTCATTTGCAAATGCGAATACATCTGCTGCAGCTACAGGGTCTTCAAGATACTTAGTTTTAGCATCTGGCTCTCCAACAACACCTAAATCAATAGTATATTCTTTATCTGGGTGTGCAGCCTTAAAGGATTCTACTAACTCACCTAATAATTTTTGATCTTCTTGAGCTCCCCATACCTTTAAAGTAACCTTTTCCTTATCAGCTGGAGTCTCAGTTCCTGATGGAGTCTTCTCTGGTTCCTTAGCTGAATCGTCACCTTTTGAACCACATCCTACAAATAATGAACATGCCATTATTGTTGATAGTAGTATAGCAGTAATTTTACTTGATTTCTTTAACATGAAATCCCCCCTATTTTTTGTGTAATTTATTTTAACACCCTACTTTATTAAAGTGCCAATAACTTATCAACTTAGAGCTTGCACGGTGCTTGTCTGTGCATAAGTAACCTTGAAAATCTTAGCTCAAAATATCTTAACTCTCGTACTATTAATCATAGAACTAATATACTCATCATAGGTTTTATCAATTTCCGGTATCGTTTCCGAAACTTAAAAAGAAACAAATGTAAATTTTCATCCTACACTGATCCAAATTTCTATTACTTTATTTATACATCCTATTTCTTTTGTAAAATATTCAATTTAGTGGTATCGTTACCATTAATATTATATTATCACTTGTTTTTTCTTTATTCAATACTTTCTGAAAATATTTTCTTCCTCCTTTTATATTTATTTAAATCTAGGTTTAAAATTATATAAACTGACAATAATTAAGTTGAGGTGATTTTATGAAACTATATGAAATATGTATTTTACTAATACTTATAATTCTTTTGATTAAAAGTGCAACTCCTATTATTATGATGTTTGTAAACTATAATGACGAGAAGTTGAAGTTCAATATAAATGTGAAAAAAGAAAGTATTCAAACCATGACGGGAATCGAATTTGAGGGCTTTTGCAAATGGCTTTTCGAGGAAGATCCTCACTTTAAAAATGTAGAGCTTACCCCCTCAATAGACGATGGTGGTGTAGATTTAATTCTTACATCAATGGAAGATGAAAAAATTTATGTTGAGTGCAAGCGATATAACATTGTTGAAGCCCACGATGGTGGAAAGCTAATTACTAAAAATGATGTAGACTTCACAGTAGGCAAGGTTATCTGTCAAAAACTAGTTGGTGCCATGGTAGCTAACAATATAAAAACTGGCTATATAGTAACTACAGGTAGCATACATGCAAATGCTCTTGAATATATGAATATATTAAAAGCAAATAGCGATATTAATCTTCAGTTTTTCACCATGACAGATATTATGGAGATTTTAGAGTGTCGCAAAGATAAAAAGGACTATTCTTTAGCTTTAGAAATATAAAATTAAACTCCTATCCCTATACACTTACCCTTTAATTATATGACTCCTTATTTTTATTTATCACAACATAATAAAGAGCTCTGAAGGTTATAATCCCAACCCTCAGAGCTCTTTATCTTTATTTTTATCTTCATATTTATCCAAAGTTATATGTACTTAAAGAACTTCCATGCAAGACTATCTCAATGGTTCAATATTCTCTATTATATTGGTAGCTTAATCATGGCTTGTAGAACATTCCCCACAATTACTCCAGCATAATTTCCCAGTACATATCCCCAAACTCCTGATACCATTACAGGAACTATAAGTCCATTCCATCCCTTTGCTATTGCCATAGCAACAGCTGTAGTTGGTCCCCCAATACATGCATTAGATGCAAGAAGAAGTTCATCTAGCTTACATTTGAATAATTTGCCTACTGCTAAGGTAATTATAAGATGAATAACTACTGCCAATACACAGAATAGCAATATAAATACACCATTTTTAAAAATTTCAGATATAGATGCTGGTACACCTAGAACTACAAAGAATAAATAAATTAAAAATGTCCCTATTTCTTCCGCACCATTTATATCCTCTAGTTGTTTTGAAAATACCGTTGCAACTACTAACATTAATGTAGTCATTATTAAATACATATTACCCAATACTGATTTTAACATTTTAGTAAGAGCTGATGTGTCTGGTATAATTGAACCAATATATGTAGAAAGTAAATTCGATGCACATGCAACAGCGAATGCTATTGCTAATGATACCGCTATATCTTTTAATGAGATTTCTTTCTTTGTCCAATAATTAACGCTACCTTCGCCTCTACTTTGTCCTTCTGTAGCCATTCCCCACTTTTTAAACATCTTCATAGATGGAATAGACATAACAATAAAGAAGTATACTACCATTACAAGATTGTCTGCTACTATTGTAGCATTAGTTATATTTTCTGGAGTTGAAAAACTTGAAGTCATCGCTACAAAGTTAACTCCTCCCCCTATATAACTTCCAGTCATCATACCAGCAATTTCTGCTACATGCGGAATAACTGACGCGAAAACAAAAGCTGACACAAAAGTTCCCACAATAGTTCCAAATGCTGAAATATGGAATACTCCAAACATCTTTCCACTTTCTTTTTTTATTTTCTTCAAATCCGCTTTTAATAGTAAAAGTGGTATTGCCACTGGAACTACATAACTCCAAACCGCATCGTAAACTGGGCTATCTGTAGGTATAATTCCTAGGTTCGCTAAAACTATTGCTCCAATGAGTGCTATAATTGCCCCAGTTATCTTTGCTGCCCACTTATATTTTTGTTCAAGCACTATACTTATAGCTGCAATTCCTATTAAAATTGTCCATAATACCCATATATTATCTGGACTAATAAATGAATTCATATTTTCTTCCTCCTAAACTTCTGTTACATCTTGTATAAATCATACTATCTTTAGGAGAATTTCTACAGTACCACGCTCCCTAAAATTTCAAGCCATACTGGTCCAGTGACTTTTCTCAATAAAAAAGAAGCCTCTAATGATAAAAGCTCCCTTTTCTTGATAAAACCTAGCCCATTACCCACTTTTCAAAAAAATCCCAATCTGATATAGCTCCATTTTCATTTAATATGCCTAAATACTCGCCATCACCTTTACCTGTATTGTAAATAGCCTTCATAGAAAGCTCTTTATCGGTTATTCCAGATAATTTACAATACTCCTGAACCATCTCTTCTCCAGGCCCCATTTTTTCTGCAACATAACCAACTAAATATACTGAAGCACAATTAGCTCCAATATCATTTCCATAAATTGAAAGAACATTAAGCCTTAGGATTTCTGGCCAATACTCTTCATCATAATTCTTTAATAGCTTTATTACTTCATCAAGTTTATAAGAGTTATAACAGCCTCTTTCATACTTTTTAAGTTTTGAAATATTCCAACTATTATCCCTTAAATGTAATAACACCATTCTTAGATTACATGCACTAGGAATAATTTTATTATTTATACTTCTCTCTCTAAAAATTTCTTTAAGTTCAACGTCAGGTTTTATATTTTTAATATCCATACTGATATCTAATACTTTTGTTTTTTGCTCGGACCTTTTCTTTTTCTTTCCCATAATATCCCCCTTGATGAAAGCTCAAATGTATTTTTTTACCATATGTTTATAGTTCTACATTCTTTCTGTTAGTCCTTCAAATTATTATAGGTAAAAAAACAAAGATTCATTTAATATTCGCCTTTAAAACTAACTTAATAATAGTTTTAAATACATAAAATGAATCTTTGTACAATATTTTTAGGCGTTATTAGTAAGTATTGTCATTCCCTTACTTGATAATTTAAAATATAGTTTCCCTGCCATAACACTTCTCTCAACAAAACCTTTCTTTTCTAAATAAATAATGTTAGCCATACATTCCCCTAATGCAAAAAACTTTTGAGTTAACGGGAACTCTTCCCAATTCCTTGCCCTAATACTCCACTTCATTCTACTAGCCACATCATATGGAGACATTATATCACTATGATCTAATACATTCAGCAACTCTTCTAATCTATCATATGTATGTTCCTTTAATTCTCTTATCCTTCCATTAGTATCTTTCACCAATGCTCTATGCGAAGATAGGGTAATATCAACATTTAACTTTGATATTCTATCAAGACTCTTTAAATATTCATCCAGAGGATTGTCCAACCAATCTTCATTATTATAAGCAATATTAGGCGTAATCTTAGCTAAAATCAAATCTCCACCTAGTAATATTTTTTGGTTCTCCTCGTATAAACAACAATGAGCAAGTGTATGGCCCGGTGTTAGAATACATTTTAATTTATAATCTCCTACCTCGAGAATATCGCCTTCAACTATGTCTGTATATATAATCTCTCTATTATTTTTCATAGATTCATCACTATCTCTTAAGGAACCTAACGCCTCGCCAACTTTTCCTTTTGGAAATCCCATAGACTCATTAAACTTTACTACATGATTAAATCCTTCTATGCTCCTAAGTCTTCTTAAAGCTTGTTTCTCCTTTGGATGAATATATACTTTATTATTATCATTTATAAGGAATGGTACAAGTCCAATGTGGTCATCATGTAGATGAGTTACAAATATATCTGTATTATCCATATCCACTTTTAACTCCTCAAGACTTCTAGTTAGACTTTCAAGTGATTCTTTTTTTCTAAACCCTGTATCAATTAATAAATTCCTATCTTTCCCTTTGATTATATAGGCATTTAAAGCTCTTAAAGGATTCTGTGGTAAAACAACCTCTATCTGATATATATCTTTAAACAATTCCCTTATCACGTTATCTTCCCCCTGTTTTCTAGCAAAAAAATTACGACTTTAATAAACATAGAAAACCCACTGTAAAATTTTTATATAACTCTACCATAGGTTTTATACTCTCAATTATAAAAGATTTATCCCATTTTCCTTACAAACATTCATAATACTTTCATTCCACACTGATGCTTGAACCTCGCCTATATGTGCTCTATTTAGGAAGTACATACAAACTCTTGATTGACCTATCCCTCCACCTATAGTGTATGGCAGCCTTCCTTCTAACAGAGCTTTATGGAAATACAATTCCCTTCTATCCTCAGCTCCAGCCACTCTTAGCTGTCTATCTAAAGCTTCCTCATTAACTCTAATACCCATAGATGAAATTTCCATAGACTTATTAAGTAATGGATACCAGAAATGAATATCTCCATTTAGGTTCCAATCATCATAATCTGGACTTCTTCCATCATGTTTTTCACCTGATTTTAGAGCATCACCAATTTTCATTATAAAAACAGCTCCATATTCTCTACAAATCTCATTTTCTCTTTCTCTTGGTGCTAAATTGGGATATTTATCTGCAAGATCTTGAGCAGTAATGAAGAAAATATCTTGTGGCAATTTACGACCTGCCTTAGTAACTTCACTATCTACAAAGGATTCGGTAATTCTAAACACTCCATAAATAGATCTAACTATAGATTTAAGATAAGCTTCATTTCTTTCATCTTGACTGATAACCTTTTCCCAACCCCATTGATCCACATATATTGAATGAAGGTTATTCATTACATCATCTTTCTTTATGATGTGCATATCAGTATATAATCCTTGTCCTTCACAAAAACCATATCTATGAAGACTCATAATTCTCCACTTAGCTAAGGATTGGATTATTTCTACATCTTTTCCTGCGGCAGAAGCTCTAAATACTATAGGTCTTTCATAGCCTGTCATATTATCATTTAATCCACTACTTTTATCTACAAATAAAGGTGCTGATACCCTAGTTAAATTTAGTGCTTTAAAAAGTTCTTTTTCAAAAAAATCTTTAATTTTTTTAATATGTATCTCTGTTTCTATCAACGTACCCTGACTTTTATATCCTTCAGGGATAATGACGCCATCTATCTCCATTATATTGTCCTCCACTTACGTAAGTTATATCTAAATTTCTAACAATTATACTTTTTTCAAAACAATGTGTCAAGAAAATCCATATAATTATTATACTACATAAATGAAGATTTTAGTCATAACTTTTTTCACACCTAATATAATTTACTGAAAGGGGCGATAAAATATGGGTAAACAACGACGAGGTAAGATAATAAAAAAGATTCCTGGCTGGAGAGGTACTTGTCCTTTATGTGGAAGACCACGTGTAAAATTAGTGTGGAGTAAAAAAAATGCAGATGGTAAGGTTATAAACATTTGTAAGCTCTGCTCATCTAAATTAAGTGCAAAAAAGTAGTTCTTCCTTAAAATATCTATAATAAATGGCTTAATCCTAAGTTAACTCAAATAGGATCAAGCCATTTTATCTATATTCATAAATATTTACTTTGCATAGTTAACTGTAAGTTTCACATAATCATCCTTCTGCAATTTAATAATCATATCTTTTTTCTTCCACTGTACTTCATTAACTTCTTCAGCTGTTGCCTCTACAGCTTCCCCCTCTTCTTCCGAACTTTCTTCACTTGAAACTTCATCCTCTGTATTTCCTAGTGATTGTCCAAATTCATTATTGAAAGTATTATTTAAGTTATCAAACATAGTTACTATATCATCTTTAGGATAAAATATTACACTAATTTCTTTAAGACTATTACCTGTAAATTCATATGTTGTTCTTCCTTTATAGTCTCCATAAATACTACCTGTATAAGTAACATAATTTTCATTATTGAGTTCCCTTACTGAATCTATATAGTCATTCTCCAATCTTATAATATCTTCTCTAGACATACCTAGTTTAGCTCCTCTTAGCGGACCAGTTACTTTCTCCTTATAAACCTTATCAGAAGAATAACTTGCTAGTCCCATGGATGCCTTCACCCCTTCATCTCCAAACAAAAGAAATATACCGCCTCCTAAAGCCACTCCTATCATAATAATTGACATTATATCCACTGCTGTTTTCTTTATCAACTTTTTGTAATCAGTTATTTTCTTATCTCCTATTTCACTCATTATGGTATTTTCATATATAAATCCAATGGTAAGATTATTTACATAACCACAATGAACACACCAAACCTGTCCCTCTTTAAGTTTACTTCCACATTTAATACACAGCACACTTATCACCCTTCAATCTCATATGTATTTAAAATACCAACAAAGATATCTTTAATATTATTATATACCATTTTTTACCTTCTATTTGTTATAAATTTTCTCTAAAAATTGACAGAATATATTGAATTTTTCTAAATTTTGTTCTAATATTATACATATATAGTTTTTTTATGTAACTATCTTTTGAAGGGGGATTAAAAAATGGGAAAACAAAGAAGAGGAAAAGTTATTAAAAAAGTTGAAGGTTGGAGAGGAACTTGTCCAGTATGTGGACGACCAAGAGTTAAGCTTGTATGGTCTAAAAAAACTACAGAGGGTAAAACTCTTAACATCTGTAAGCTTTGCTCTGCTAAAGCATCTTAAATAAAAATAAAAAAACACCAATATCTTAGAAAATATATTTTCAAAGATATTGGTGTTTTACATTTTAACTACATTAAAGGTGCAAAACCTCTTAAAATTGCTTGTCCTAGTCCAATAAATAACCCACGATTACAATCTTCAATAGTTATCTCTTTGCTCTTAGCTATAGTATCTATTGAATCTGCTTTTATATCTTTTATCGCAGAAGTTTTATACATGAAGACTCCACATTCAAAATGTAGATATAGACTACGATAATCCATATTAATTGTTCCAACTGTAGCAATCTCATCATCACATACGAAGCTCTTTGCATGAATAAAACCTGGAGTATACTCATAAATCTTCACCCCTGCTTTAATCAGCTGGCTATAATAAGATTGCGTTAATCTAAATACAGTCTTTTTATCTGGTATTCCAGGAGTTACAATTCTTACGTCAACTCCTCTTTTAGCTGCCAGACATAGTGCTGTAATCATCTCATTATCAATAATTAGGTAAGGTGTAAATATATATACATACCTCTTAGCACTATTAAGGATATTCATATACACACTTTCCCCAACAACCTCACCATCTAATGGCGAATCGCCATAAGGCTGAATATATCCATCTGATACAAATTCTTTTTCACTATTAACATGAGGTCTATATACCTCATAAGCAGAATCAGTTTTTCTATAGGCGTTCCACATCTGTAAGAACATAAGTGTGAAGTTCCATACCCCTTCGCCCTTTACCATGATTCCTGTATCCTTCCAGTGACCAAACCTCATCTTTTCATTAATATACTCATCTGCTAAATTTATTCCCCCGCTAAAGGCTGTATGCCCATCAATTACTGTAATTTTACGATGGTCACGATTATTCATAGCTACAGAGAATATCGGTGTAAAAGGATTAAAAGCGATACATTTAATTCCCTTTGCTTCTAACTGATTACCGTACCCATAAGGCAGTAAGGTTAGGCAACCTACATCGTCATACATTAGTCTAACGTCTAATCCAGCTTTAGCCTTTTCCTCTAAAACTTCTAGAATACTATTCCACATAATACCTTCTTCAATAATAAAATATTCCATAAATATAAAGTGTTTAGCCTTTTTTAGCTCCTTAATAAGAACATCATAGCTTTCTTCCCCTATTTTATGATACTGTACTGTTGTATTTTTGTGAATCGGAAACCCTGCAGAGTTAGCAATATAATGAGCTTGACCAGCTACATGCTCATCCTCATTTTTAAGTTCATTCATAACTTCTTCATCCTGCTTTAACAAATGCCTTGTTTCACCATATACAACTTCTAATTTTTGTCTCATCTTCTTAGAAGGCTTTTTAGTACCAAAAGCTAAATATAATAGCCCTCCAAGTATTGGCATTACTAAGATTGGAATAATCCATGCTATCTTATAAGCTGGATTATCTGGTTTATTTATAATCCAAATCACAGCCAAACCACTTAATATTGTACACGCACTTGAAATATACATAGAATAATTACTAAATTTAACCAAAACAGTCACAAACCACGCTACTTGAATTACCAAAATAATTCCTACTATGACCATTCTGCTCAATAAAAATTTAAAAAATTTCACTCAATCTCCCCCATAATTTTCCTGATAAAAATCACATTATATACCTAAAGTATTCTATACTATATCCTTATTATATTCAAGTCTTTATAACTTTTTAGTACATATACTGAGATTTCCATCAAAATTTCAACAATTATGTCCTAATCAAAAAATGTACTGTCAGATGGAGGATTACTAAATCTCTCATTAATATTTAACCCATCTATCCTATCAATATCTTCCTTAGATAACTTGAAATCAAACGCCTTAAAATTTTCCTTAATTCTCTCTATCTTACTAGATTTAGGAATAGGAATTAATCCTTTTTCCAAATTCCATCTCAATGTTAATTGAGGTATTGTTTTATTATATTTATCAGCTAATTCCTTCAATAATGAGATACTAAAAATTTTCCCTCTCATAAGTGGTCCCCATGATATTACTTGGATTTCTTGTTCCTTACAATACTGAACTAATTCCTCTTCAATAAGTTCTGGATGAAACTGAATTTGATTAACCATAGGCTTTATTCTTGCAGTTTTCATAAGTTCTTCTAAATGATGCTTTTTAAAGTTACAAACACCTATGGCTTTTATTTTCCCTGCTTCATAAAGCTCCTCCATTGCTCTCCAAGTCTCACTACTAATCTCCGTTGGCCAGTGAATTAAATATAAATCTAAGTAATTTACGCCTAATCTTTTAATAGAATTCTCAAAAGCTTTATATGTATTTTCATACCCTTGCTCATTCTGCCATAACTTTGTTGTTATAAAAATATCTTCCCTTGGAACTCCGCTTTCAATTATACCTTTTCCAACACCTTCTTCATTTTCATAAAATGATGCTGTATCAATAAGTCTATATCCAGTTTCTATGGCTAACTTTACCGCCTCAATAGTTATCTTTACATCTCCACTTTTATATGTTCCAAGACCTATACTTGGAATTTTCACACCATTGACTAACACTCTTATATTTTCCATAATTCTACTTCACTCCTGCATTAAAATATAGTATTCTTATTATATTTTTATACTTTTCTTCTTTAATCTTATCTTACTTTAAAAGTGACCTCAACAATAACTATATTTGGAGTAACTGTTACTTCTTCTGAAGCCACTATAACGCCTCCATTACTATAAGCTATAATACTATAGCTATACTCTATTCCATTTTCTATATCTGTATTAATATAACTTGTTATAGCTTTATCTATAGTTCTAAATATTACCTCGATATCACTTAAAACTTCATACATTTACCATTATATAATTTTTTTACATAAAGAAATCTTTTTCTAATATATTTCGTAATAAAAAAGAACTCCCGAAGAAGTCCTGCATTAACATTGTTAATTTTAATATCTAATTTTTTCTCTTATCTTTATAAACTTCACTAAGCATATTTAGGTAATGAAAATACTTCTTTTTTTCTTTTGGGGTCAAGAAACCATTTACCTCTTCCTTTGTTAATAGCCTCATAATCTCATTTACTATAGATTCTGTCATATTTACTACTTTACTGCCTGTTAAACTTTCTTGAAATTCATCAATACTTTTATCCATAGTTATGTCCTTCCTTAGTTTATTTGTTATGACTTCCCTCTAACCTCATATAACTATAGGATTGACATTTTACTGTACACATAATCAATTTATCTTATTGAAAGCTTATTTTTTTAATGTCTTTAAATATCATACATCACAGGAGTAATGTTCAGTTCCAATAAGTGGTTTATCCATTTTTTAAAGTCATATGTCAAATAAAACTTATTTGCAGCTATCATATTGCTTAAAGTTTCAATATAACCCCTACTTACTTTGTCTTTTCTACCACATATTTTAAACTAAAATCTAAATCAAAAGAACTCCCCTAAAGAAGTCCTCTAATAATTATGTATTATTTTTATATAACTACACTTTCTACCTCTGCTTCTCAGCCTTTGTCAATTTTTCCAAGGCAAAGTTGTCCTGTATTACTATTAATAACTTCAATAAAAGCACGTGCAATTTCCGGATCAAATTGACTCCCACTACATCTTACTAACTCTTCTATGCCTTCTTCATAGGTCTTTCTTATATTATAAGGCCTATTTGAAGTCATAGCATCAAAGCTATCTACTACCATAAGAACCCTTGCCAAATAAGGTATCTCTTCACCCTTAAGATTATTAGGATAACCATTTCCATCAAATCTTTCATGATGACTTTCAATCAACGGAATTATAGCATTTAAACACTCTACAGGTCTTATAATTTCTACTCCACTAGCTGGATGTTGCTTTAATTCTTCCCACTCATCATTGGTAAGCTTCATCTTCTTCACAAGTATTTCCTTGGAAATGTTGATTTTACCAATATCATGCATATAAGCTCCATATATTAAAGTATTCTTATCTTTCTCTGAAAGCTTAAGCTTATCACCTAAAAGTCTAGAATATATAACAACCCTTTCTACATGACCGTAGGTATATCTATCCTTAGCATTAATTACACTAATTAAAGTTTTTATAGATGCAACTAACTCAATATCCTTTTCGTCACTTACATTCTTTTTAATTTCATCTAAAATTGAAGTATATGCTTCAACTCTATTCTTATTAAAGAATTTAGCTCTATATAACGCATCATCTGCACTTTTAATTAGTTCCACATCATCCTTAGCTTTGTCAGGAAATACCGATATTCCAAAGGATGCTGTTATTTTCCCGTTGGGCTGATTTTCCTCTCCTTCAAAATATGTAACTTCTATTTTAGCTCTCAATTTTTCAGCAATATTTATAGCCTCTTCTTCACTAGTGCGAGGTAAAATTATAGCAAATTCCTCACCACCATACCTTGCAACTACATCATCTTCTCGAACATTGTCTCTTATAACAGTCGACATTTCTCTAAGGATTATATCTCCCTTTTGATGACCATAAAGATCGTTATAATGTTTAAAATTATCTATATCAATAAAAATCATGGACACAGGTTTATTATCCATTTTTCCCTTTATTATCTTCTTTCTTAATTCATCATGGAAATATCTATGATTATATACCTCTGTAAGTCCATCAATATTCACTTGATTCTCTAAATGCTTTATATGTTCACTTTCAATTTTAACATAAAATCCTAATGGCCATGCAGTCAAGACAAAAATCCCTGCTAAAATTAAATCATTTTCAAAATAAATATTAACTGCAACATCAGGTATCATTATAAGATCCATAGCCAAAATAATTGCTGATGAAACAAATGAAACAGTTAACCCCTTCTTCATCCCTGATTGAATTGTTGTAGTAATAATAATAAATAAATATAAAAATTTATACTCACTTTCATAGCTACCACACACATATATAACTATAGTAAAAATTAATATAAAACCTACTGTTTCAATATTATTTATTATATTACCATATTTACTTTTCAGTTTCCCTTCAGATGAAAAAGTCCACATAAAATATATTAAAACTAACACAAATATAGGTAAAACAATAGACATAATTGTATAATAAGCCAATGCAGTATCTGTTACTAACCCCTGATCTGTAAATACATATTTGCATATTATTATACCTACAAATAATAATGATGATAATTTAACTACTGATACTATTTCAGTTATTTGCTTTTCTTTGTTTTTTTCAACTTTATTCATTTTCATCCCTCATAGTTATAATGGAACCGGAAAATACCGGTTCCATTATAAAAATTATTCTTCTCTTAAACATTGTGGTTCTTCTGGTTGATAGAAGCATGCCCAACATGCAGATGTTGCTACCATTGAAGCAATAATAGTTGCAAGTGAAGCAACAGTCATTAATAATTTCTTTTTCATATTTCTCTCCTCCTTTATTAAAAAATTATTTAAAAAAAGTATCTAATTTACCTAAGACTACATGTCCACTTTTGGTTAGTGAAAATATCTGCCACAACAAACCTATATAAATGCATCCTGAGTATACCAATAGATTTGCATTTTGTGTAGCATAGTAACCAATAATATTTACTATTACAATTACTAAGTAGACAGTTAGAATTAGCATAGAGCTTTTCTTTAACCTTTTTCGTTTTTCCAATTTTTTAATTGGTTTTGCAATGCTATCTACAGGTGCTAATTTATATGTCGTATAATAAGACCATACGAAAATTACACACCCAATTGCAATAACCACTCTTATATTTATATCAATATTTTTCATAGCTAGTCCCATTCCAACACTTAAAACTGTTCCTACAAATGTACATATACCTGGTGAACTAGCATGAACTCCTCCAGCCTTTTGCCTTAAAACACTTATTGTAATAAAAATTATAATAGCTTCAATAAATACGTCAAATATAAATCCAAATAATCCAACCAATACTATCGATAATAACATTTGGCTAAAAGCAAAAATACCATAGTTTATTACAGCACGTTTATTATTATCTAAATTTAGTTCAATTGCAATCTTATTTGAGACCTTATTGGAAATTTTCTCAATACTATACATGATTTAATTTATTCCTCTTCTTTAAAATATTGTAGTAAATACCTGCAACTACGATCAACCCTAAAGGTGAAGGTAATGTATATATCGTTTTAGTAACTGGATTCGTAATTATTGCTTCTAGTTTATCTTCCACGATAATACGTAATATCATTATATTTATCCCTTCACATATGAATAACAATATAGCTGCCATAATAGAAGATTTTATGGACTTAATAATATCTATTTTAATTACATTAGCAACAATAATTGTAAGCATAATTATATTTAATATAGTATGAACTCCATAATTTATAGGTAACATCCTAATAGTAAATACACATACTCCTAATAATACTGAAGAAAGAATATATTTTTTTAAATCA
>DALZNT010000052.1:0-23425 GCA_032005505.1 Clostridium sp. | reverse complement strand
AGTTATATTAGAGATACCTGCTGGAAAGATAGATAAAGGTGAAGAACCGAAGGCTTGCGGTATTAGAGAATTAGAAGAAGAAACTGGATATAAAGCTAACTGCTTTGAGTATTTAGGGAAACTAGTTACAGCACCGGGTTTTACCGATGAAATAATATATATTTATAAAGCAACTGATCTTTATAAGGGCGAAACTAATATGGATGAGGATGAGTTTATAAATTTAAAAACTTATAAATTAGAAGAAGTTAAGGATATGATTAAAAAAGGGGAAATAATAGATGGGAAGACTATAGCAGCTTTAGCATATTTATAAAAATATTTTTGGTATATTAAAGATGGACAAGTCATACATATTTACTAATTCAGTGATTTACGAAGGGGGAATATGTATGAAGTTTAAAGGTGTTCTAAGTGGAGTAAATAAGCACTTTTACGATAATCTTTGGCTATATTTAATTACCATACTTTTTATTGCTACAGGAATGATAGTGGGTTTATACTGCGTTAAGTACATGCAAGATATGGATAGAAACTCTTTAATTACCTATATAACATCTATAAGTGGATCTTCTAGTGGGGAGACCATGGCAACTAGAAATATTTTTTTGAGCGCACTAAAGAATAACCTGCCGATAATTATTGGTTTGTGGATTTTAGGGCTTACTATAGTAGGGGCCCCTATAATTTTATTGATAAATGTTTATAAGGGATTTTCTCTAGGTTTTACTTTTAGCTTTTTTATATATGGCCTTAAACAAAAAGGAATACTTTTAGCTATTCTTGGAGTACTACCTCAAAATATTATATATATACCATGTATTATATTTTTGTCAGTTATAGCTCTTCAATATTCTATTGTTGGGGCAAAGGAGAAATTTAGCAAGAAATATATACCTAATTCACAGGAAAATGTGAGAAATTATTCTATGATATTTTTACTAACAACAGGAGTAATGACTATAGGATTTCTAGTTGAAACTTTCTTAACTCCAGCTTTGATTAGAGTGGTACTAAGAGGTGTAGGGGCATAGTACATGAAAGAGGATATTAAAACATTTATAATAACATACCTAGAATGCTTTTTAATTCTAATAATTTTAGGTGAAGTATTTCCCGGAATTATTGAGTACTTATTAAATAATTATTACAGTAATCCTGAGTTTCATAAAAATAGCATTTTAGTTGGAGGGGAAGTTGATAGAGGGCTTCAGATTGTTTATAACTATATGAGGACTTTTAGGCTCTTTCTTAGGTAAGGTAGAGAGTTATTTTAATGAATTGGGAATGGTGAATAATGAATTGATGTTAGAACTCCTATAGGAGTTCTTTTTCATTTAAAATAAATATAACTAATATTAGTATATATTAGTTCATAAAAAATTATTTTATTGGCTTTAGTTGGTTTACTTCATTTGATATAATTTAGAAATATTATTATAAACAGTATTCATTAATTGTGTTAATATATAATAATGGCTTAAGTATATTATATATAATTATTAATTGTGGTAAAATATATAGTATATTAAAGTGTGGAAAAAGAAAGGAAGTATATCATGGATAGAAAAGTAGTTTTAGTCGTACTAGACAGTGTAGGTATTGGAGAGCTTCCAGATGCAAAACTTTATGGTGATGAAGGAAGCAATACTCTTGGAAATATTGCAAGAAACGTTCCAGGTTTCTCAATTCCAATTCTTGAATCCTTAGGACTTGGAAATATTGATGGAGTAGAAAACCTTATCAAGTGTGAGAATCCAGAAGGAATATATGGTAGATGCAGTGAACTTTCCAATGGAAAGGACACTATAACAGGACATTGGGAAATGGCTGGAGTTATTTTAGAACAACCTTTGAAAACTTATCCAGAAGGATTCCCTAAGGAAATAATGGATGAGTTTGAAGAGAAAATAGGAAGGAAAACTTTAGGGAATGTAGTTGCTTCAGGTACAGAAATCATAGAAGAGTTAGGTGAGGAACA
This sequence comes from Clostridium sp., assembly GCA_032005505.1. Lineage (GTDB taxonomy): Bacteria > Bacillota > Clostridia > Clostridiales > Clostridiaceae > Clostridium_J. Next base: position 21,444 of record DALZNT010000052.1, on the reverse strand, counting down.
TGTTGCAACAGGTTATCCAATAATATATACATCAGCAGACAGTGTATTCCAGATAGCAGCTAATGAGGATATAATACCACTAGATGAATTATATAAAATGTGTGAGATCGCAAGAGAAATGCTTGTTGATGATAGAATGGTTGGAAGAGTAATTGCAAGACCTTTCAAGGGTATGAAAAAAGGTGAATTTGCAAGAACTTCTAACAGGCATGATTATGCTTTAGAGCCTTTTAATAAAACAGTTCTTGAGTATGTAGAAGAAGCTGGACTTCCAGTAATGGCAGTTGGAAAGATTAAGGATATCTTTACTGGTAAGGGAGTTACAGAATCAGTTTCAATAAAGAATAATATGGATGGCGTAGATAAGACTTTAGCCATGATGAAATCTCATGATAAAGGTTTTATATTTACTAACCTAGTAGATTTTGATATGAAATTTGGTCATAGAAATGATGTAGAGGGTTATGCAGCGGCTCTTGAAGAGTTCGATGACAGATTACAAGAACTTAAAGATGCTCTTGGAGAAAATGATGTTTTAATCATAACTGCAGACCATGGATGTGATCCAACTACTAAAGGTACAGATCACACTAGAGAATATGTTCCTGTTCTTGTATATGGAAAGAACCTTAAGGAGAATGTAAATTTAGGAACTAGAAATGGTTTCTGCGATATAGGTAAAACTGTTCTTGATTTACTAGATGTGAAAAATGAGTTAGTAGGAGAGAGTTTTAAGGAATTAATTATTAAATAAAAAATTAAGTAATAATTGAAAATGTACAAAAAATACTTTAGAATTAAATATCTACTTGAAGTAGATATTTAAAAACAAGGTGAGAAGGAGAATTTTAATGGATTTAAAATTAATCAGAGAAAGTGTAGACTTTATAAAAGGAAAACTAAATGGATTTGAGCCAGAAATCGGAGCTATATTAGGTTCAGGTCTTGGTGATATGGCTGATAGAATTGAAGATAAAATAATAGTTAAATATGAAGAAATACCTAATATGCCAGTTTCTACAGTACAGGGTCACGCTGGACAATTTGTATGCGGAACTCTTGAAGGTAAAAATGTTATAATGATGCAAGGAAGATTCCACTTTTATGAAGGTCATAAAATGAGCTTAATAGCACTTCCAATACACATTATGAAGTACCTAGGAGTTAAGTCTTTATTAGTAACTAATGCTTGTGGTGGAGTAAATACAAGCTTTGTGCCAGGAGATTTAATGATGATAACTGATCACATTAACTTTAGTGGAGCAAATCCGTTAATAGGACACAACGAAGATGAAATAGGACCAAGATTCCCAGATATGTCTACTGCATATGATAGAGAATACTTAAAGATTGCTAAAAAGGTTGGAGCTGAACTTAACATAGAGTTAAAAGAGGGTGTTTACATGATGTTCTCTGGCCCAACTTATGAAACTCCAGCTGAGATTAGAATGGCAAGAGTAATAGGAGCGGATGCCGTTGGTATGTCTACAGTTCCAGAAGTTATTGCAGCAAATCACTGTGGAATGAGAATCATCGGTATTTCATGTATTACAAATATGGCAGCAGGAATTCTAGACCAACCATTAAACCATGAAGAAGTTATAGAGACTTCAACTATGGCAAAAGCTAAGTTTGTAGATTTAGTTAAAGGTCTAATAAAAAATATTTAAGTGAGAATGAATAAATATATTTTAATCACAGTAGCTATATATGGCTACTGTGGTTTACTTTAAATACAAAATACACAAGGTGGGATAATTTTATGAGAATGTACGATTTGATATTAAAAAAGAGAAATGGTGGAGAGCTTTCTACTGAGGAAATAAACTTTTTTATAGAAAACTACACTAACGGAAGTATACCGGATTATCAAGTATCTTCATTACTTATGGCTATATATTTTCAAAAAATGAATAAGAGAGAAACATCAGATCTTACTATGGCAATGGTTCACTCTGGAGATATGTTAGACTTAAGCGCTATAAAAGGCATTAAGGTTGATAAGCATAGTACTGGCGGAGTTGGAGATACTACAACTTTAGTATTAACTCCAATGGTAGCAGCTCTAGGAATTCCAGTAGCTAAAATGTCAGGAAGAGGTCTTGGACATACTGGTGGAACTATAGATAAATTAGAATCTTTTAAAGGATTTTCAGTAGAAATGCCTACAGAAAAGTTTATGAATAACGTAAATACTTTAAAGATAGCAGTTGGTGGTCAAACAGGAGACTTAGCTCCAGCAGATAAAAAACTTTATGCTCTAAGAGATGTTACTGCTACGGTAGATAACGTATCTCTTATTGCTTCAAGTATAATGAGTAAGAAAATAGCTTCAGGTGCTGATGCCATCGTTCTTGACGTTAAGGTTGGTGATGGAGCATTCATGAAGACTACAGAGTCAGCAGAAGAATTAGCTAGAGAGATGGTAGCTATAGGTAACCATATTGGACGTAAAACTATGGCAGTAATTTCTGATATGGATCAACCATTAGGGTTTGCAATAGGAAATGTTCTTGAAGTTGTAGAAGCTATAAACACTTTAAAAGGACATGGACCAACTGACCTTTTAGAGCTTTCATTAGCATTAGGAAGCCGTATGGTAGTTCTAGCAGGAAAAGCAGAAACTGTTGAAGAAGCAGAAAAAATGCTGAGAGAAACTATAGCTTCTGGAGCAGCAATAGAAAAACTTAAAGAGTTTGTTGCAGCTCAAGGTGGAGATATAGAGTGTATAGATAATACTGACATATTCCCTAAGGCTAAATATGTTGTACCAGTAGTTTCAGATAATGCAGGAGTAGTTAAGAAAATTCATGCTGAAAATCTTGGAATAGTAGCAATGGAATTAGGAGCAGGAAGAGCAACTAAGGAAAGTGTTATAGATTTAGCTGTAGGTATAGTTTTAACTAAGAAGCGTGGAGACAGGGTTGAAGATGGAGAAGTGATAGCATACATCCATAGCAATAAGGAAGAGCTTATTGAAAAAGCTAAAGTTGGAATTCTTTCTAACTACGAAATAGTAGAAGGTTATGAAAATGATATTCCATTAATACATGAAGTAATTAGTTAATTTAAAATTGAGAATGTATAATTCATAATTTTGGAGGGGATTCCTTAGGGGATTTCTCAGATTATATACTATTAAGAACTCCTTAGGGAGTTCTTTTTATTTTAGGGATAATTTTTTGGACTTAGGTAAAAATAACCTCATAATAATTATTTTGGAGGTTAATTATGAAAAGTAGAAAGTGTATTTTAACATTAATATTATCCATTATACTTTCAGCACAAATGATTATAGTTCCTGGTGCTATTGCAATGGATGACCAAATAAAAAATGAGCCTGCAAACAATGTAGTTGGATTTGAACCACAAGCAAAATCAGCACTACTTATAGAACCTACTTCAGGAAAAGTTATTTATGAAAAAAATCCAGATGAAAAGTTTGCACCAGCTTCGGTTACCAAAATTATGACGATGCTTCTTGCTATGGAAGCTTTGGATTCTGGGAGAGTAACCCTCAATGACAAGATTGTTTGTAGTGAAAAGGTTAAGTCTATGGGTGGAAGTAGCATGATACTAGACACAGGCGAGGTCAGGACTGTAGAAGAGATTTTAAAGGGAATAGCTATTGCATCAGGAAATGATGCTGCAGTTGCTATGGCAGAGTTCTTAGAGGGTAGTGAAGAAGCTTTTGTTGTTAAAATGAATGAAAAGGCAGCAGAGTTAGGTATGACTAATACTCACTTTGAGAACTGTACAGGACTTTCAGCACCAGGTCATATGAGCACAGCAAGTGATATAGCTAAGATGTCTTTGGCACTTTTAAAACATCCAACTATACTAAAATATTCATCAATTTATATGGAAACTATATCTGAAGGCAGACAAAGTCCTATAGAATTGGTAAATCACAATAAGTTAGTTAGATTTTACAAGGGCTGTGATGGATTAAAAACTGGATTTACTCAAGAGGCTATGTATTGTATTTCAGCTACAGCTAATAGGGACGGAGTGAGAATGTTAGGAGTAATTATGGGGGCTCCAACATATAAACAAAGAAACGCAGACGTTAGTAAGCTAATGGACTTTGGATTTTCAAAGTACCAATGTAAATCAATTGTAGATAAGGATGTAGATGTAGAACAAATACCATTAAATAAAAAAGGAGATTCATACTATATTGCTAAAGCTTGTGATGATTTAAAAGTTACTATTGAAAAAGGAACAGAAAATCAACTGACACAACAAGTTACTATAAACCCTGATTTAAAGAAAATAAATGCAGGAGATATAGTAGGTAAGTGTGAAGTATATAATGGAGAAGAATTAGTTGGCGAAGTAGATTTATATAGTGATAGAGAAGTTAAGCAATCTCAATTCTTAAATAATTTAAAGGGTATATTTAATAAAATATTCGATAATTCAATTTAAGTGAGATTCCAAATTTTATATTTGGGCAATCGAACTTACTCCTTCGACTGTTTTTGAGAAGGAGTTTCATAAGTGAGATTCCAAATTTTATATTTGGATAATCGAACTTACTCCTTCGACTGTTTCTGAGAAGGAGTTTCATAATAATAAGTATAAATATTGTAATATGGCAGACACTATAGTTGCTAAGATTATTAATTATCACAATCTAAGCTTATCAGCCATAAATACAACCCCATGTAAAATAATAGCTGGTATAAAAAAGTCATCCTCTTTGAGGATGATTTTTTTTATATCCTTGTGCTATCAAGGGTTTTTGAAGTATAATTTCAGTGAAGACTTTTTTGGAAGGAAGGTAAGATATGGCATTAACTATTAAAACCTCTAATTTTGAGGGACCCTTTGACCTTTTACTTCATTTAATTAAGAAAAATCAGATGGATATTTACCATATAAGTATTTTAGATATTACCAATCAATATATAAGTTATTTAAGTGAAATGAAAGAATTAGATTTAGATATAGCTTCAGAATTCATTGTTATGGCGACAACTCTTATAGAGTTAAAATCAAAGGTATTGCTGCCTAAGAAGAAGGAACCTGAAGTAGAGGAAGTAGATGACGCCCAAGAACTTATAGACAAGTTGCTTCAATATAAGAAGTTTAAAGGGGCTGCGGAATTCTTAGGAACAAGACAGCTTAGTACGGGAGTTACTTTTACTAAAAGACCGGAAATCATTGAGGATACAAGAGAAAAAAAGCCACAGGATGCTGGTGATTTACTTAAGGATATAACAATGATGGATTTATATAAGATGTATATGGAACTTATTGAAATTTATAAAAGCAAGATGAATGACTCCATAAATATGGAGGAAAGAATAAAAGTTGAAGTATTTAAGATAGAAGATAAGATGGAGCACCTAAAGGAAGTTTTAGCGGTAAATAGGAATACGACCTTTGCTAATATTATTGCAGAGAGTAAAAATAAGACAGAAGTAATAGTAACATTCCTAGCTCTTCTAGAGTTAATAAAGCTGAGGGATGTAAGAGTCGTTCAGCATGGAAACTTTAGTGAAATCTATCTAGAAGGAGTGAGTGTAGATGAGTAATGATATTACTTCAAAGGACATATTGGGAGATGGAATAGATTTAAGTAAGAAAACTAAGGTTGGAAATATAATTGAGGGACTTGACCATCAGCTTAATTATCTTATGGATGATGCAAAATATGAGAGATATTTCTCAATAATAGAATCTCTTTTATATGTAACTGGAGATCCACTGCCAATAGAAACTATAGCTTCAATTTTGGAGTGCTCTGTAGACTTTGCTACAGACATTATGAAGGTTTTAGAAAAAGTATATGAAAAGGATGAATCTAGAGGAATAAAAGTAATTTGTATAAATAAAGCATATCAATTTGGAACAAAGCCAATAAATAGTGATCATGTTCAAATGCTCTTAAAAACTAATGTAAGGCAATCACTTTCAAGAGCATCTTTAGAAACTCTTTCAATAATAGCCTACAAACAGCCTATAACCAGGTTAGAGATTGAAGAAATAAGAGGAGTAAAGAGTGATAGAGCCATATACACCCTTGTTGAAAAGGGGCTTATAAAGGAATGTGGTAAAAAGAATGTAATAGGAAGACCGAACCTTTATGGAACTACAGATGAGTTCTTAAAGCACTTTGATTTTACATCCTTAGGAGAACTTCCTTCATTGGATATATTTATGGAAGAGGAAGAAGAGGAAAATGAAGAAGATATGGTTCAACAAGAAGGAACAGATGAGATTTAAAATTAAAGTTGCAATGTATAATTAAGAGTTGAGAATTAAGATGAAATCTCAAAGGAATTTTGGAAAGATAAAAAAAGTGGATTTTAAAATCCACTTTTTTATATATAAAATGTTATATTTTGAATATAGGTGATTAATTATTTTAGAGTATATGAAGAACCCCAGAAGGAGTTGGCATTATAATTTTTAATTAATTAGTGATTTTGCTTTTAATAATAGAAATTCCTTGGGTCATAGTTGACATTGGGCAGTAAACACACCACGAATTTGGCTTAAATAGAGCCATAGTTATAATTCCAAGGATAGTTGAAGTCAACATTACACTATAAAAACCAAAGGCAAATTGAGCAATCCACGGAGTTATTGATGTTAAGTCATTAAAGTTCCATGGAAGTTTAAAAGTCCATAGTATAGTTAGCACTTCTTTTAGAGAATTTGTACCTTGGAAAACTAAGAAGGTATTAAATAGCATATTTATAAACATAGTTAAAAAGAAGATTAAGAATCCGTATCTGAAGTATTTAGATACCATCCATCGAGGCATTGGCTTATTTCTTGAAAGCTTAAATTTGCTGCCTAGAAGAGAAAGTAACTGACCTCTACCACAATATGAGTTGCAATAAGCTTTTCCACCACCGAATGTAGATATTATTAGTGGAACTAGGAAACAGATAAGTCCTAGCCATGCAAAGAGGATATTAAATAACCCTAAGATTAAGTATGCTGAAGATGCCAGCCATAAATATTCATTCCAAATTTTTTTTTGTTTTTTCATTGAGTCCTCCTAAATAAATATAAATCGTTAATTATTTCATTTCAATTATTGATGCAGGGCAAAGATTTGAGCATTTGGAGCAGCCTACACATTTATCATAGTTAACTTCTGCATTAATTCCATTATTCATAACAATTGCTTTTACAGGGCAGTTTCTTGCGCAGACATCACAAGCAACGCAGAGATTAGTATCTATATGAGCTTTTGGTCTGTGTTTTAATTGAACTTTAATTTTAGTTGTTTCCATATCATAGTTCCTCTCTTACTTTTATTTTGTATAAGGCCTATGATAATATTACAATAAAGGTTAAGTTACTTGTGTGATATAGTCACATATAAGTTAGGTTATCGAGTATAATAGTTATAAGAAAAATTATGGAGTGTAGATATGAGAAGTGAAAAGATTTTAGTAAATGAAAATAAATTATTTAGGTCATATCCGGTATTAAATTATATAGATATAAAACATAACGGCATAATATTAAATAATGGGGTGTTTAAAACTTTAGAGGCAGGACAATATTTATCTTCTTTAGGGATAGAATGCTCAGGAACTATATTTGTTATTGGTGGTATTGTAAAAATTCAAAAGATAAATTTAAATGGAGATGAAACTAATCTTTATGACATTAAAAATGGAGACTTTTGTCATGAGGCTTTAAGTTGCATTATGAAGTGTGAACCATTAAATATTGTGGCAAGAGCACTGACAGATGCAGAGGTGTTTATTGTAAATATGGACACTACTAAAAATATTTTATTGAAGGATGTAGAATTTTTGCAAGTTATGTATAAGGACATGTTTTTAAAATTTAGCAAAGTATTAAGTAGTAAAGAAATGATAATACATGAACCCCTTGAAAGAAGGCTTGTGCAATTACTGATTGATAAGGGGAGTAATATTGTTTACGCAAAACATAGTGAATTAGCCTTTGAAATTGATTCTACGAGAGAAACTATAAGCAGGAAGCTAAAAGTTTTAGAGAATGAAGGCTATATAAAAATAGCTCGTGGTAAAATTGTAATTCTAAAGGATTTAAAAGAATTATTATAAGTATAAGTTAAATGGATTGTGACAAAGGCAAGCTTTTGATCACAATCCATTTTAATATATATATTTAATTTGAGGAGACGAATTAATCACAATCACTTGGCATATGGCTTTCATCAGCATGGATATCCTCATCATTTTTATGAAGAAACCCTTTTATCATATCCACAGCTTGTGGTATGGCATCTAAAAGCCTGTCATAGGGATTGTTTTCTGTTACAGATAGGAATCTTATAGTTGGACCATTTACTACTAAAAAACCTAGTGGTTTTAAAGAAATACCAGCTCCAGAACCTCCACCAAAGGGGTGTCTATCTGTTGAATTTGTAACTGTATCTCTAAATTCAGTACCTCCAGATGCAAATCCAAAGGATACCTTAGAAATTGGAATGATTGTAGTTCCATCTGCGGATGTAACAGGATTTCCAATTACAGTATCTACATCTATCATATTTTTTATATTTTCCATTGTTGATTTCATCAAATTTTCTATTGGATGACTATCCATTAAGAATTCCTCCTTTAAATTGAAGTTTCATAGGTTGATGGCTCTCTTTTTCTCAAATATTGATAATAAATAAATCCAATAATATATATAATCTTTGCAATATTTACAAAAATTATACTAGTACTAGAAAATTTAAAGTAATTTTCATTGTACTTCATTTCAATATTAGGCTTAAAGTTTTTAACTTTAAGGAAACACTTTAAGAGTGAATAAATCGAAGTAATTACTTGATACAAAAGTCCATAAGCAACAGCATTTAAAGCTGCATCCTCTATGGAATACTCTATATTAATTTTAGTTCTCAAAGAAAACTTCACTTTAGTATCTATTAAGAATTTAACTATATCTTTTCCATCTTGTAGTTTAAACTTTGAAATTTCTTCACCACTTGGGGTTTCGACGTAATCTTGAGGCTCATCTTTCTTTTGTTTCTTTGATTTTTTACCTTTTGAAGGAATTATAGTTTTGTTGAATATTTTTAGGGTAAAAATTCCCTTATCATAGATAAGAGTTATTTTTAATGGAATCGGAAATAATAATATCAGTGCAAAAATAACTGAACCCCATAAAACATATTTCATTACAATAATTAACCTCCATAGTAGTATATTCAGATTCTACCCAACTATGGTTCATATATTCACTTAAAACTTATATTATAAATAAAATCTCAACTGGAGGAGTAACTATGAAAAGAAGGACAGTGTGTTTTTTACTAATTTTTTCATTAATGGCTTCATTAATTACTTCGAAACAAGCTTATGGAGCGCCGATTAGAGTGGATGCAGTATCTGCTATTGCTATTGATGAGGCTACAGGAACTATTTTATTTGATCAAAATGCTCATAAGGTAATTCCGATGGCAAGTACGACCAAAATAATTACTGCTCTAGTAGCTTTACAATATGGTGATATTGATAGAGAAGTAGAAATTTCAAAGAATGCAGCTGGAATAAGAGGGTCAAAAGTAGGCTATAAGGCAGGAGAGATGGTAACCATAAGAGAACTTTTGTACGGACTTATGTTAAAGTCAGGAAATGATTGTGCAATAGCTATTGCAGAAGGTATCAGTGGATCTATACCAGAATTCTGCAAGGTTATGAATGAATTTGCTGTATCTATAGGGCTTGTAGATAGCCACTTTGAATCTCCACATGGGCTCGATAGTATATCCCATTATTCATCTGCATATGATCTTGCTATTGCTACGAAGAAAGCAAAGGAAATTGATGAGTTTGATAAGATTGTCTCAACAAAGCTTATAAAAGATGAAGAGGGAATTGAATTCTCAAGACAGCTTAATAATATTAATAAACTATTGTATCAAGAACCAAACTGTACAGGAGTTAAGACAGGATATACAGGTCAGGCTGGAAAGTGTTTAGTTAGCTCATTTAAGTTGGATGAAGAAGGAAAGAATGAGATAATTGTAGTTACCCTTAATTGCACTCCAAGATGGAAAGAGAGTCAAAGAATCTATGAATATGTAAAGGAAAACTTTGAGTATAGATCTATTATTAAGGCAGAAGAAGTTATAGGGACAGTGAAGGTTAAGGGTAAGGAAGAGCTAATAGAGGTTGTTACTGAGAAAGATTTAATAATGCCAGTTAAAAATGATGAGGAGTTAAAGATTGAAATAAGACTACCACAATATGAAATTAAAACGCCTATAAGAACTAGAGATACCATTGGAAGTATAATTGTGATAAATGGCTTGAATTCAAAATATACCTTAGATCTTCATCCTACTAAGGACGTTGAAAAGCTTTCTATGTGGGAAAAAATCAGAACTATTTTTGATTAAAGATAAAAGATGATGTAGAGAGCTCTCATTATGAGGGTTCTCTTATTTTATTTTGAAAAGATCAAATACAATAATTTGTGTTACTAAAAAAATTTATATCTACATGAATAAGTAGTAACAAATATATTTCTCTGAAATAGTCTATATTATAGTGATTTTGGAGGTAAAGGGATGGGCTATGAGCCATATAGATGTATAGATTGTGGAAGTGAATATTGTCCATGTCATTTAGCAGAGTCAGGTAATTGTATTCTTTGTACTCATCTAGATGGTAAGGATTTTTGTGACTGTGTAAATTGGAATGGGGTATGTATTTATCAGGAGTTTGTTCAAAATAATTTTAAAGCAAAATCAGGAAGGCGTCATCAAAGATTTTTAATAACGTATAAGGAAATAGTAAATGACAAGCTTTTAATACTAAAAGTAAAGGTAACTAAAAAACTTGCTAGTGATTTAGTAGGGCCAGGATCCTTTGTGTTTATTAGAAAGGAAAATTGTGAACAGACCTTTGATACACCAATTTGTGTAATGGATAGTGATACGGATAAGGATATAATTACTTTGGCTATTGAGCTAAAGGGTCTTAAAACTAAAATTTTAAAATCATTAAATGAGGGAGATTACATTCTTGTAAAGGGACCATTCTGGAATGGAATTTTAGGTATCGATACTTTACTTAAAATTAAGGATAAACATTGTCTTTTAGTATGCAGAGGTATTGGGCAGGCGCCTATGGTACCTGTGATGGAGAAGCTTTATAACAATGGGAATAAAATAACTGTAATTTTAGATGAAGGTGCATTGGAAACTGTATTTATAGAAGAAGCACTAGGAAAATATGTATATGAGGTTATAAAAACTAATACTTTAGTTTTTGGTGGTATCCTTGATGGCAATTGTAGGAAAATTTTGGAGGGGATATTAGTAAGAGAAGATATTGGACTTGTTCATTGTGATAGTGCTGATGTAGTTAGTAATCAGATAATGAAAATTGTCGAGGCTCATGATAAGGACATAGATTTTTCATGTTCTAATAATGAGAAAATGTGCTGTGGAGAAGGGGTCTGTGGTTGCTGCACCATTATGAATGATGATGAAAGGCTTAGGAGACTTTGCAAAATGCAGACTAAACCTAAATATATCTTTGAAGGGAGAAGGTTATTATGAAGGTAGTAATAATTGGTGGAGGTTGGTCAGGTTGCGCAGCAGCAATAGCCGCTAGAAAAGCAGGTGCAGAAGTTGAAATAATAGAAAAAACTGATTTGTTATTAGGACTTGGAAATGTAGGCGGAATTATGAGAAACAATGGAAGATATACTGCTTCAGAAGAGCTAATAGCATTAGGAGCTGGAGACTTATTAAATATAACTGATGCTAATACTTTGCATAAAAATATTGATTTTCCGGGACATGAACATGCGTCGCTATACAATGTTAATAGAATAGAGCCAGCAGTTAGAAAGTATGTATTAGGAATGGGAATTAAGCTTAGAATGGTAAGTAGAGTTGTTGATGTATCTACGGAAGGTACAAAGCTTAAGGGCATTTACTTATATGATGGTGAATATATTGAAGCCGACACATTTGTAGAAACTACAGGGTCTACTGGACCTATGGGGAATTGTCTTAGATACGGCAATGGTTGTTCAATGTGCGTACTTAGATGTCCAGCATTTGGTCCAAGAATTAGTATTAGCTATAGATGTGGAATAGAGGATATTAAAGGTGAAAGACAGGAAGATGTATTTGGGGCATTTAGTGGCTCTTGTAAGTTAGAAAAAGATAGTCTTTCAGAAGATATAGTAAAACAGTTGGATGAAACAGGAGTAGTAGTTTTAAAGGTACCACCTGAAGATATCAATACAGATAAATTAAAACAAAAGGTTTGTCAACAATATGCTTTAAAAGAGTTTGCTGAAAATATAGTACTTTTAGATACTGGGCATGCCAAGCTTATGACTTCTTACTATCCATTGGATAAGTTACGTAAAATTGAAGGCTTAGAAGATGCTAAATTTATAGATCCATATGCTGGTGGTAAAGGGAATTCTATAAGATACCTATCAGTTGCACCAAGAAGCAATCAAATGAAGGTCATTGGTGTTGATAATCTTTTCTGCGCTGGAGAGAAAAGTGGACTTTTTGTAGGTCATACAGAAGCTATGACTACAGGGTTCCTCGCTGGACACAATGCCGTGAGAAATCAGTTAGGGATTCCGCTACTAACTCTTCCAAGAAATTTGGCTACCGGTGATATAATTGCATATGCTAATGAAAAGGTTGAAACTGTAGAAGGGAGAAGAAATCGATATACCTTTGCAGGAGCTGAATTCTTTAACAGGATGAAGGAAAGAGGTTTATACACTCTAGATGCAGAGGAAATTAGGGCAAGAGTAAGTAAGTTATCTCTAGACAATATATTTTCGCAAAAGTTGCTTTGACTTAGATATTATATAAAATATATGATGAAAGAACTCCTAGTTGTAGGGGTTTTTTCTATATTTAAGATGAGTTTTAGAAGTGCAGAAATAATTAGGAATAAAGATTTTTTCTAACTACTATATATAAATATAACGTATAAAAAAGAAGGGGTTTCAATGAAAAAAACTATAGGAATAATTGGTGGCATGGGACCTATGGCAACTGTGGACCTTTATAAAAAAATTATAGAGTTAACTCCAGCTAATTCGGATAATGAGCATTTGCATGTAGTTATCGACAGTAATACGAATATTGCAGATAGAACATCAAATATACTAGGTATGGGTAAGGACCCTACTCAGGAATTAATTCGATCTGCTATAACTTTAGAGAATATGAGAGCAGATTTATTAATTATGCCTTGCAATACAGCTCACTTTTATTACGATAGAATCACCCCGTTTATAAAAGTTCCTTTTATTAATATGATTGATGAAACAGCAAAAGAAATTAGAAGAATAGGATTAAAAAAGGTGGGGCTATTGACTACAGATGGAGTTATAAAGTCTGAAGTTTATACTAAAACTTTTAGCGAATATGGAATAGAAGAGATGCACCCTGATGAAAGAAATCAAAAAGAGGTTATGAACATAATATATAATGGAATTAAAGCAGCAAACTATAATATAGATACAATAAGATTTAAAGGTGTTATAGAAAAATTATTAGAACAAGGCGCTGAATGCTTAGTATTAGGGTGTACAGAATTACCCATTGCATTTGAAGTGTTTAATCTTGAGGAAAATACAATAAATCCAACAATAATATTAGCTAGAACAGCCGTAAATGTTGCACTTTGTAAGGAGTAAGAGTAAGGAGAGGCTTTAGTTTCAGGTAACACAGTATAAAAAAATAAAAAGAACTCCTATTTAGTTTTGAACAGCCCCCTGTCTACTTGACGGGGGGCTGTTCATTTAGTTATGGGAGTTCTTTTCATAATTATTATAGAGAAATAAAGGTTAATCAATGGGTATAGTTTTTTAGAGCTGAGGATTATTTATAACCCCAATAAATAGTGGAGTTCCATTATAGTCAGTAATTGCAAAGATAAAAGGTCTATTTAAAATCATATCTGCTTTTTCAGTAACAAGGCCTGAACCCCAAAGGTCAATCTGAGTGAAGGCAGAAGCTTCACAGCCAATTTCATCTATAGAAATAGAAGCAGATTGCTTAACCGTAGATACGGATAAATCACTGTTTTCTGTAAGTGGGGAGAAGTCAGCTTCAGAATCATCAAATACTTCTTCAATTCCAAGGGCTTTTAGAGAGTCTTTAAGGTCTAAGTTATTAGAAAAATTAAACTTAGGAATTTTGAATGTTACGTTACCAAAGTTTTCATTTGGAGTTCCTAAGTAGTTAATTGCTTCTTGAAGAGTGTCAGTATCATTAATAATATCGTGAGGGGATACGCCTTCATCAGGAAGAATAAAAACCATTGAGCATTGATTTTTAAAGGCAAGGCTTGAAGAAATATAGTTTTTTCCTTTGGAAAAGGACTTACTTATATTAGCCATATTCATAAAATCGCTGGTAATTGTTTCTCCATTTTTAAGGTGGAATTCATCAGCCTTGGTTTTTTCGGCATCAAATTTATCCTGCCATTCATCATAGAAGTAAATAGTGTTAAGAATAGTCATAACTTGGTCTGCACTAGCATAGTCCCCGATACCTTGGGTGCTTGTATTCATATTTTCACCCCTTTCACATATAATACTACCTTAAAAGGGAAAAAGTTTAATTATTAATAAAATTTTACAAATGGCAATATTAAGAGTATATTTTTTTATAAACTTTAATATATTGTACTATGATAAAAGAGAATAGGAGGCATTTCTAAATGGCAAAAACTAAGAACTCTAGCAAATCTGGCAGCTCTAAGAAGAATACTAAGTGTGATAACAAGGGAAAGCAAAAAAAGGATACTAACAAGAAAAAATAACCTAGGCATCTTATCATGAGTAGAATAATTACTTTATGATAAGGTGCTTTTTATATTTTTAATTATTTTGTAATTCTTTTTTTAGATTTAATATGTATAATTAAAATGTATATTAAAGCTTTTATTTGAAATATTAGTTATTGAAATATGAGGAATTTAAGATATAATAAGGATAATATTTATAATAAAGGGGTGAAGTAAGTGGGTATTTTAAGTTTTATATTTGGAGTTTTAGCAATTTTTGCAGTCATATATTTTATAATACTTATCGCAACTTCAGGATTAGGAGCTGCATTTGCAGTCTTCTGGCTTATTCTTGGTGGAGTATCCATGTCTATAAGTTTATTAATTCAAAGAATGATAAAAAGAAATGTAGTAATTAGTAAAACAGTCTGTATGACCTTTGGGATTTTATTTCTTATAGGTGCGTGTTTCTTTGGTTTCGTCGAAGGAAAGATTATTTATGCAGCTAACAAAAGTCCTAAGAAGGATGCAGAATATATTATAGTCCTTGGTGCAGGAGTTAATGGAACAATACCTTCACAAACCTTGAAAAATAGAATAAATGCTACCATTGAATATTTAAAGGAGAATCCTGACACACAAGTTATTGCTTCAGGTGGAATGGGTCCAGGGGAAGAGGTTTCTGAGGCTCAGGTTATAAAGGAGTATCTGCTTATGGGAGGTATTTCGCCAGAGCAGATTATTATGGAGGATAAGTCTACAAGTACAGTTGAGAATATAAAGTTTAGTAAAGAATTTATAGATAATAAGGATGCTAACATTGTACTGGTAACTAGTGATTTTCATATAATGAGAGCTACTAGAATCGCAGAAAAGCAAGGATTGACTAATGTGTCTGGATGCCCAGCTAAACCAGGATATTTCACAAAGTTAAATAACTATGTTAGGGAATTTTTTGCTGTGGTTAAGGACAAGGTTATGGGAAACATATAATTTGTATATTTACAGGTAGTATGATATATTTTTAATATGTGATTATAACAAAACATTAGAATGGAGATATAAATGAAGGAAAAGAATAAAATTCTTGGAATTTTAGGGATGGTTGTTGGACTAGCCTTAGCCCTATTGTTTTTATGTGCCTCATCTTTTTTCATTGGAGCAGGACTTTTAAACATTTTAGGGTTTAAATATACATCAATCGGAGATGTGATACTATTTTTTGTGATTTATACAATTATAGCTTTTTTCTTGGAGTCGTTTATAGAGGCTTTTGTGATGTTAGTAAAAGAATTAGGAGGATTTAATCGATTTATTAGCAATTTTATAAGCTTTTTCTTCTTTGTAGGCTTTGATATAGTATTAATTTCAGCAGTTGAGAGTAATATATCTGGAATTATGATTTCAGATAAAACTATAATTTTATTTTCTATTATTTCCTATATAGCTGGAAAGTTTTTTGAAGGTGCAGCAGAAGAGGATGAAACTTTAAAAACTAGGGTTAAAAAAGGCTTTGGAAAGAAACAAAGAGAAAAAGAGGAAGAAAAATAGTTTCATTAAATGAATAGCAAATATAAAAAAGTGCCAGAAATGGCACTTTTTTATTTAATTAAGATATTACTGATGAAGCTAATTCAGCTATCATTTTCATTTTTTTAGGCACATCTAGAGATTGAGGACATTGAGACATACAAGCCCCACAGCTAATACATTTATCAGCTCTTGCTGATTCAGGAAGAGCTAAGTATTGTTTTTTAAATTCAGATTCATATTTGCTTATAGCATAATTATTATAAATTTTGAAGACTTCAGGAATATCTACGCCAATAGGACAATCCATACAGTAGCGACAACCAGTACAAGGTACTGTGTTATTTTTCTTATAGGCTTCAAGGGCATCGTTAATAACGATATAATCTTCATTTGCTAAAGGTTCGAAGTTTGTCATAGTTGCTATATTATCTTTAATTTGATCCATGTTGGACATTCCACTTAGTACTGTTAATACATTTGGAAGGGTAGCAGCATAACGAATTGCCCATGAAGCTACACTCATATTTGGACGAGCAGTCTTGAAGATTTCATTAGATTTTTCACAAGGACTTGCAAGAGTGCCGCCACGAACTGGTTCCATAATGATACATGGAATTTCTTTTTCAACAAGAATCTCGTATTGCTCTTTTGATTTATATAATTCCCAATCTAAGTAATTGAGCTGAATTTGTGCAAAGTCCCAAGGGTAAGCGGAGGCAATTTCTTCAAGAACTTCTGGGATATCATGGAATGAAAACCCTACATGGCGAATTTTACCTTCATATTTTTTCTTTGAAAGAAACTCAAAAATATTAAATTGTTTTATAGTTTTAAATCCAGCTGCATCGATAGCGTGGCAAAGATAAAAATCAAAGTAGTCTGTTTGACAGTTATCAAGCTGCTCATTGAAGTACTTTTCCAAATCAGATTCTTCATTAATAAGCCAAACTGGAAGTTTAGTTACTAGATTAAAGGATTCACGCGGATATTTCTTTAGAGCTTGTCCGATGAATTTTTCTGATTCTCCACCATGATATGGATAAGCCGTATCGTAGTAATTTATTCCATTAGCATAAGCATAGTCAACAATCTCTTGAGCTTTTTCATAGTCAATAGCAGTAGTGCTACCATCTACAAGAGGTAATCTCATACAACCAAGGCCAAGCAAGGATATTTCTAAGTTAGTATCTTTAAAATTTCTTTTAAACATCATTTATTCCTCCTATTTATTTTATCGTCATAGGATTAAATTTCAATAATTTTATCAACTTCATCATTAGTAGGCTCTTCAAATTTGGAATCAAGACGTTGGCGTAATTCATCATTAATGATATAAACACGAGAAGTAGCATTAATTAAAGAATCATTACGTTTTTTGAGCCATTTTAAACGCTTTACATCATCTGTTTTTAGATAGTGAATTTCTACGCAGATATCTTCCGCTTGAAAATAATCTCTAGTTTTAGTTCTTTCAGATTTTGTCCAATATCCGAAGTCAAAAATAACATTTATATCAAGTGATATAAGCTCCTTAGCCATGGTGTAAAAGTAGTTAGATATTCTATTTACTGTGTCATCATGCTTTGGACCAAGACATCCGTCAAAAAGCTTAAGCATTAATTCATCATGGGATAATATCACAGATTTAGATATGTTTTTTATTTGATTTGCATAGGTAGTTTTGCCACTAGCAACCTTACCACATAAAATATAAACTTTTGCCATTAAAAATTTCTCCAATGCTTAACTATAAGTTTTTTATCTTCCATATATCCAGATTTTTGTAAGGCAATAAGGATTATTAGAATTAAAAAGATTCATCTTTTCATATAAAAGACCAGTTAAAATTCCGTAGGTACATAGTTCTAACATCATAGCAGTATCAACTGGAAATAGTGGAGGCATTCCTGTTATTATGGAAGATAAAAAAGGAACTAATATTCTACACAGCCCTCCATATGGAAAGCCACAGAGAAAACCACAAATTAGCACAGGGATATGCATAGGTAGAAATACGGCTCCTGACCATCCAAACATATGAAAAATCGAAGGAAGGAATACACCGACTGCAGTACATAATGCACCAAAAACTAAATTTCTAACCCGATTATTAATAAATAAGCCACCTTTAAATGTATATATTACCATATTACTACAAGGGATATGGTGGGGCAATATGAATTTATAATTTAAAGTTTATAAATTATAATTAAGGAGTTAATTTTATGGTTTATGAAATTTATTTGACAATACCTATAAGTATAAAAAATAGGCAATTGATGATTTTTTCATCAGCTGCCTATTTTTATTTATATTGTAATTAACTCTATTAGTCTCTTTTTATAAAGCTTATTATTTAAAGTTTTACAAACTGAGGCATTTGGAGTGTATTTCCAGAAGGTATCCTCTATGCAGTAATCACTTCCATCGTGAAGGATTACTTGTCCGTATGCTGCTTCTTCCTGTGTGCAAGTATAGCAGTAGCATAGCTTGCTTTCAGTTACGATGTCATTACCCCATAATACAACACCCATGGCAACTGCATCTGCTAGGTCTACAATGTGCTCACCAGTTAGCTTTAGGTTATATTTTAGAAGGCAATTTGTGCATTTATATATGAATTCTGCTTCACTTTTACCACTATTAGCTAAGAATTCTAATTCGCTTTTATTTAAAGCTGCATCGCCCATGCAAACATCAAATCCAATGATAGTCATAGGAATTTCAGCTTTAAGCATGATATTATAGGCTTCAGCATCTACATAAACGTTAAATTCAGCTACAGGTGTTGTATTTCCAGGTCCAAAACCTGATGTGCCCATAGAGTATATATGTTTAACTTTTTTCATAGTTTCTGGAGCTTTAAGAATTGCAAGAGCTATGTTTGTAACAGGGCCTATAGTTACAATCTCAATTTCATCAGGATTATTTTCTATAATCGATAATAAAGCATCTACGGCATGTCCATTTTCAGGTTTTAGTGTTGGATGAACTAAATCACAATCACCCATACCATCATTTCCATGAACCCCAAAAGAGTTAACTAAATTGCGAAATAGGGGCTTTGCAGCTCCAACATAAAGAGGTGGAGTTTGAGCGTTAGCTATCTCTATGCACATTAAGGCATTTTTAGTGGCTAAATCAAGGGGTACGTTACCAGCTACAGTAGTTATAGCTTCAATTTTCACATCCTTTGATTTTAAGGCCATTATTAGTGCAACTGCATCATCTGCGCCAGTATCGGTATCAATAATTATTCTTCTCATAGTCAACCTCCAAGTAAGTATTTAATATATTATATACTGAAAATTAAGACTAAGCAAATGCAAAAACACCTATAAATATTTTATTATCTTAGAGCTTCAATAGGTAAATTTTAGATGTTAGGTGTATTTAATTATTAAATTTAACAAATATATAAGATAGGTGGTTTTATGGAGTTAGATAAGGCTATTCCTGAGAAATTTAGTGAACTTAATAGAAAAGTAAGAACAGCAAATATTCGAGTGAATGGCGATGCAGAAAATATTATGTGTATGGATTCAAATTACGAGAGGTGCTGGATGGAACTATATGCTCACTAGATAATAATAAATAAAGTTGATTTGTTTAATGATTTTTTGATATAATTTATGAGAAAATAATGTAAAAAAAGATTAAATTAGCAAAATGATAGCATCTCAGGGGGATGCTTTTTAATTATGGAGATTAATGACCGAGGAAGAAGGGAATAAACAAGTGAATGAGATATTTAAATTACTTTTAGATTGTATACCACTCCCAGTGTGGATAAAGGATTTAGACTTAAACTTTGTATATGTAAATAATAGATATGTAGAGGTTAGTGATAATAAAAGAAGAGAAGATTTCATAGGTCATAAAAATGAAGAAATTTTTGAGCCTTATATTTGTGAAAAATATAATATTTACTGTAAAAAAGTAATAGAAACTAGAAAAGTAGAAATTAGAGAAATGTATATCGATAATATATATAAACAATGCTCTATAATACCACTTATTAATGATA
Organism: Clostridium sp.; assembly: GCA_032005505.1. GTDB lineage: Bacteria > Bacillota > Clostridia > Clostridiales > Clostridiaceae > Clostridium_J. The sequence goes on along the minus strand of DALZNT010000052.1, from coordinate 1,128 downwards.
AAGGTGAGTTAATAGCTATAGCAGGAATAATAGGAATAATTTCTGAACAGGGAAAGCTACATGAAAAAGATATGGAAATTGAAATGCAGAAAAACCTTACCAAGCAGATAATAGATTTATTGCCTGGGGTAATTTTTTATAAAGATAAGGAAAGTAAATATATATATGCAAATAGAGAATGTAGGGAGTTCTATAAGAAAAAAGGTATTGATAACATATATGGTAAAAGTGATGCTGAAATAAATCCCAATAAAAAGCTGTCACAGAAATTTAAAGAAGATGACAAAAAAATAATAAATGGTAAAGAAACTATATATAACGAAGCTATTTTTAATCATGAGGATGGATCTAAGGAATATAGAGAAGTTGTAAAGATGCCACTCATAGATAGTATGGGTAATGTACTAGGAATAGTTGGAAGAGCAATGGATGTTACTAAACAGAGAGAAGCAGAGGAAAGACTTAAGTATTTAAGTTATACGGATATATTAACAGGGGTTAGAAATAGAACTAAATTCGAAGAACGTATTGAGGAGCTTTGTAAAGAGGAGTATCTTCCCTTAGGATTAATTATGGGAGATACCAATGGGCTTAAGATTGTTAATGATACCTTGGGGCATCAAGAAGGTGACAAATTATTAAAATCAGTAGCTAATATAATGAGTGAAGCCTGCAATGGAAAAGGAGAGATATTTAGAATTGGTGGAGATGAATTTGTTATACTAATTCCTAACACTAATCAAAAATATTGTGAAGACTTAATAAAAAATATTTTTTATAGATGTAATGAATATGATAGCAGTATGTTTAAAATTAGTATAGCTATGGGGGCAGCTTTAAGACAGAGTATAGATAAACCAATGTTTAAGGTTTTAAAGGAAGCTGAAGATAAGGTTTATAGACAGAAGCTTTTACAGGATAAAAGTATTAAGAGCTCTATTTTAAACACGCTAAAAACAGGTCTTGGAACTAAAAGTCAAGAAACTAAAGAACATACAGAGCGTGTATCAATGTATGCTGTTAAAGTTGGTAAAAAGTTAGAATTAGAAATGTCAGAGATTATTGAATTAAAGATCGTTGGCGATACTCATGATACAGGAAAAATTGGTATTAATGAAAAAGTTTTCG
>DALZNT010000051.1:0-23609 GCA_032005505.1 Clostridium sp. | reverse complement strand
AAGCTATTATTCATTTTTGTAGGGCATTTATGCATTTTGCGAAAGCCCCTTACTATTTAATTGTTTAAGTAACTTTTTATTCTATTTAACTTATACCTTCATCCCCTTTATCCCTTGATAAAGCTGTGCTGCATATGAATCTGTCATACCGCAAATAAAATCAGTTACTAATAATAACTGTGAATATTCCTTACTGCATTCCTGCTGTTCTATATTATTTTCACAAATAAACCTATAATTTTTAGATATTAACGAATACAGCTTCCCATCATACCCTTTATAAGGTTTTCCTTGTTTATTTAAAGAAGCTGGTATGAATATATCTAATAGACTATGGATAATATTGTAACCAACTATTTCATTTGCAACTATTTTTTCATTTGTATAAACATATTCTTTAGATATATTTCTTAAAAATAAAGAAATATTATTAGCCTTTGAATTGCCAATTAAATCTCCTGCATATGTACCCTCCATAATATGGTGATAAGAGAAAAGAAACTCTTCTATCACAGACTCCTTTAAATAACTATTTAATTTTATTATAAAGGACTTTAATGCATATTCTCCTGGATCTTCATATCCGTACTCTTCTTTAGCTATATCAAAGTTTTTAGATAAATAATATGACAAACTTTCTTCTAGTGTTTTCTCCTCATATCCCTCTTCTTTTATAAAAGCTTCATATCTTTTTTTAAATACATCGTGAGATATTATCTTTTTATTAAAAGCATCCTCTAAGTCACCTAACAGATATGCTATATCGTCAGCAGATTCTAAAATATACACTAAGGGATTTCTACTACTCCAAATATTAGTATTTTCTGCTATTTCATTAAAAACCTTACCTTCTGATTTATAATAGCCAATTTTATTAAGTCCACTTTCCGTAAGTTCTAGCGATGAAATAGGATATTTAATAATTGAGCTTAATACTCCTGTTGTTAAATTCATACCATATCTATCTATTACAAAATGAAGCTTTGTTAAAATTCTCAGTCCCTGTGCATTCCCTTCAAAATTCAACAAATCCAACGCTTCTTGTTTATCTAATATAAACTCATATTTATCATATTTAAAAGTATATGAATCATCATTATTCTTACACAACTTATCATCAAACCACTCTCTAATTGCCACTTCTCCAAAATGTCCGAAAGGTGGGTTGCCTAGATCATGTATAAGGCCCGCACATTCTAAAATATTGCTCATATCCTCTATCATTTCAATGGTCAATTTATCTTCTGAGTTCTCGGTCTTTTTAATAAGCCTATGGCCTATACTTTTCCCAAGAGACTTTCCAATGGATGATACTTCTAATGAATGAGTAAGCCTTGTTCTCACAAAATCTAATTTTTCTAATGGAAATACCTGTGCCTTATCTTGAAGACGTCTAAATGACGCACTGAATAGAATTCTATCATAATCATTTTCAAACTCATCTCTACCATCCAAATTTTTTCTTGAGCCTTTATAATCCCTAATACGATTTTTATTTAAAATTTGTTTCCACGTAAATCTATCCACCACTAATCCCCTCTTTTTTAACATACTCCACCCAATGAATCTGAAGCGAAGTTTCATATATTCTTATTGTTAACATGGTTATATTTCCTATTCATAAATAATATAAAAAGTAGTTGATGAAAAATAACTAATACGTTACATTTTTCATTAACCACTTTTTAATCTAATCCTGTTCTTTTATTTCTCCAACCAACTTTCCTTCTTTATTGAAGGATAGCTCCATATTAGATATAACTGTTTCACCATCTTTAAATTTAACTTCAAATTTTTTTAAAATACCTCTAAACATTAAAACACTACCTAATTAAAAGTAGTGTTTTCACAAAAATTTATATATATTTTCCGATGTGCTCCTTAGGAATTTCACCATCTAAGGATAAATAATAATGTCTTATAGGTCTTAAGTCTTCCTCAAATTCATATATAAGAGGTGTTCCTGTAGGTATATTTAAATTAGCTATACCATCACTAGTCATATTATCTAGGTATTTTACTAAAGCTCTTAGAGTATTTCCGTGGGCAGATATTATAATTTTTTTATCCTCTCTTAAATTAGGTACAATTTTATCACTCCACTCCTCTAATACTCTCTTTTCTGTATCTGCTAAACTTTCTGTAAGAGGTATTTTTTCTTTATTTAAACTACTATATTTTATTTCATTCCCTGCATACCTAGGGTCATCTTCTGTTAAAGATGGTGGTGCAATATCTACAGACCTTCTCCATAAATGAACTTGATTTTCACCATATTTTTTTCAGTTTCTTCTTTATTTAACCCCTGTAGAGCACCATAATGTCTCTCATTAAGCTTCCAGCACTTATGAACAGGTATCCACATAAGATCCATCTCATGAAGTACTATCCACAGCGTTCTTATAGACCTTTTAAGCACAGATGTATATGCTATATCAAAGGTAAAACCATGTTCTTTAAGAACTTTTCCAGCTTCTCTGGCCTCATTTAGTCCATTCTCTGATAAGTCTACATCTGTCCAACCTGTAAATCTATTTTCTAAATTCCATAAGCTTTGTCCATGTCTTATCAAAACTATCTTTTTCATCATATCAACTCCATAAATCTTCATAATAATATTATTATGAAGTTTTTATGGAGTTGATATACTTTTTAACTATAAATTAATTGGGTATGATGACTAATACGGCGAAAAGAGACCTTAAGTGATTATTCACCACTTAAGGTCTCTCTTTCATATTCCGCTGTAGTATCTTCATTAACTACAGTAATCACCTCTTCATTCTTATCTTTATGTCTAAATTTTCTTCTCAATTTACCCTCCTTCTGTATAGCTCTATCTGCCTTCTTAAAGAGGCTTAAAATTATAAACACCATACAGGCTCCTGTTAATCCTAATGCAAAATGTCCTCTCCCAACAGCTAGTCCAAGACATGCCACGCTCCATAAAGTTGCTGCTGTAGTTAATCCTCTTATAGAACCTTCATCTCTTAAAATTGTACCAGCGCCTAAAAACCCAACTCCACTTATAACCTGTGCTCCTAGCCTTGCTATATCAACCTTTATAAAACCTGAATACATAGGATTTTCAGCTATTTTCATCATTTTGTATATATCATATTCTGTTATTATTGAAATAATTGTAGCCCCTAAACATACAAGCATATGAGTTCTAAATCCTGCTGGACTATTTTTAAACTCTCTTTCATATCCTACAATTCCACCTACGATAACACCCACTATAAGCCTTTGTAATACTACTATATAATCCATTCGATCCTCGTCCCCCATCTCTATAACTTTTCATTCTAATTTTTTCTTATGATCTTAAGTAATATAGGTACATTTCCTAATATCCCTTAGCTTTACCAATAAAAAATCACGCACAGTACATTGGATTTATATTCAATTAATTTAATATTATTACATTAGATTCCTTCAAAAATAACCTATTTAAAATTTAAAATAGGTTATTTTTAGGTTATTGAAAAAAACACTGTTTTTATTATGGGTTATCTAATACTTTTTGAAATTATAAAAGACTGTTAACATATTATATATGTCAACAGTCCTACTACACAATTAAGATTAGTATTTCTACAAAATCATTATAAATTATATATTTTACTTATATCTATATTCTCTTCAAATAGCTTTGCCAGTTCATCATACTGAGACATTTTATATTTTCTATAGTCTAGTACTTCGCTTTCTACAATAGCTTGACCCTTATGTTTTCTTACTGCATTTATAAAGCTTTGAGCAAAGTCACCTTCATCAAATACTCCATGAAGATAAGTTCCAAAAACATTCCCTGCTTCATTACAGACACCTAATGCTTCACCTTCATTATTTTTTATAAAGCTTTTAGCACCTTCTAAAATTTCTGTAACTCCATTGTGAATTTCATAGCCTGTAACTTTCATGCCATTACATGCCTTAATTATCTCATTATTACATTCTATAGAACCTGTAGTTTGGCAAGTGTTCTTTTCTTCATTAAATATAGTTTTTATATTTAAAAGTCCAAGGCCTCTCTCTATAGTTATCTCGCCTTCAACTCCATATAAATCATCCACAGATTCTCCAAGAATCTGATATCCACCGCAGATTCCAAATATAATAGTGCCTTTATTATGAAGTTCTAGTATTTTATTAAATAGCCCAACACTTTTTATTGCCTTTAGGTCATAGATTGTATTTTTAGTTCCTGGAATTATAATCATATCAGGATCTTTAAGTTCGTCCACCTCTGAAACATATCTAATCGATACATTTTGCATTACATCTAAAGCATTGAAATCAGTAAAATTAGACATATGAGGAAGTCTAATTACCGCTACATCTAGCCCTGTCGCATCTGATTTATTATTTATCTTATCTGTAACACTGTCCTCGTCTTCAATATCCAGCTTAAAATATGGCAGTACTCCTAAAACTGGCACCTTAATTATATCTTCTAATTGCTTCATAGCATCTTCAAAATAATCTTTATTGCCTCTAAATTTATTTATGATAACACCTTTAATTCTTTTTCTTTCTTCTTCTGTTAAAAGCATAATAGTTCCAGCAACTGATGCAAAAACTCCACCTCTATCAATATCCGAAACTAAAATTACATCGGCATCTGCAGCCTCTGCCATAGACATATTAGCTATATCGGTTTCTCTAAGGTTAATTTCCGCACAGCTTCCTGAGCCCTCTAATACCATTAAATCATAGTCCTTGGAAAGATCATCGAAGGTTTCTTCTACAATTTTCTTTAGCTTCACGTTTAAGTCCTTATATTTATAAGAATCCATGGTCCCATGAACCTTACCATTAATAATAACTTGAGTTTTATTATTTCCACTTGGCTTAAGCAAAACTGGATTCATAAAAGCAGACGGCTTTATTTCACAAGCCTCAGCTTGGACCACCTGAGCCCTTCCCATTTCTAATCCGTCCTCTGTTACAAAGGAATTCAAAGAAATATTCATAGCTTTAAAAGGTGCAACCTTAATCCCCTTATTTCTATAATATCTGCAAATTGCTGTAGCTACTGTACTTTTCCCCACTGAAGATGCTGTTCCTAATACCATAATTTTATTCATATTACTTACCCCTTATATCTAAGAATCCATGAGTAGCATTTTTAACTACTCCAACAGCTTCAAATTTTATTGGATATTTAAATAATGGACCATCATAAACGAAGCTGTGATATTCTCCATTTTCTCCACAGGCATCAGAACCTGTAGCCTTAATTGCTTCAACAACCTCTCTTGATAATGTCTTACCTAAAAAGTCTTCGCCCATACATTCTAGTTTTACATTCTTAATAACAGTTTTAAAGTCAGTGTCTATGAACTCATATACAAGGTCTTCTCTACCCTCTTGCCATAATGGGAATACTGCTTCAATTTCAGCTTCCTCACATCTAGATGTACACCAAGTTCTATGATCTTCTAAGTCAATATCCCCAAATACACAGCTATCCGCTCCAAGATTATTTTTAGCATCAATCAGTGCATCCGTAAAAGTCTCCTCATAGTCAGTTCCATTAGATTCTACTATCATAAGTGGAATATCCAAGGACCTAGCTACATCTTCAAGTAAATTCTGTGGCACTCCATGGAACCAAGATCTACCTGCTTTTTTATCTACTGTAACCAGTAAACTTACTGGAGTATGACCCTTTTGTACCATTCTATATAAAGCTAGCGTGCTGTCTTTTCCACAGCTATAGGACATAATAAATTTCTTACCCATATTACCCATAATTTTACCTCCACTTTTCAAGGGTCTCTATCATAAAGCCTTTAACATCAATGCCATAGACTTCACTTAATTTATCATCTTTAAAAACAACTGCCGGTGAACCTTCACTAACAATTTTTCCCTTATCTATCATTACCACCTGTTCTCCAAAGGCTTGAACTAGGTTCAAATCATGTAGAACAGCTATTACTATTTTATTATGTTCTTTTGTCCATTTGTTTAAGTAGTCCAAAATTTCTATCTGACACTTTAAATCTAAATGGTTAGTAGGTTCATCTAAAAGAATTACCTCTGGGTCTTGAGCGAAAGCTCTTGCTAGATATACCCTTTGAAGCTGACCTCCAGATAATTCACTTATAAGACTATCCTTTATATCTAAAAGTCCAACATTCTCAATACTCTTTAAGATAATTTCATTATCCTCTTTTCCAAGCTGTGAAAATACACCCTTTAGATGAGCATATCTACCTAAAGCTACTGTTTCATATATTGTATATGGAAAATGAATAACACTTGATTGAGTCATCAGTGCAACCTTTTGAGCCAAATCTTTTCTGCTTAAATTCTTCAATTCATTAGAATCTAAAGTAATACTTCCCCTGTAGTCTAACAAATTAGCTATAGACTTTAACAGTGTACTTTTACCACAGCCGTTAGGTCCCACAATACAAAGATTCTTTCCTCTAGTTACTTTAAATCCAACCTCTTTAACTACATCTACTCCATCATATCCGCAACTTACGGCTTTTACTTCTAACACTTAATTCACCTACTTTGATTTCTTGAAATATATATAAGCAAAGAATGGACCACCGATAAGGGCTGTTACCGCTCCTACTGGTAATTCTGACGGAGCTACTATAGTCCTTGCTATTAAGTCTGTAATTATCATCATGCATCCGCCTAGAACCACACACATCGGAATTACATAGGCATGCTTAGATCCAAAAATCTTTCTAACTAAATGAGGTGCAATTAAATCTATAAATCCAATTGTCCCGCTAAGTGCTACAGAACTTCCTGTAAGTATAGCAACAAATACAAATAATCTGCGTTTAACTTTAATAGTGTCAACTCCAATAGACTTAGCCTGCTCTTCACCAAAGGTTAAAACATCCATCTCCTTAAGATATAAACATATTCCAAATAATCCAATTATGAAAAATGGAATACCAGCTTTAACATAAGACCAGCCCCTCATAGAAAAAGAGCCCATGGACCACATAGTTATGCTTTCAATTTTATCACTCATCAATGCTGATATAGTTGTTAATAATGCACTAAAAAATAGTGAAATAACCATACCAGATAATATTATTGTAGTATTTCCCATATCTCTATCAACACTTGAAGAAAACTTAAGAACCATAACCATAGTAGCTAAGCTAAATAAAAATCCAACTACAGGCATTGTTAAGTTTCCTAGAAAAGGTATGGATATTCCTGAAACTATTACAAGTCCAACTCCTAAAGATGCTCCTGAGGATAATCCTAATGTAAATGGAGATGCCATCTCATTCTTTAAAACTGATTGAACTACCGCTCCACTGGCCGCTAGAGAACCACCAACAATAAATGCTAGTAATACCCTTGGAAATCTTAAATTCCAAATTATCGCAACCTGTTGAGGATCAATTCCTGTTGGTAGTGGGACGCTAAAAATCTTATGTGCCAATATTGAGAAAACATCCAATATGCCAATATTGGAACTTCCAATGGAAGTTCCAATACAGATTATTAATAATACCAGTGGAATTGACAGTAGCGCTAATATTTTATTCCTGGATGTCTTTGAATTCATCTGGATATACAGCCTTAGCCATTTCCTTTAATGCTTTTACTATGTTGTGTGAACCTCTTGAAGATGTGTTTTTATCTATTTCATGTACATCTCCATTAGCCACAGCTGTGATTGTGTCCCAACCATCACGGCTAACTATATCTTCAATTGCAGTTTTACCTGCTTCATTTTTTCCTGGTGTGTTTGCTAAAATTACATCTGGATTAGCATCTAAAACAGCTTCTGGTGTTGCAGTTATCCAAGATGTTTCTTCTCCAAATATGTTTGTAGCTCCAATAACTTCAATCATTTCATTTAAGAAAGTTTCATTTCCGAAAGTATATAGACCGCTTCCTGCACCTATTTCAAAATAAACATTCTTCTTATCAGTTATTTTGCTTCCTATTTCTTTTATAGCGTCAACGTCTTTTTTCATAGTATTCACTATTTCTTTCCCTTGTTTCTCAGTTCCTGTTACTTCAGCCATAAACTCAATATCTCCATATATTCCCTCTATGCTTGAGCTACTTGGTATATATACAACAGGTATTCCCACTTCTTTTAAAAGAGCAAATGGATCTTCATCTCCAGCCTTATTGTGACCTGAAGCTATTATAATATCAGGTTGTAGAGCTATTAAAGTCTCTGCATCTGGACTTCTAAAATCTATTTGTGGTAAATCAGGGTTTATTCCTTCTATATCTGATGAATATTTATCTATAGCAACTAACTTATCTCCTAAACCTAGAGCCATTAATACCTCTGTGTTTGATGGTGCTGTTGAAACTATAGTTTTAATATCCTCTGGTAATTTAAATTCATTACCTTCCCTGTCTGTCATTTCCTTTGCTTCCTTTGAACATCCTACCATTAACATCATGGCAGTTATACCGCTAACTAGTAACGATAATACCTTACTTGATTTTTTCATATTTCTTCCTCCTAAGCTTTTACTCTTGGGGCTGGCCTCCTATATATTTTTATAGGTTTGACGTAAAAAAAAACACCCATCAAAGGTGCCTAAAATACATGATATTTATGTTTTACAATATACAAATCATATAATTCTAACAAATTACACAATTTAAATCTTCATAAAACCAACGTGTATCTATTATCTCACCCTCAGAAGATAATATCTTTAACATACAAGGCAGGTCTCCCGGCTTTACTTCATTCTACACTCCTCGCCTTCCCACAAAACTCTGCAGTGGCATTTGAGGATTTCGTCTGTATTACGGTTACTGAGGTAGCTTAGGTTCATCCTAATTCCCTATTAAGTTTAAACACCTGTTATGCTTAATTTTCATTTTAATTATATTCTCTACTATTCTATTTGTCAATTGAAATAGTTTTCATTTCATTAATTAATTTCTTGTTTTCTTCCCTTGTTCTCACAGCAATTCTATAGAATTCATTGCCTAGACCATGATAATTATTGCAGCTTCTAATTAAAATCCCTCTCTCTAGCAAAATCTCTTTCAAATCCATATCCTTTAATAATTTAAACATAATAAAATTAACTGATGGCTTAAAGGTTTTTATACACTCAAGCTTCTGCAGATTTTCATAAAGATAATCTCTTTCAGACTTTACATACTTTATGCTGTCATTAATATACCCAATTTCTTTTAACCCTACACATATACCTTCAGCTGCAACTATATTTATTGCCCACGGTACAGATACTTTATTTATCTTCTCAATTATCTCTTCATTATAGGTTAATCCGTATCCTACTCTTATTCCTGGTATAGCAAAGAACTTAGTTAAAGATTTTACTATTATTAAATTACTGTATTGCCCAAGGAATTCCTTGGTTGAATACTTCTCTTCCTCTTCAACAAAATCTAAGAAAGATTCGTCCATAACAACTGTTACCCTAAATTCTGCTGCCCTTTTAAGTACTTTCTCTACAAAATCATTTTTTGTTAGAACCCCTGTAGGATTATTCGGATTACATATGAAGGTCATATCAATAGTTTCATCAATTTTATTTATAAACCCTTCATCAATAGTAAACTCATTTTCTTCGCTTAACTCATAGTACTCTATTTCACTATCAACACTTCTAACTGCTTCCTCATACTCTGAGAACGTTGGCGCTGGTAATAAAACTTTTTTAGGCTTTAATGCTCTCGCTATATTAAAAATAACTTCTGCAGCTCCATTTCCAAGAAACATATCCTTTATATCTATATGCTCAAAGTTCCCAATAGCATTCTTTAAATTAAAATAAGTTATATCAGGATATCTTTCCACTTTATCTAAAGCACCTATCATAGCTTCCTTAACTTTTTCATTTATCCCTAAAGGATTTATATTTGCTGAAAAATCTACTACTTCACTGGCATTAATATTATATTTTCTTGATATTTCATCTATATTTCCACCATGTACTGCCATTATCTCGTCCCCCTTGCCGTCTTTATTTGTAAATAACTTTTTTCTTTTCTAAATTAAACCTACTAGATAAACATATACAGTAACTTATTTATAAGAAGTGCCATAAGCCATCCAATAGTCGTAGCTACATATAATAATTTATTAGCAGCATGAACTTTATCCACAGTCACAGGCTCTAAAGCATCCCCAATGGTTGGTTTTTCCACCAACTTACCAAAGTAGTAATTTGCTCCTCCAAGTCTTATTCTCAAAGCTCCTGCAAAAGCTGCTTCTGGATGAGCGCTATTAGGACTACTATGATTATATTTATCTCTATTATAAATCTTGAAACACTTTTCTCCATCAAAACCTAAAATATATGCTGCAACAACAGTGGAATATGCCGCTAATCTAGCTGGAATGTAATTAAATACATCATCAAGCTTTGCTGGAAAATATCCAAAGTCCATATACTTTTCATTTTTATATCCAAACATAGAATCCATAGTATTTACAGCTTTGTATGCAAAGGCTAACGGTGCTCCACCAAGTCCTGCATAAAATAACGGAGCTATAACTCCATCTGCCATATTCTCTGCAATAGTTTCTATAACAGCCTTTAATATAGCTTCCTTATCAAGGCTTGCAGTATCTCTTCCAACTATATAGGATAACTGCTTTCTAGCTCCTTCAATATCATCCTTTAAAATGTAGCCTACTACCTTTAGTCCTTCTACTTTTAAAGCCTTTGCAGAAATACAAAAATAAATCATTATTCCTGATACAATTATTGCTAGAGGCCAGCTAACAAATCCAACTACTCTAAGTACTCCATAACTGATTCCATAAACTACTGCAACAGCTACAATCCAAGTTAATAAACCTGCAAGTTTTAAGGAATTCTTTAAAATAACTCTGAAAAACTTTTCTAATCCTGTACAGAGAGAACCGATAAATCTAATTGGATGATATGGATTTTGAGGGTCTCCAATTATTAAATCTAATAAAAAACCAATAGTTATTTCTTTCATTTTTACACCTTCTTTATCATTGTAGGAATTCCACAAAATACTCTATAAACCTTTGAAGAATTTTTGCTTAAAAACTGAAGACATCTTCCAGTGTCCTCTCTCCAAATTCTTTCTTCCTTCTTTAGCGGAACTATCCCACTTGAAATTTCATCACAAATTATTATCTTATCTTGAAGAAGTTCAAGATTTTCTTTTATTTTATCTAATGGGTTTTCTCCTGAAACTACACTTTCATAGGTGAATATATGAAGTCCACATATAACCTTCTTAGATAAATCTAACTGTCCATTCTTACAAAAGAAGATTTCACTTTCATCAATGCCATAGTTTTCCTTTACAAATTCTAATTTCCCACTATAAGCACCGCCAATAATTAAAATCATAGCTTTTCCTCCTAAATTAATGCTAAAACTAAAACTTCTAATAGCTATTTATTATTAATGCTAAAACCAAAATCCTACTAGCTAGTTCTTTTAAATTAATGCTAAAACTAAAATACCAGCAACCTCTGCCATAACTAAGCCAAAACCTGCAGTATCCCCTGACATTCCATCGAACTCCTTGCAGCAGTTATTAACTAAAAGTATCATTAATATAATCATGGCTGATGGAATAATAGTTCCCACAACACCAAAGAATACTACAGTTAATACAGATGCAATTACAAGTGCTACCATAAGTAGTACCTTATCTACAGTTCCTGTTCCCTTTTTAAAGAAAGCACCAAGAGAACTTCCCTTCATTGACTCCTTGGATAATAATAAATATCCTATAAGACTCCTTGAAATCATAGGTATGAAAATTAATCCTATGCTATTTTTATTCATGTCAATTACAGTATAAGTTGCTGCAAAGGTAACAATGAACAGCATTACAAGGGCTATTACCGCAAAGGCTCCAGTATGAGAATCTTTAAGTATTCTTAATTTTTCCTGCTTATCTCTTCTTGATAGTAATGCATCACACACATCCATAAATCCATCTAGATGAAGCATACCTGTTAATAAAAACGGTGTTAACATTGTTATTGCCGCGGTTATCATTGTTGAAGCGCCAATAATAGATAAAAGTTTATAAACCCCAAACCATATAAGACCAACAATTAATCCTATGACAGGATAAAACTTCATAATATGCTTTCCACCTTCATCATCCCAAATATTATGTGGCAGTGGGATAACTGTAAACATGCTTACTGCCATTAAAAATCCTTTAAAATATTTCTTCATAGTATCTCCTTTAACAAGTCTTGTCCCTTATGACAAATTACGTTACCATAGGAACATTCAATGACTATATTTGAAATTTCCGACAATCTTCTATTTACGGTGCCAAGCTCTCTTCTAAAAGCCTCAGTGTAAGAATCATAAACTATTCCATCGCTAAACACATAATCAGATACTATAACTACACTCTCAGCTTTATGACAAATAGATTTTATGCCACTAACCACATCTTCTGTAATCCTATCGTAAAAGTCATTTCCCTTAAACATGGAATTCGTGACTAAAGATGTTATACTATCAATTAGAACCGCATCTTTTATATCAACTGAATCTGCTACCTTTACCATATCTAGTGGTTCTTCAATAGTTTTAAATCCATAGCCTTCTCTTTCATATAAATGATTGGCTATCCGCTTTAAATCCTCTCCATCATAAGGCTTCATAGTGGCTAGATAATAAAGTTCCCCAGCCTTATTCTCCAGTGCTTTAGAAATATCCTGACCTAACATAGACTTTCCACTTTTAGATCCACCAATTATTAAAACAATCATTTTCCTTCTTGCACCTCCCTTAATCAAAAAAATTCTCCAACTCTATCTTATATCTTCCATGAATAATAATCAATTTGAATATGTATCTTTTTTTGCTATAATCAAATTATCTATTTACAATAACAAAGGTTACAGGTGATACAAAATGAATTCAGTGGCTTCAGATTTTTTAAAGAATAATTTAAAATGGAATACTTCCGCCATCAAATCTCTAGAGAAGTTAGGCGGACTCAGCAGTGAAAACTATAAAGTAGTATACAGTGACAAGAATTACTTTCTAAGAGTATGTCCATATACCTATCTTCATACGGATAGAGCTCTAGAGCTGACAGTTATAAATAAGGCTGCTAGTATTGGTCTTTGCCAAAAACCTTATTACTATTCTACAAAATCAGGGGATATGGTAAGCCCTTGGATTAACGGAGCCATGCCAAGTGAAGAGGAATTTGCGTCCTTTAACTTTATAGATATGGTTACCGATAAATTAAGAGACCTCCACAGCTTAAACTGCGAAGCTGAATTTAAACCCTATGAACATATCCACAAAAGAATAGAGCTCTGCAGAGAATTAAATATACCTCTTCCAACCTCTATCGATACAATTTTAGAAAAACTAAATGAACTTGAAATTAAGTTAAGTAAGAATAAAATCATTGGCCTATGCCATAACGATTTGAATGCCTCAAATATGATTTTATCTAAAGATAAACTATACTTTGTAGACTATGAATATGCCTCTATGGGAGATATATTCCTTGACCTTGCTACAGTAGCTTGGTTTTTAGATAAGATTTGCCGAGAACATCTTTTGGTAAGCTACTTTGGGTATTATAAAGAGGAGCATTATGATAAATTGATGGATTATCTTTATATTGTTAAGCTTTATAATGCCACTTGGTCACTTCTAAAATCTAAGGACTTTGCTTCTGAATATGATTACTTTAAAGGCGCAAATATGATATTTGAAGACCTTTTGAACTATGAAAGCATAAGGACATAAAAAAGCAAAGCCAGTAACTTTTACACTTAAGTTACTGGCTTTACATTTATAAATCTAATAAAACTTTAGTCATCAAGCCCTTACTGCTCCTCATGAAGATGTATAACTCTTCTTGGCATCTTAATTAAGAAGGTTAATAAAAATGCAATGACTCCTAAACTTGCTGCAAAGAATAAAGAGAAGTTTACATCTTTCCACTGAGTCAAAACTCCACTCAAATAAGGTATTAATAGAGATGCCCCTCCACTATATATACTCATAGCTACAAGCTGCCCTGTCGATTTACATGCATCACTAGTTAAATTATCGATAAGAACCTTTGAGGCAATTATAAGAGTTGGATTAGTTAATACCTGTAGTCCTATAAGTGCCAAAAGTCCTGTAACACTTGTTGCAAATCCAAATAATATAAACTGCACCGTATAAGCTAAAGTCGAAACTACCAAAAGAGACTTAGCCTTATATTTTCTAAGTAATATTGGTCCTGCAAAAAACATTGGAATTTCTGCTAACCCCTTAATTGTAGCCGTTATCCCGACTTCCTTATTAGTTCCACCTAAACTAATTATTTTATCTATAAGCGTATAGTTATTAAACATCTGAATGCAACTTAATAAAAATAACACTACAATAACTAAAATATAAGTTTTATTCTTAAAAAGCTCAATGATATCATCCTTTGTAATACCCTTTGCTCCTTTATCAAAGCTCTTTGAAGCATCAGCAAGAAGCATACTACCTCCAAGGGTAACAATTGATAAGAATAATACCGTTACACTTAGTCCCTCATAACCAAAGGAATTTATTATATATCCAACTAATACTCCACCGATAGCCCATCCCAAGGATCCAAAGGCTCTGATTACACTAAATATATCTCTCATGTAATCATTGGTTTCTAGAACCCAGTTATCTCCAACCCCCATACCTAAGTTACAAAAACCTCCACAAAGAGCAATCAAAATTAGATGTAAAATAAATTGCCTTGACTCAGTTGTATACAGGATATATGTTGCTCCTGCAAAGATAACAAGTATGATAATAAATAGTTTTTTTACAGTTTTAAACTTGTCGGATAAATATCCAAATATAAGCTGAACTAAAATTGTAACTATGGCTATAGATGAAATTAAAATCCCCCTCTCCACTGGTGAATAGCCAATGCCCGTTAGATATGGTACAAACTGCACGGTACCTATCCCAAAAGCAAGATAGGATATTATATATATGCCTATGAAAGTATAAAGTGTTTTTTTCTGTTCTTGTTTTTCAAGACCTTGTTTCTCTAGTCCCATTTTTTCTCCTTTTTTACACTCTAATTTTTATTATGCTTTCTCAAATAAAGGAGTTTACCATCCTAAAATGAAAACTCCTCAAAGATTTATATAATAATCTATTCAATTATTTCTATTTTATCACCAGATTTTATGATGCCTTCTTTAGTCTTTCCTTTTATCATCCTCTTTTTATATAAAGATAATCTTTACTTCCTTGCACACTCAAAAGCATCGCCTGCTAAAACATCAAGACCATGCTTAAGGGTTGGTAAAACAAATCCTAGATTCTCTCTTGCTCCCTTTGGACTTCCTGGAAGATTCACGATAAGAGAATTTTTTCTTATCCCACAAATTCCTCTAGATAAAATTGCTCTTTCAGTCTCTTGTAAAGCCTTCATTCTCATAATCTCACCGATACCTGGTACATACTTATCTATAACCTTAAATGTTACCTCTGGAGTTATATCTCTCTTTGCAAATCCCGTACCACCATTGGTAACTATAAGAGGCACTTGAAGGACATCGCTTATATACTTGAGTTCAACCTCAATGTGCTCTTCCTCATCTGGAATAACTATATAATACTTAATCTCATAGCCATTCTCCTCCAGATAAGCCTTTAACACCTGTCCGGTTTCATCAATTCTTTTCCCCTTAGACCCCTTATCACTTACTGTTATGATCGCTGCCTTTACCATAAACACACCACCTAAAATTATTATGTTGTTGATAATTCTAATTTTAAACTGTTATATATTATGTCGTAAGGATAGTTTAATATTTTACCGTCTCCTATTTTATCTTGTCGTATAAATTATACCATAATTAAACTAATATTTGTTTATTTGCATAATTTTTCTTTTAACTCTCTACATAAACTTCATTATATTTTCATGGTTAATTTTTGAGATATTAATTACATTTTTATAGTAAAAATCACGCACAGCATCACGCATAAATTATATTAAATAAAAAATACTACCCTATGAGTAAAGTAACTAATTACATCTCAATATTTCATTGTATTTTTTACATTTATTGTTAGCTTTTACATCTTGCCAGCATATGATATAAATAAAGCCACTACTAAATATAGCTAATTCCATTCACTGGTTTAATCCACTAATATATTTTATGGTTAAAGAAGCTAACAAAAATCTTGAATTCTACTGTGATGAGAAGGTCATAGAGAATATGGATATGTCCTATCGCTCTAAATATAGTGACGCCATCCTCTCTGTTATGTACTCTAAAACAAATTACAACGCTATTTTCTCAACCCATTTTAATGGAGGTGTAGAAACGATGAAAAATAGATTCAAAAATATTTTTGATACGCATAAAAAACGTAGAGGCATCATTTCTTTATGCCTTATTCTTTCTCTTGTTTTTGTAAGTTCATCCTTGGTGGCGTGCCAAAATTCTAAGGATTTATCTTCAGAAGATACTGCAAAGGCATTTTTAAAAGGCTTCTATGAAGTTAATAATCTACTTCTATTAGACGAAATAAATACTCTCTGGGATAAAGCTTCGGACGAGGCTATTCCTCCTGAAAGCGGTGTTGGAATTGCCACAATTCCTGAAGATGTTTTGCAAAAATTAGCTGACACAACTTTAAAAAACGTAAAAGATTATATTACTCCAGATATGGGGGATACTCTTATAGCAAATAGAGCTATTGAAAGAAACTTAACTTTGGCTAGTAATTATGGATATACTCTTAAGTTAACTAGTTTTAATTTAACTAATAAAAATACTAGTAAAGATAATAAGGTTACTTATGACTATTTAGCCGAAGCTCAATTGACTTATAATAATTTAGACTCTGTAACTCAAGTTATAAATGGAAACATTTCTCTGATGAAGGAAAATGAAAAATGGCTTGTTTATGGACTTACTCAAATCACACATGTAACTCCTGATAAAAAGTATTATAAAGCTGAACCAGCCGCAATTGGAATCCCTCAAGATAATAGCTTTGATAGTTACTTAACTGAATTTTCAACCTCTGAAGAACTAGGTAATGTAACGGTAATTGATTCTAATGAAAAACTTAATGTGAAGTACCCTGATATCTCTAAAGCTTATTATGAATTAGAAATTGATGTAGCTGACCCTGGTAACTCCTCCTTTGAAAAAGGGAAAAATACTAGATGGCTCTATCTATCCTCTGGTAAAAAAGGTGATGTAACTCATTGGACTGTGGAAGGACTAATGACCAGTGGTCCTCCAGATGAATCTTGGTGGAATACAGTTATTGGTGGCTAATCCATGGATAATTAACATCGGTTAACAACTAGTAACAGAGGCTACCTGAGTTTAATACAAACTATCAAACTTAATATCATAGTAAAAAATCCACTAAGTAGATACGTATATCGCTCTCCTACTTAGTGGATTTTCAAATTTTACTTTTTAAAATACATATTGCTAATTTAAATAGTGTTAGTTCAATCTTAACAGTTTTTATCTTTCACTAACTTTACCTGTGACATGATTAATTTTAATTTCTAATACAACTGTTTTATGGGCAGAAACCTTAATGTATTTTTCACCTGTTACTAAAAAGTCTTGAGAATACTTCTTGATAACTTCAAGTAAAACTTCTTTTCTAAGGTTTTCATCCACTTCTCTAGCTTCTCCATAAGCAATTACGCTTTTATAATTTGTAGTAAATAATTTTGGTAGAATCTTTGTATCTGATACTACAGCGAAAGTAACCTTGTTGTTTCTTCTGATATTATCGAGTCTTTCACCTTCCATTGCACAATGAAGATATATACAATTATTATAATACACATAATTCATTGGAGTCATGCATGGATATCCATGGTCACCAACTGTTGATAAAATTCCATACTCACCCTTCTCAAGTATGTCCCCAATAATTTCTTGAGATACTTCCTTTTTATGATTTCTCATAGCTCTAAACATAATTCTCCCCACTTTCATCATATAAAATTAATTTTTTTCAACAAACTCCAAACTTACCACATCTTCAATTTTCTCTACAACATACTCATAATCCTCTACATCACCAAACCCATATTTAGCGAATATAAAAGGAACTCCTGCTATTTTAGCAGCCTTTCTATCTCCTGCTGTATCTCCAACATATACTGGATTATGCAGATTATTTCTCTCAACTACAAGCTTTATATTATCCCACTTTGGCATGCCTGTACGTCCAGGATTCTCAAAGTCTATAAAATATTTATCTAACTTGTGTGCTTTTAAAAATGCCTCAATATATCCCTCTTGGCAATTGCTAACGATAAAAAGTTTATGATTTTCAGCTAACTTCTCAAGAGTAGCTTCAAGATTCTCGTAAAGATTAGCTCCATGAATACTTAAATACTCATTTTCAGTTTTACTGCAGTGCTTTATTATCTCTTTTATTTTCTCATCGCTTAAATATGGAAAAAACTTTCTACCTATATCTTCAATCAGAAGCCCCATAGCTCCCTGAATATCTTCTAATGTTATTTCATTAGTTATTTCCTTAAACTCTTTTCTAGCCTCATTCCACATCTTTAAAATTACATCAGTGGAATCCCACAGTGTACCATCTAAATCAAATATAATTCCATCTACTTTTTCCTTAGTCATCTATTAATTCCTCCCCTCTTCATCCTATATTTATAATTTTATTCTATTTACCTATAGCAATTTATTTATTGCATAAATATACTCGCTAAAATCCCCTAAATGTTTTTCTATAATCATTTGTACAACTTTTAAATTTACAGCCTTATAATTATGAACTGCAATATTTCTAAATCCAACCATTGACTTCATCTTTTTAGCTAATTCATCATCAATTATATTATTAGAGTTAAGCGCTTCAAATGCATCTCTGCTATTTTGAGGTATACCCAATTTTTTTTCTGATACTATATGCATAGCCAAATCTATTACGGCTTCACAAGCTCTTTGTATATTTAAAATTATAGAATCTTGCTTTGTATAATCATTTAGATTTTCAAAGTTATTATCATATACCTCTTTTATTCTATAAACACATCTTTCAATTGTTTCTATTTTATTGTATATAACATCATTTCCCATAAATTGTTCCAGTCTCCTTAATTCTTTTTAAAATCTCAGCTCTCTCCTCATTAAGAAGAGCATATTCTTTTAATGCTCTCATCTCAAAGTACATTCTTCTATTATTATCACCGCAGTAAATAACCTTACCATTACCCACAACTTGTGCCTTAAACACAGTTGATGAATTACTTAAGTTTATTAAATCTACTTCTCTTTTAAATATATCAGCAAGTTCTTGAGCCTTCATAAAACACTCATATTCATCAACCTCATTATCAGTAAGGAATGCAATATCTATATCACTATCGCCTCTTAATTCATTTCTTGCGGCAGATCCAAATAAATATATAATTATTGGATTAAATTCTTCTCGCATAATTTCAATTGCTTTATTTAGCTTATCATCCACGCTTAACACTCCTTACCTTTTATTTATCCTTATATTCTTTATTATATCCAAACCTCCATATATTAACAACTCCATAAGAGTCTATAATATTCCCAAAATATCATAAAGAATTTAAGCATACTTTATATTTTAAATTATATCATTTATTGGAATAAAATAAGGAGCATTTCAAAAAGTTATTTAGAAATGCCCCCCTATTTTATTGCGCATTTGCTTATAAAAATTAATATTCTAATATCTATTTTAACAATAAAAAATAGGCATTTAAAATTTTTATTTTATTACATTTTCGATTGCACCTTCTCTCTTAATATCAGATTAAATCACTCAACTTTAAATTTTTTCTTAAATACTCTCTTATACTTACATATTTATTTCTAATATAAAAAAGGCATAAGTCGTACATTTCTGTACATCTTACACCTTAATCTGTTATATATTATATTCTATTTAGCGTCTTTTACAGCTTCTGCAACAGCAGTTTTTATAGCCTCACTTGTTAATGTAGCTCCTGTTACTGAATCTACTTCTGTAGATTGAGTTTTTATGATTGCATTAACAACTCCTGTTTCAGCACCTTCATAGATTCCTGGAGTCTCTTTATGGTCTTTTAATTCAACCTTAACGATGTTTCCGCCCTCTACAGTTACTTCTACAGTTACATCTCCACCGTTACCTTTTCCAGTTCCAGTGTAAACGCCATCTTTGTATCCGCCATCAACTTCTGGAGTTGCAACTTCTTCATTTTTTTCTACTTTAATAGTAGCTTCAGTGTGTCCACCATTAGCAACAACAAATTCAGCAGCTTTTTGTCCAGCTATACGTCCAAATACAACGATATCTGTAACAGCATTTCCACCTAATCTATTTGCTCCGTGAACTCCACCAGTAATTTCTCCAGCAGCGAATAATCCAGCTATAGCAGTTCCATCTTCTTTAAGAACTTCTGTTGTTGTGTTTATTTTAACTCCACCCATAGTGTGGTGAACTGCTGGTGCGCATAATCCTGCATAATATTTAGCAGTAGTTAAAGGCTCTTCCATAGATTCTCTTCCAAATTCAGCATCTGTTCCTGCAGTTACTGACTCAGAATAAGTTTTCATAGTTTCAGCTAAAGCAGCAGCGTCAACTCCGATTTGCTCTGCTAAACCTTCAATTGTATCTGATTCAAAGATTATTCCAGCAGAAATATATTTCTCAATAGATTTTAATCCATCTCTTACATTTTGATCAAATAGGATATAAGCTTCTTTATCTGTTTGTCCAAGGATTGCTTCTGATACTACGTCACGAGTAAGTAATTCATTAACAAATCTTTTACCTTCTTTGTTTACTAATATAGCTCCATTACCACGTACCGCTTCAGTATACATAGTTTGAGTTTCTGGATGAACAGTTGGGTGAGTTTGAATTTGATCCATATCAACTAATTCAACACCTAATTCTTTAGCCATAGCTATTCCATCACCAGTGGCTCCAGCATGATTAGTAGTTCCAAATCCTTTTAAATCTGATTTGTACTCAACTACCATATCAGTATTAGCTCCAAAACCTCCCGTTGCTAAAACTACTGATTTACAGTCAATTATAACTTCACCATCAGCATTCTTTGCTTTAACGCCTGTAATTTTTCCATCTTCAACTACAATCTGTTCAGCTGTAGTATCAAGCATTACAGGTATATTTAATTCTTCAATATTTTCATTTAACATTTGCACAAGCATTGGTCCTACAGCAGTACCACCTGTTGGCTTATGGATACGCTTAACGCTTGCTCCACCAAACATACCAACTTCTGATAAATCTCCGCCATTTTCATTAACCCACTCAACAGCATCTGAAGAGTTTTCTGCTAATACTTTAACTAACTCTACATCATTTAGGTTTTTTCCACCCTTCATAGTGTCGTCAACCATTAAATCAACTGAATCCTCAATTCCTTCAGTAGTTTGAAGTTCTGTGCCAGCAGCATTCATTCCACCAGTTGTACGAATAGTATTTCCACCTGTTTGTGGCATTTTCTCTAAGATTACAACATTGGTAGCTCCATCTTGTGCAGCTTGAATAGCAGCTGTCATGCCAGCTCCACCAGCTCCTATCACAACAATGTCCGCTTTTAGATTTTCCGATGATTTTCCATTATCACTTTCTCCCGACTTAGCAGTACATCCAGCAAACATCGTAACACTCATAACTGCCGTTAAAGCCATTGTCATTAGTTTCAGTTTTTTCATAATTATTCCTCCATACGTCAATATAAGATAGTTTAATTTATATTTTACTGTAAAAACAAAAGTATGTTAAACTTTTATCTAGTTTATATATTATCATATAACCTGTTTTATGTATATACTGTATACAAAATTTGAAATCTTTATAATTTGTATACACTCAACCTTAACTCCGTTGATATTTCTTCTTACCTTTCTATTTTTGTTATTTTTTGTTCTTTTATTCCTGAAATATGTTATAATATGTACGTTGGAAATTATATAATTTTATATTAATTCTTGTAAATATATTCATTTTTATACAATAAAACATTTTATACAATTAATTACTTGAGGTGAATTTAATGTTAAATATATTTAAGATTAAAATTGATAGAAATATATCCTACAAATTATATCAGATAAAATCAAACCTGGCTTCTTCTATAATTCTTGGTATATGCGGGCTAATTACCAACACATTAGTTCTTATTTTAAGCTATAACAATTTCATAACCTTAAATACTCATACCAGAGGGCTAACTTATCTACTTATATCATGGTTAATTTTGTGGTTTATGGCCTTAATTTTTTTAAAATGCTATAGAAAAAATGACTCTATTTTTATTAGCCAATTACTAGTTTGCTTATTCATATACCCTACTTTTTACATATCCACTTCTCTACACATAATTCCAAGCAATATGTTCACTACCTTTAGTAAATATACAGTGTTTATTTTAACTTTTTGCTTGCTTTTTTCACTATCTATGAAACAAACTATTATCGTATTTATTCCAACAATAATTATTTCTTTCATTAATTTACTTTATATATTTTCTGAACAAGGAATATTATATAATAATTTATCTGATATATTTATTATGAATTTAATTTCTTTTACATACTCAATAATCAAATCCCATTCTGCAAAGAAAAAATTTGATCAACATATACTATTACTTGATACAATAGCTGCTAGAGATAATGCTAATATTAAACTTCAACTACACGAGAAGTATGTAACCGACTTCTTCGTAAATATCTCTCATGATATAAAAACACCTATAAATATTATTTATAGCTGTGAACAGCTTTTAGAAAAACAAATCTATAATCAAGAAATTGATTTTCCTAAGGCTGAAAAATATATTACCTCCATAAAACTTAATTCCTTTAGACTTACTAGGTTACTAAATAATGTTTTAGATATTTCCAAAATAGATGCTGCTAGGTATAGTCTTAATCTCAGAAATTTAGATATAATAACTACTATAGAAGGCATAGTTGATTCTCTAACGGATTTTATGAACTCTAAAGGTATAGATTTAATTTTTGATACAGATTTTGAAGAAAAAATTCTTGCTTTAGATGAAGAAAAGTTAGAGCGTATTCTTTTAAACCTTTTATCTAACGCATTAAAGTTTACTCCAACTAATGGTAAAATAATTATTTTTATTTCCGAAAACGAAGACCAAGTTTTCGTATCCATCGAGGATACTGGAATTGGAATTGATGAAAAAACTCAAATAAATATATTTGATAGATATGTTCAAGGAAGCATATCTCCAGCTAATGAATTAAGCGGAAGTGGAATTGGGTTATCTCTAGTAAAATCTTTAATGGTGCTCCATGGAGGAGATGTTACCCTTGAAAGTAAGGTTGGTGAAGGTAGTAAATTTACTCTTTTATTCCCTAAGAGAACAATTGAGAAAACCCTGGATGAAGATATTGCTAATGGAAACATATATCCTAATAATGATATAGCTTCCTCAACTCAGCTTGAATTTGCTGGTCTTGTAAAAGAAATTTTTACAACAAATACTAATATGTAAACTTAAAACGGAATTATATTTTTTATTTATTATTAACAATAAAGGGGCTGTCGCATAATTAATATTTATAAGTCCCAATAAATAAAAGACCTATA
>DALZNT010000050.1:0-23708 GCA_032005505.1 Clostridium sp. | reverse complement strand
ATGAAAATTAATCCTGAATATAATAATAATTTATATTATAAAGATTTTTTTAGATTATTTAATACCTGCTCCTCTATTGTTATAGGGGATAATAATAATCTTAATAAGGACTTGTTAGTAGATATGGGATTTCAGGTGATAAAAACTATAATTGAAATGAAAAAAAATATTATGACCTCAAATGTAACAAAAATACTAAATATAACAAACATAAAGGACACTTCAGATGAAAATATTTCATTTAGAGTATTCAAAAATGGAATTGATGAAAGAAAGCGTTGCGATATTCAAAATGAAGTTTTCAACTCCCTTAATAGGCAGGCTATCGATGAAGATGATATTCAATATGAAAAATATCAGAAGCATTATATACCAGAAGGATGTATTTTTTTAAGTAGAAATGGTATAGACATTGGATATGGTCAGCTAATTAAACGTGACAACAAGGTGTATATTGCTAATTTCGGAATGTTACCTTCCTATAGAGGACTTGGATACGGGAAACTGCTTTTAAGACATCTATTAAATGTAGCTGAAACATTTAATGTAAATGAGATATACCTTAGATGTGATGAAGAAAACAAGGATGCATTGAGACTTTATAAATCTGAGAATTTTGAAGTTATAGGAGCTTATTACGAATATCAAAAGAATGATATGAATATTTAAACCTAATAAAAAACAAATATAATATAAAAAGAAATTAAGATAGATACCCATCTTAATTTCTTTTTTTTATTTTTCGGTTTTAATGTATTCTTTCAAGGCTTTTTCTAAAATATCCATAGCATCACTCAAATCTTCGGTATTTAAGCAATAAGAAATTCTTATTTCATCTTCACCTAGACCTTTAGTTGCATAGAAACCATTAGCTGGAGCAACCATTACTGTTTTATTGTTGTAATTAAAATCGGTTAACATCCATTTTGCAAAGTCATCTCCACTTTTAATTGTAAGCTTAGCAATAATATAAAAGGCTCCACTAGGTTTCTTACAGATAACTCCTGGCATTTTAGAGAGTTTTTCAAAAACTAGGTTACGTCTTACTTCATATTCGTTTTTAACAGCTACAAAGTACTCATTAGGAGTGTTAATCAAGTTAGCTGCACCTAACTGCTCAATGGTAGGTGAACACAACCTAGCTTGGCATAGCTTTAATATTTGAGCGATTAGAGACTTGTTTTTTGAAGCCACTAATCCAA
Source organism: Clostridium sp. (assembly GCA_032005505.1). Taxonomy (GTDB): domain Bacteria; phylum Bacillota; class Clostridia; order Clostridiales; family Clostridiaceae; genus Clostridium_J. Next base: position 22,506 of record DALZNT010000050.1, on the reverse strand, counting down.
TTCTAGCTCCGCATGCACTATATCGTTTGGAAATACTGTCTATCAGAACAACTCTATCTTGTACATCTTCCATATAAAGGGCTGAAGTATAAGCGAGACCATCATAAATGAATTCTCTATAGACTTCATCAGATATGAAGAATAAATTATATTCTTTACATATATCTGCTATCATTCTAATTTCGTCCTTAGAATATATAACGCCGGTAGGATTACCAGGGTTAGAAAGCATTATAGCTCTTGTTCTAGGTGTTATTTTAGCTTTAATAACTTCTTTTGATGGAAGATGAAAGCCATCTTCAGCTTTTGTTATGAATGGAACTGCTTTGACACTAGCGCCTTCTGCAAAGCCTGCATAGTTAGTGTAGAAGGGTTCAGGTACAATTACCTCATCCCCTGGATCACATATGGCAGTAAGTGCAAAAGAAATAGCTTCGGAACCTCCGTTGGTGATAAGCATCTCATCATCCTCGAAATTAATATCCCATTCTTTATAATATTTAATAAAACTATTAATTAATGGGTTTGTTCCTTGAGATTGTGTATATTTAAGTACCTTTTCATCATAGCTGTTTACTCCATCAATAAACTCTTTGGGAGTTTCAATATCAGGTTGACCGATATTAAGATGATAGATTTTTATACCTCTGTTTTTTGCAGCTTCTCCATAAGTAGCAAGTTTTCGAATAGGTGAGTATTCCATATCTAATATACGCCTTGAAAATTCCATTAATCACCCTCCTATAAATATAATCAATTATGGTATTTACACTATAATATTTATGCTTATAGCTTATTGAAGATTCATAATCTAGTTATAATACTTTTTAAGAACAACTCCTAGTCTTTTAATACCTTCAACAATTTTTTCTTCATTCATATTAGAATAATTTAATCTGAAGAAATTATCTTTATCTCCATTAGCGAAGAATGATGTACCAGGTACAAATGCAACTTTTTCTTGTAATGCTTCTTCTAATATATCTTTTGCATTCAAGTCTTCTCTTAATTCACACCAAGTAAAGAGTCCACCTACAGGATATGTATATTTTATATCCTTAGGGAAATATTCTTTAATTGAATTCAGCATTAAGTCACGACGTCTTTTATATACAGTAATAATATCAGCAATATGTTGGTTTAAGTCATATTTACTCATGTATTCAGCTATGAAAACCTGAGCTAGAGTATTACATTGAAGGTCAGCACCTTGTTTTATTAAAATATATTTTTTGATTATATTGTCATCAGCTACAATCCATCCTAATCTGAGTCCAGGACAGAATGTTTTAGAGAAAGTACCTAAATTAATTACATATCCTGCAGTATCAAAAGATTTAATAGCAGGTAGTGATTCACCTTCAAATCGTAATTCTCCGTAAGGACTGTCTTCAATTAAAGGTATCTCATATTTAGTTGCAAGTTCAGCTAAACGACGTCTTCTTTCAATACTCATTGTAATTCCGCTTGGATTTTGGAAATCTGGAATTGTATAAATCATTTTAATTTCAGAGTGATGTTCTTCTAGAACTTTTTCTAATTTATCAACCATCATTCCATTTTCATCCATTGGGATTTCGATAAACTTTGGTTGATATGCAGCAAATGCATTGATTGCGCCAAGGTAGCTTGGACTTTCACAAACTATAGTGTCACCTTTATTTATGAAAAGCTTTGCAGAAAATTCTAGACCTTGTTGAGAACCGTTAGTTAACATGATATTGGAAATGCTACAATTAATCCCAGCTGGCTTAACTCTTTGATTCAATATTATTTCTCTTAGAGGAGTATAGCCATCAGTAGATGCATATTGTAGAGCAATATAGCCTTTTTCTTTAATAACCTGAGACATTACTTCATTGATTTTTTCAAGTGGAAATAACTCAGGAGCCGGAAGGCCACCAGCAAAAGAAATTATGTCGGGCTGTTCAGTAAGTTTCAAAAGCTCTCTGATTTCAGAAGCTTTTATACTAGAAGTTCTTTCTGCGTAACGTATGTTCATACATACACCCCCTTAAAATATTAGCAGTATAATATGTAAATTGTATATTATACTACTATAGTATACATTAATTATAAACTATTTACATATTTTTTCAAGACGCTGTAAGAATATACTTAATATAAAAATCTTGATATATATTCTATATTGGTGTATAATAAAAGAAAAGAAAATTTCTTTAAATCAGTCCGGAGAGACTGGCAAGAATTTGTATTTAACGTGAATATTATGGAATCATAATATTAATTTTGATGTATAACTTCTTGCTGGTAGCAAGAAGTTTTTTATTTTTACATACCTTTTAATCAGTACTGAGAGACTGAAAGGGGAGAAAGTGATTTCTCCTAATATTAAAAAATATTAAGGAGGCATATTATGTCAGAAGTATCATTAAGAAGTGAGTCAAAAGTTTTTTCACAACAAAGGTCAGTAAGGGAACATTCTAGAAGATTAATTCTAGCAATGCAGCATTTAATAGCAATGTTTGGGGCTACGGTACTTGTACCAGTATTAACAGGATTAGATCCATCAGTTGCACTTATAGCAGCAGGATGTGGTACTCTAATATTCCATCTTTGCACCAAAGGAAAGGTTCCAGTATTTCTTGGATCATCCTTCGCATTTATTTCAGTAATAATTACAGCAGCAGAGATGCATGGTGGGGATTTAGCTTATGCTCAGGGTGGTTTATTTGTAGCAGGTTTAATATACGTAGTTCTTTCATTCTTAGTAAAGAAAATAGGTGTATCAACTATAAAGAAATTCTTACCAGCTCAAGTTGTTGGACCAATGATAATGGTAATTGGATTAAACCTTGTGCCAACAGCCTATGGAATGGCAAGTGAAAACTTTGTTATAGCAGGAATAACTTTAGCAATTGCTCTTTCTATAAGCTTCTTTGGAAAAGGGTTTGTAAAACAATTAGCAATTCTTATTGCAGTAACTTCAGGATACCTAATTTCATTAGCAATGGGAATGGTAGATACTGCAACTATAAGTAGTACAGCTATGATAGCAATGCCAAACTTCACTTTACCAAAGTTTGATATGTCAGCTATACTTATAATAGTTCCAGTTGTACTTGCAGTACTTATGGAACATGTAGGGGATGTAATGACAAACAGCCAGGTGGTAGGTAAAAACTTTATTGAAGATCCAGGCCTTAACAGAACTCTTCTAGGAGATGGTCTTGCAACTATGTTCTCATCTTTAATTGGTGGACCAGCAAACACTACTTATGGAGAAAATACAGGAGTTCTAGCTATCACTAAAAACTATGATCCTTCTATCATAAGAATTACAGCTGTATTTGCTATAATCCTAGGCTTTGTTGCTAAAGTAGGAGGCGTACTTTTATCAATACCAAGCTCAGTTATGGGTGGAATAAGTATAATGTTATTTGGAATGATAGCACTAGTTGGATTTAAAACTCTTAAAAATGATAAAGTTGAATATAACTGGAAAAGCATTTTAATAATTGCTTCAGTTATAGTAATTGGATTAGGTACTACTAATCTTGCTACTTATACAGGAATAACTATTGGAATTCCAATAAGTGCAACTGTTAAAATTACAGGGGTTAGTTTAGCGGCTCTTGTTGGAGTAGTTTTAAATATAGTTTTAAACTTTAAAGACATAAAAAAATAGAAATATAAAAAAATACCACTGAATACAATTAATATGTATCCAGTGGTATTTTTTTACAATCAATGATATAATTAAATTAGAGATAATTTCGGGTGTTAAAATGAAAAAAATAATGGTAGAAGATGCTTTAGGAATGGTGGTTGCTCATGATTTTACAAAGATTGTTCCAGGAGAATTTAAAGGAGCTAGATTTTAAAAGGATCATATTATAGAGGCTTCCGATATAGGAGAACTTAAAGAAATGGGTAAAAATCATATGTATATTATGGAGCTAAATAAGGATACTATTCATGAAGATGAAGCTGCTATTGAAATTGGAGAATTGATTAAAGAGAATACTAATAGATACAAATGATATTATAGATGTTAAATCAATTAATGAAAAGAGTGTGGGGATTGTTATCACAGGTACAGAGGTATATGAGGGAACAATAGAAGACAAATTTTCACCACTTATAAAGAGCAAAATGGAAGAATGTGGATGATATATTGAAGATATTGTATCTGCGCCAGATGAACTAGGGGAAATTGAGAAAGCTAGTAAATTACCTAATGGTGGATTGTGTTTGAGATGTGAAACTTGTCACTATCCAGTATGTCCCTTTCGTAAATAGAATTTAGGCTTTAAGAAGTTATTATATAGGAGGTATATTAATGGTTAATCGAAGGGAACTTAAAACCCGCTCAAAGGAACAGCTAAGAGGACAGTGGACTACAGTAGTGCTAATTACTTTAGGAATTTGTGTACTGGAATTTATCATAGTAAGAATAATTAATAGTTATGAGTTGAATGGAAATTACAGTATATCATTTTCGTTGTTAAACACTTTAGTAACAATAAGCATTCCTATATTTACTTATACATTATATTTAAAGTTAACAAGAGGAGTAAAAGTTAAAGTTTCTGATATGTTTGTAAGTGGGAGAACTTATTTAAAAGCTATTGGTGTTACTCTCCTTCAAATGTTGATGTTTATTCCAGCCATTATTGTAACAGTGATGGTGGGTACAGCTATAATTATAGGCTTAATTTCAGCTATAGGAATTGCTGATAGTATATTCATACCAAGTGATATACAATATTTGTTTTATTCCTATTCATTTATAGAAGTATTAAGATTTGTTGGTGTCATACTTATCGTTTTTTTAGTTATTTCTATTCCAATAATGATTCTTGGAATATATCTATATCCATGTATTATATTAATGTGTGAAGATGATTCAAGAGGCGTAGGAGAATGTATAGGGATGAGTTTTAGACTAATGAGTGGTAACGTATGGAGCTATTTTGTACTTCAGCTAAGCTACGTTGGATGGGCACTTCTTTGCATTTTAACTTTAGGTATAGGATACTTGTGGCTTATACCATATATTAATACAGTCAACATGAATTTCTTTAATGAAATAACTGGTTATGATAATAATTTAGTTGATAATCCTAATATATATTAAATAAATCACTAGAAATTAAAGGAAACAGGACTTAAGCAGGGAAGACATTGCCTTAAGTATCTCTTAATATTAAACTATTGTGATAGGCTTCTATCACAATAGTTTTTTAAGTTCAAAGACTTGAAATCTTTCGTTTATACATTATAATTAAAAGGCACAGTAATATACTGAAAAATATAAAGAAGCTTAGGTGATAAAATGAAAATTATATGTTCTATTGGTCCCAATGTCCAATGTGAAAAAGATTTAGATGAATTCGTTGATTCAGGAATGGATTCTATGAGGCTGAATTTTTCTCATTCAGATTATTCAAGGGCTGAAAGTCAAATAAAATATATGAGAAAAAAACATCCTGAAATAGAAATTATTCAAGATTTACAAGGTAATAAGATTAGAGTATCAAATTTATTCAAGGGGCAGATTAAGGTTAAAACTGGAGATAGTGTTACATTCTGCAGCGAAGATTTCTATAAAAGAACTACATCGTATAAAAGTAAAAGCCTTAATGTACCAATAGCTATGAATATGAACTTTAAATCTCTTCTTAGTGCTAAAAAGTTTTTAATGAAAGATGCAACTATGGAATTTAGGATAATAAAGGCTAGTGATGCATCTATAGAGACTAAGGTGGTACGTGGAGGTGTTATAAGAGGTGAAAAGGGGGTAAATGCACCTGGACTAGATAGAAGTGCTACAAAGCTCACCGACAAAGATAAAGATGATATAGTATTTGGATTAAATCACGAAGTCGATATTATATGTTTATCATATGCTTCAACTAAAAATAATATTGTAGAGTTCAGATCTTATATAGATAATGTTATAAAAGAAAATCCTCATTTGAAAGCACCTAAAGTATGGGCTAAAATAGAATGTAGTAGTGGAGTAGACAGTTTTAATGAAATACTTGAGGAAGTAGATGGAATTATGCTAGGAAGAGGAGACTTAACCTCTGAAGTTGACATTATCGAGATTCCAAATATTCAACATAAATTCATTGAGGCTATGAAGGGAAGAAAAGAAGAGCTTATTATAGCTACATTTGTATTAGATTCTATGAGAAACTCTACAATTCCATCTCTTTCTGAGGTAGATGCTATAGTTAATTTTACAAAAGCTAAAGTTGATGGAATCATGTTAGCAGGTGAGGTTGGAGTAGGAAGAAATCCTCTTGATGTAATAAAGACAGCTAAAAAAATAATATCTAGATATGAATAGTTAAATAAATTTTTAGTTTTCATAGTTAATTACCATAAAATATATTATTTGTTAGAATAAAAAAGAAATGCAATAGTTAGATTTAAACTATTGCATTTCTATTTGTATATTATTTACCTAGGTTGAATACTTCTAGATCCTCAGTTTTTAAGTTGCACTTCATTACAGATACCATTGCCTTTAATGTATCTAGAGAAGTCATTAATGATACTCCAGCCTCAACTGCAGTTCTACGTAGTTTGAAACCGTCACGTTGAGAATCATTTCCTCTAGTAGGAGTATTAATTAACATATTTATAGTTTTACTTCTTATTGCATCAACAATATCAGGTTTAGCTTCACCAATTTTGTTTACTGGTTCAGCATCTATTCCTTCGCTAGAAAGCATTGCCGCAGTACCACTAGTAGCAACAAACTTACAGCCTAATGAACTTAAATCTTTTGCTAGAACTAAGAATTCATCTTTATCTCCATTATTTACTGTAGCTAAAAGTCTATCTCCTGATTTTAGAATTGGTCTTTTAGCTGCAATAAAGCCTTTCATCATAGCTTCTTCAAAGGTTCTTCCTACACCTAAAACTTCTCCTGTAGATCTCATCTCTGGTCCAAGGCTAACCTCTACTTTTGGAAGCTTTTCAGTAGAGAATACTGGAACTTTAACAGTTATAAATTCAGGTTCAGGACAAATACCCTCACTATAACCCATATCCTCTATAGATTCGCCTAACATTACTCTTGTTGCAAGTTCAACGATAGGTACTCTAGTAACTTTACTTATATATGGAACAGTTCTAGAAGCTCTTGGGTTTACCTCTATAATATATATTTCACCTTCAAATTCAATGAACTGGATATTTATCATTCCAAGAACCTTTAGTTCTTTAGCAATTCTTTTTGTATAATCTTGAATTGTTGCTTTAGATTTATCAGATATATGTTGAGAAGGGTATATGCTTACAGAATCTCCTGAGTGAACTCCAGCTCTTTCAAGGTGCTCCATTATACCTGGAATAAGGATTGAGTTTCCATCACAAATAGCATCAACTTCAATTTCTTTTCCTACTAAGTATCTATCTATAAGAACTGGACTTTTACTATCTCTTTTAAAAGAGTTCTCAAGATAAGTTTTTAATTCCTTTTCTCTATAAGTAATCTCCATACCTTGTCCACCAAGAACATAAGATGGTCTTACAAGAACAGGGTATCCAAGGCTTTCAGCTCCTTTGATTCCTTCTTCAACATTCCATACTGCCATTCCCTTAGGTCTATTTATGTTAAGCTTCTCAAGAACAGCTTCAAATTTTTCTCTGTCTTCAGCTCCATCAATTCCTTCAGCATCAGTTCCAAGAATTTTTATTCCATTTTCTCTTAAGAATTTAGATAATTTAATCGCTGTTTGACCACCAAACTGTAAGATAACACCTTCTGGTTTCTCTTTATTAATTATGTTGAAAACATCTTCCTCAGTTAATGGCTCAAAGTAAAGCTTATCTGATATATCAAAGTCTGTAGAAACTGTTTCAGGGTTATTATTTACAATTATTGTTTCTATACCTTGTTTCTTAAGTGCATTAACTGCGTGAACTGAGCAATAGTCGAACTCGATACCTTGACCAATTCTTATAGGACCGGAACCTATAACCATAACTTTTCTTCTATCGGATACTTCTACCTCATCAAATTGCTCATAAGTAGAGTAGTAATAAGAAGTTATAGCATCAAATTCTCCAGCACACGTATCAACCATCTTATAAGTTGGCATTATATTATATAATTTTCTAAGAGTATAAAGCTCTTTAGGGCTAATCTTCATTAAATCAGCAATACCTTTATCAGAGAATCCCTTTCTCTTTAACAATTTTAAATAATCTTTTGTTAAATCTTCAGTTGAAGCAGTTTTTAAGTGCTCTTCTTGTTCTACAATCCATTTGATTTTGTTTATGAAGAAGGTGTTAATACCAGTGATTTCTTCTAATTTATTTACTAGATATTTTCTTCTTAACATTTCAGCTAAGTCAAATATTCTTTCATCATCAGGTATCATTACACTTTTCTTTAATTCATCTAAAGTCTTATCTTGAGATGGTTTATGGTCTAAAACATATTTACCAATTTCAAGCGATCTTATTCCTTTTAGAAGGGCAGACTCAAAGTTAGAACCAATGGCCATTATTTCTCCTGTAGCCATCATCTTTGTACCAAGGGCTTTAGTTGCATTTTTGAATTTATCAAAAGGCCATTTTGGTATTTTTACTACTACATAGTCAAGGGCAGGCTCAAAAGATGCCATTGTCTTTTGTGTAACTGAGTTTACGATTTCGTCAAGATTATATCCAAGGGCAATTTTTGTAGCAACTTTAGCTATAGGATATCCTGTAGCCTTTGAAGCTAGGGCAGAAGAACGAGATACTCTAGGGTTAATCTCTATTACTGCATATTCGAAGCTATAAGGGTTAAGTGCAAACTGAACGTTACATCCTCCAATAATTCCAATAGCATCGATTATTTTTAAAGATGAAGTTCTAAGCATTTGATATTCTTTATCTGAAAGTGTTTGAGAAGGAGCTACAACTATAGAATCTCCAGTGTGTACACCTACAGGGTCTATATTCTCCATATTACATACAGTAATAGAATTCCCCTTAGCATCACGCATTACTTCATACTCAACTTCTTTCCAGCCTTTAATACTTTTTTCTAAAAGTACTTGACCAACAGGGCTAAGTGAAAGACCGTTTTCTAATATTTCTATCATTGCTTCTTCATCGTCAGCTATACCGCCACCAGTTCCGCCTAGAGTATAAGCTGGTCTTATTATAACTGGATATCCGATTTTCTTAGCAAACTCTATACCAGCTTCTATATTAGTAACTATTTCAGATTCTATTACAGGTTCATTAATTTCTTCCATTAAGGCTTTAAATAAATCTCTATCTTCACCTTTTTTTATAGATTCAATAGAAGTACCTATAACTTTAACTCCATATTTATCCAGAATTCCTGCTTCATCTAGTTCTATAATTAGATTTAGTCCTGTTTGTCCACCCATTCCTGAAAGGACACTATCAGGTCTATCTTTAGCAATTACCTTTTCGATAAATTCTATAGTTAGAGGTTCTATGTATATTTTGTCGGCTATTTGTTTATCAGTCATTATAGTTGCAGGGTTAGAGTTAATTAATATTGTTTCTATTCCTTCCTCCATAAGGGATCTACAAGCCTGGGTTCCTGAATAGTCAAACTCTGCTGATTGCCCGATAACAATTGGACCGGATCCTATAATTAATACCTTTTTTATGTCATTTCTTTTACTCATTTTTCTTCCTCCTACATGAAAGCTCTCTGTCCTTCTTAATGTATTTATTTTATTAATTCTAAGAAACTATCGAATATTACTGCATTTTCCTTTGGTCCTGGTGATGCTTCAGGGTGGTACTGTACACTAGCTATTGGTAGTGTTTTATGTCTCATACCTTCAGTTGTACCATCATTGACGCTAATGTGAGTAATTTCCATTGATTCTGGTACGTCACTAACATAATACCCATGGTTTTGACTAGTTATATATACTTTTTCTGAGAATACATCTTTAACAGGATGATTCGAACCTCTATGTCCAAATTTCAGTTTTGAAGTTTTTCCTCCAAAAGTCCAAGCAAGTAGCTGGTGTCCAAGACATATACCGCATACTGGTTTTTTATCAACTAATTTTTTAATTTCTTCTACTACATTACCTAATTTCTCAGGATCTCCAGGACCGTTTGATAAAAATACAAGGTCTGGATTAATATCTAATATATCTTGTGCTTTAGTTGTAGCTGGGAAAACTGTTAAACTGCAGCCTCTTTCCTTGAAGTTTCTAAGAATGTTAGTTTTAACTCCAAAGTCCATTACAGCAATCTTTGGTCCATTACCTGATATCTCATAAACTGTATCTGTAGATACTTTGTAAACTGCATCATCATTTTGGAATTCTTTTAGACGGCTTTCTACATCTTCAAGACTTAGGTCTTTAGTAGTTATGAAACCTTTCATAGATCCATGATTTCTTAGGATTTTTGTTAATGCTCTAGTATCTATTCCTTCAATACCTATGATTTTGTTTTCTAGCAGATATCCATCTAACTCCATTTCACATCTGAAGTTTGATGGGTTATCAGATTTTTCTCTTACTATAAAGCCTTTAACCTTTGGAAAAGAAGATTCTAAATCCTCTAAATTTATTCCATAGTTTCCAACAAGGGGATAGGTCATAGTAACAATTTGTCCGTAGTATGATGGATCAGTTAGAGTTTCTTGGTATCCAGTCATTGATGTATTGAAAACTACCTCACCAACTGTATCTTTTAAATATCCAAAAGCACTTCCTTCAAATTCAATTCCATTTTCTAATATAAGTTTTGCATTAATTTTCTTCTTATTCAAGAAAAACCCTCCAATCAAAAATATCTAGTTATAACAAAAAGGATAATAAATAAAACACGTTATTGTTCTACTTATTATCCTAGGGATTTCTCTTAAAATTGATTATAGTTATGTCCATATAACTCTCCCTTCTTGGTCTCTCTGTACCAACTTAAAAGTAGACTTGTTCTAATGATTGTATATAATAATCATTAAATTGTCAATAAAAATTAATTTCTAAATTAGTTTTTAAAATAATTTTTAAATAATTATGATTTATTGTGAAAATGAATAATTTAATATGTTTAACTAATAATAAATTATGGAGGTGATATCATGAATAAAAATGATAATAATACGTTTAATGATGCCTCAAATGGCATAAGCTCAAAAGCATTAGGAAATTATACTAAGGGCGCAGTTAAGAATTTTGAACAGAATATAGTAAGTCAAACAAATTATCTTGAAAAAGTTGATAGTGCACTAAAAGATGAAAAAAAACCAGATGATTAAGCTTCATCTGGGTTTTTATATCCTTTAGGTAAATTAACTGAAGTAAATCCTAAAAAAGTAGTTGAAAATCTACCATATTCATATATTATTATAAGTATAAATTATTAAAGGAGATATATATGAGTTGTTTAGGGAATATAATATGGTTTATATTTGGGGGATTTATAGGAGGAATGGAATGGTTATTCATAGGAATTCTTTGGTGCTTAACTATAGTGGGTATACCAATAGGGATTCAATGCTTTAAGTTATCCAAACTTCAGTTTTTCCCTTTTGGAAAAGATGTAGTTACAACTAATGATAGTGGTACAAGCTTTTTATTAAATGTTTTATGGCTAATTTTTGGTGGGTTACCACTAGCTATTACAAATTTAATTAGTGCTGGTTTCTTATGTTTGACTATAGTAGGAATACCTTTTGCTGCTCAATCATTAAAATTAGCAAAATTATCTTTAGCACCTTTTGGCAAAGAGGTGGTATAAACAAAAAATCTATGATATACTTTTAGGGATGTGTTAATAAACAATCAAAAAGTTTTACCAAATATGGTAGAACTTTTTTAATGATAAATAATATTTTGGAGGTAACAAAATGATAAGTACTAATGGAGTTAGTTTAAGATACGGCGCTCGTAAGCTTTTTGAAGATGTTAATATCAAATTTACAGAGGGAAACTGTTATGGATTAATTGGAGCAAACGGTGCTGGAAAATCTACATTTATAAAAATATTATCAGGAGATATAGAGCCAAACACTGGAGATGTATCAATAACACCTGGACAAAGACTTGCAGTTTTAAGACAGGACCACTTTGCATATGATGAGGTAGAAGTTTTAAAGACTGTTATCATGGGACACGCTAGACTTGTTGAAATAATGAATGAAAAAGATGCTCTTTACGCTAAAGAAGACTTCAGCGATGAAGATGGAATGAGAGCTTCTGAATTAGAAGGCGAATTTGCAGACCTTAATGGATGGGAAGCAGAAAGTGAAGCTGCTACACTTCTTCAAGGATTAGGAATTACTGAAGAATTACACTTCAAATTAATGAAAGATCTAAATGGATCTGAGAAGGTTAAAGTTCTTCTTGCTCAAGCTTTATTTGGACACCCAGACATTCTATTACTGGATGAGCCTACAAACCATTTAGACATAAAGTCTATTCAATGGTTAGAGAACTTCTTAGCTAATTTTGAAGGAACTGTTATCGTAGTATCCCACGATAGACATTTCTTAAACCAAGTATGTACTCACATGGCTGACGTAGACTTTGGAAAGATTCAAATGTATGTTGGTAACTATGACTTCTGGTATGAATCAAGCCAATTAGCTCTTCAAATGTCTAAGGACCAAAACAAGAAGAAAGAAGAGAAGATAAAAGAACTTCAAAACTTCATAGCTAGATTTAGTTCTAATGCATCTAAAGCTAAGCAAGCAACAAGCAGAAAGAAACAATTAGATAAATTAACTTTAGATGATATTAAACCATCTTCAAGAAGATATCCTTTCGTTGGATTCAAAGCTGACAGAGAAGCTGGAAATGATTTATTAATGGTTGAAAACTTAACTAAGACTATTGATGGAGTTAAAATTCTTGACAATGTAAGCTTCATGGCATACAAAAACGATAAAATTGCTTTCCTAGGCGATGGAATTGCAAAAACTACATTATTTAAAATATTAATGGGTGAGATGGAGCCGGACAGCGGAACATTCAAGTGGGGTGTAACTACTTCTCAATCTTACTTCCCTCAAGATAACACTGAGTACTTCGAAGGCTGTGACTTAAACCTTGTGGATTGGTTAAGACAATACTCAGAAGAAAAAGCAGAAAGCTTTATAAGAGGTTTCTTAGGAAGAATGTTATTCTCAGGAGAAGAGGCGTTAAAGCAGGCTTCAGTTCTTTCAGGAGGAGAGAAGGTTCGTTGTATGTTATCTAAGATGATGCTTAGCGGATCTAACGTTTTAATCTTTGATGAGCCTACAAACCACTTAGACCTTGAGTCTATTACAGCTGTAAACAACGGGTTAATGAACTTCGATGGAACAATATTATTTACATCTCATGACCACCAATTTATAAACACTGTAGCAAATAGAATTATTGAGATTCTTCCAGCTGGTGGAGTTATAGATAAGGTTATGACTTATGATGAATACTTAGAGTCAAAATAATTAACATTTTACTGTAATTCGTGTATAATATAAATAAATACTACTTACTATATGTAATTTAGTTGACATTAAAGCAAGATTTATTTATAATACAAATAATATATAACTTAATATGTAAATTCTGTGAAAAGGACAGTACTTTCTTTGAAAATTCTTAAAGCGAGCAGGGGTTGGTGGAAGCCTTGTAAGAATTGAAGAATCTAACCTAGGAATAGGTTTGAAGTTTATTTATATAAATTAGGAAGAGACCCTTGGAGAAGCTGCCCTTTAGTAGGGTAAGTCGCTATTGGCGTTAAATATTTGAGTGGACTTTAGAAATAAGGTCAATTAGAGTGGTACCACGGATATATCCGCCTCTTTCGTTTTGAAAGAGGTGGTTTTTTATATGGTTTTATATCCAAATAACAAATTAAGTATAAGAGGAGGACTAATAATGAATTATAAAAGTATCATAGCAGAAAAATTATCTGCATATATAGATATGGATAAGGAAGTAATAGAGAAGCTTGTGGAGAATCCACCAAAGCCAGAGATGGGGGACTTTGCTTTCCCTTGTTTCCAACTTGCAAAGACTATGAAGAAAGCACCAAATATGATAGCTGGTGATCTTAAAGTACAGTTAGGTCAAATTGAAGGATTTGAAAAAGTTGAAGCTTTCGGACCATATGTAAACTTCTTTGTAGCTAAAAGTGATTTCATGAAGGAAATAATTGAAAAAATTCTTGCTGAAAAAGAAGCTTATGGTAACACAAATGAGGGAATAGGAAAAAATGTTATAGTTGAGTATTGTTCAGCTAATATAGCTAAGCCATTTCACGTAGGACATTTATTTACTACAATGCTTGGAAACTCACTATATAAAATATTTAATTCTCAAGGATACCATGCAGTAGGAATAAATCACTTAGGTGATTGGGGAACTCAGTTTGGAAAACTTATTTATGCTTACAACAACTGGGGTGATGAAAAAGCTCTTGAAGAAGAACCAATTAAAGAAATGTTAAGAGTATATGTTAAATTCCATGAAGAAGCTGAAAAGAATCCTGCACTTGATGATGAAGGAAGAAGACACTTTAAACTTCTAGAAGATGGAAACGCAGAAGAAGTTGCTTTATGGACTAAATTTAAGGAGTTAAGCTTAAAAGAATTTGATAGATTATTTGAACTTTTAAATGTTAAATTTGATTCATTTGATGGAGAGAGTTTCTATTGTGATAAAATGGACGCAGTTATAGATGAAATTGACGAAAAAGGTCTACTTACAGAAAGTAACGGCGCTAAAGTTGTCATGCTCGATGAAGAAAACATGCCACCATGTATAATTAAAAAGGCTGATGGAGCTACTATCTATGCTACTCGTGATTTAGCAGCTGTATTCTACAGAAAGAAAACTTATGATTTCTATAAGAACATTTATGTAGTTGCAAAGGATCAAGCATTACACTTTAAGCAAGTATTCACAACTGTTAAGAAGATGGGCTATGATTGGGCAGATGATTGTATCCATGCATCTTTTGGTTTAGTTAGATTCCCAGACAAAAAGCTTTCTACAAGAAAAGGTGATGTAGTATTCCTAGAGGATTTATTACATGAAGCTGTAGCTAAGACAGAAGAGATAATAAATGAGAAGAATCCTAACCTTGAAAATAAGAAGGATATAGCTAAAAAGGTTGGTATTGGTGCAGTAGTATTTACTTACCTTAAGAACTCAAGAGAAAGAGATATAGTGTTTGATTGGAATGAAATGTTAAGCTTTGAAGGTGAAACTGGTCCTTACGTTCAATATACTTATGCTAGAGGTAAAAGTATTTTAAGAAAGTTAGGCGAACCAACGGTCGAAGTTGATTATAGTAAGTTAACTTCAACTGAGGAATTTGGGTTAGTAAAAGAATTATCAGTATTTAACAATGCTATAAAACAAGCTCTAGATAAGCTACAGCCATCAGTTGTAACTAGATACACTATTGATGTTGCTAAAGCTTTCAACAAATTCTATAACTCTGTAAACATTACTAATTCTGAGGATGAGGTAACAAAACAAACAAGATTAGCTCTTGTAAAAGCTACATTGCAAGTAATAGAAAATGGATTACATTTAATTGGTCTTGAGACAGTAGATGAAATGTAATATGTAATAAAAAGTCGCTCATTATGAGCGACTTTTTTTATTAGCAAAATTCTAGTAAGTTATCAATGTTTTGAATATAAGGAAAAGAAAATATGCATATACTATAATATAAAATTTACTTATAAAGTAAATAATTTCTAAAGGAAGTGTATTCATGTTAACAATGGAGCAAATAAAAAGTGAAATTAGAAGGTATAAAAAGCAAAAATCACTATGGGAGCAAGATAGTAGCTGCTGGAATAGTTCATTAAAGGTAGACGAATTAACAAGTAAGATAAATTATCTAGAAGAACAGCTATATGAAATGGAGTTTCAGCAACTAGAAAGTGAAGAAGAAAATAAAGATATTCAAGGGTAGATTATAGAGTTATTAAAAGAATAAAAATAGGTAAGTAATATTTAAATTACTTACCTATTTTTCTATTTTGTACTCCTAATAATTAAGAGTCTTTTTTCTTGTCTTTATAAATAGGGCACTTTGATGAACAACTTCCACAGTTGCAGCCACCACTTTTTTTACCCTTTAAGTTTTTAATTAATATATATGCAGCCGCAGCCACAATTACAAGCGTAATTATTACTTCAATCATTTAATCTACCTCCTAAATAAATAGATTTACTAGGTGATAAGCGCCAAAGGCAAATATCCAAGCAACTATTAACTGGTATACTACTGAGAAGATAGCAAATTTAGTGCTAAACTCCTTCTTCATTGTTGCAATTACTGATACACAAGGAGTGTAAAGTAAAGTAAATACTAAGAAGCTAATACCAGAGGCTACTGTAAAGCTAGTGGCAATAGCAGCTTCTAATCCTGTACTGTATAATACACCTAAAGTTCCTAATACAACTTCTTTTGCCATAAGTCCAGTTAAAAGGGCTACTGAGTTTTCCCAAGTTCCAAAACCAAGTGGT
Organism: Clostridium sp.; assembly: GCA_032005505.1. Lineage (GTDB taxonomy): Bacteria > Bacillota > Clostridia > Clostridiales > Clostridiaceae > Clostridium_J. The sequence continues at coordinate 6,052 of DALZNT010000050.1, read as the reverse complement.
GCAAATATTGGAGATATGAAACTTCCAATGCTAGCAAGGAAACTTTCGTTTATATCAACCATTCCAGCAAAACTAAAGTTTGATAAGAACCATACAAGGACAGAGATTGAAAATATTATAGTTCCAGCTTTCTTTAAGAAGCCTTTTCCCTTTTCCCAAGTATGGAGCATTAAACTTTTAAACGCTGGTAACTTGTATTCAGGTAATTCAATTATAAATGGTTCTTCATCCTTTTTAAATATAGTATTTTTAAAGATTAAAGCCATTATGAAAGCAACTACTAAGCCTAGTAAATATAACCCGAAGATTACTAGAGATTCATGTCCAGCAAATAGAACCCCAGCAAATAGTGCATATACTGGTAATCTAGCGTTACAAGACATAAATGGTACAATTAAAGCTGTTAGCTTTCTATCTTTTTCACTTTCAAGGGTTCTTGCGGACATTATTCCTGGTACAGAGCAGCCAAATCCCATTAAAAGAGGAATGAAAGCTTTTCCTGAAAGTCCTAATTTTCTCATAAGCTTGTCCATAATAAATGCCGTTCTTGCCATATAACCACTATCCTCAAGGAAGCTAATTCCAATGAATAAAGTTAATATGATTGGTAGGAATACAATTACACCGCCTACACCGCCTACGATACCATCTATAATTAAAGATTGGAACCATGGTGCAGTATTAGCAAGTGGAATCTCTATTAAAGCTACTAAATTCTCATTTATTAGCTTATCAGCTAATTCCTGAAGAGGTCCACCAACCCAATCGAAAGTAAATTTAAATATAATAAACATAATTGCTAAAAATAGAGGATATGCTATAAATTTATTAAGCACGATGGAATCTATTTTCTCTGTTATATTATCTCTAGTTGATTTTTTACCTACAACACTTTTCTTTAATAAATGTTCAATATATATATAGGTCTCTGTCTCATTTTTATCATTAAACTTATGTTTTGAGTTTATTTCATTATGTATATTATCAAAAGTATGATTTTCTAATAAAAAGTCCTTTAATTCGTTGATACCTTTACATTTAGATGCAGATATAGGAAGTATTTTAACACCTAACTCTTTAGATAGGGTAGAGTAATCTATATTAATTCCATTACTTTCAGCTACATCTATCATATTAACTACTAATAATATAGGTTTATTAAATTGAGTTAATTGAGAGGTTAAATATAGGTTTCTTTCTAAATTAGAACCATCTACAATATTTACAATTAAATCTACCTCATCAGTATATAGAAATTCCTTGGATACCTTTTCCTCATTAGAAAAGGTATCCATTGCATATATGCCAGGTAAATCAACAATTTTTATATCTTTAGATAAATACCCATCTTTTTTTTCAACAGTTACTCCTGCCCAATTCCCAACATATTGGTTTGAACCTGTTAGTGCATTAAATAGTGTAGTCTTACCTACATTTGGGTTTCCGATCAAGGCAATTGTTTTCATCTATACTGCCTCCTTGATATATATAAGTTGAGCATCTCGCTTTCGGATTGCAAGGTCTGTCCCTCTTAAGTTTATTATTATAGGATCTCCTAGTGGAGCTCTCTTTTTCATTATTATTTCAGTTCCAGCTACAAAGCCTAAGGCTAGTAATCTTTTAGTTAATTTATCATCACATTTTAATTCTTCAATTAATCCTGTACATCCAGGTTTTAAATTAAATAGGTTCATGATATCACCCCTTCTTGAAAATAGTTATCAGTATATTCTTATTATACTGCAAATGATAACCATTGTCAACTTAAAGCGTGTCTTAATTATTTGATAAAAAACTTTCTTAATCATAGAAGGATACCGTTAAGTATGGTATAATATTCATTAAACATGATATCTTTTGAAAAAGACTTTCATAATTACTTTAGTTTATAGATATAATTAGAGTATAATACATTTTAAGAAATGAGTGGTATAGTGATAATTAAAGAGAGCACTTTGAAAATTGAAGAAAGTGATTTTCCCTATAGCCTTGACATAGACGGAAAGAACGATTTATTTAGAAAGTCAATCTTTTTTGACTTAGAGCACTATGTTTATAAGAAGCCTGTATGTATAGGAGTTTTTGGTGCAGCATACTTTCATGAAGAAAGTGGTGAACTGAGAGTTACACAATATATGATGGAAAACAAACATGAGCTTGAGGAAATACTGATACTGTCAAAGCAATACTTTGTAGATATGAAGAATAAATTTGGAAAGGAGTATATTGTTACTTTTTCTGGTAATAATGACTTTATAGTTATTGACTATCTATTAAAAAAATATAAGTTAAATTATATTCTTGGTGATTATTTTGAAGGTATAGATTTGCAGAAAAAATATGAACAAGTTAAAAAGAAGTCAATTGGTTTAAAGGCTTTAGAAGGAGAATGTGACATTATACGAGAGAGTGAAGTTATTAGTGGTTCAACTTTAGCCAAAACCTTTGGTAAAATAATGAAGGATGATAACTACTTCTCTAGAATGCCTGATGAGAAGAAGGAAAAAATCCTTTTATATAACATGCAGGATGTTGCAAGTTTATTTTATATCTATACCAATTGGAATAAGTATATAAAAAGTGAGTAGTTAAATTATCTCATAGAAGAATATAATTTTATATTTTTCTATGAGATAGTTTTTTATTACTAAAATTGAGTTGTAAAGTTAATATTTTGTGATTGGGGTGGTTGTGTGTCAATATTAAGTAAGGGTAAAAGATGTACTATTGATAATGAAAAATGTGATTTAGTCCTTAAAAATTCAAAGTATATAAATGTATTTACTGAAGAGTTTTGTCATGGAGATATAGGTATAATAGATAATACTATAATTGGAATTGGAAGTTACAATGGCAATGTAGAAATAGATTGTACAGGAAAGGTTGTTTCACCTGGTTTTATAGATGGACATATCCATATAGAGTCTTCAATGGTTACACCTAGACTATACGGTGACATAGCCCTTAAAAATGGAGTTACAACCGTAATAGCTGATCCTCACGAAATTGCAAATGTCCTTGGTAAACGAGGAATTGAATTTATGATTGAAGATAGCGAAAAAACTCCACTAGATATATATTTTATGATGCCATCCTGTGTACCAGCAGTGAGCTTTGAAGAAAATGGAGGAATCTTAGAAGCAGAAGATCTAACTGCATTTCTTAATTATGAAAAAGTACTAGGGCTAGGAGAAGTTATGGATGTACCTGCAGTTATAAATTTAAATCCATCAATGATGAGTAAGCTGAATTTATTTAAGGATAGGATTATCGATGGTCACAGTCCACATATATCTAAAAAGGAACTGAATCAATATATACTCTCAGGTATAAGAACAGATCATGAATGTTCAACTGTTAAAGAAGCTCTTGAAAAGATAGAACTTGGAATGAATGTACTAATTAGAGAAGGCTCAGCAGCTAAAAATTTAAAGGAACTTATTGGGGCTATAAGCGATAAGAATTTCAGAAGATTCTTGTTTTGCACTGATGACAGGCATATTGAGGATATAATTGAGACTGGATCCATAAATAATGCAATTAGATGTGCTATTAATTTGGGTATAGATCCACTAAAGGCATATATTATCGGAACCTTTAATGGCTTTAGCTGCTACGGTCTTAAAAACATAGGAGCTATAGCACCAGGATATATAGCAGATTTAGTAATATTAAATGATTATAAAAAGGTTACTATAGATACTGTAATTAAATCAGGGAAAATATATGAAACTAGCCTCCACGAAGTTTATGATGAAAAGTGGGAAAATACTATGAAACTATCTAATGTAGACACAGATACCTTTAATGTTGAAAGTAAAGGTAAAAAGATAAACGTGATAGAGGTAATTCCTAACTCTTTAGAAACTAGAGTTCTTGTACTAAATACTAGTGAAAAGAATGGATATGTTGATATGAGTATATATGAGGATGTTTTAAAGGTTGGAGTTTTTGAGCGACATAGAGGAACTAATCATAGAAGTATTGGATTTATTAATGGGTTAGGCTTAAAAAATTGCTCAATAGCGCAGAGTATAGCCCATGATTCCCATAATGTCATTGTAGTGGGGGATAATGATAGTGATATGGCAGTTGCAGTTAATGAATTAATCTCCCTAGGTGGAGGTGTTGCTATTGTAAGTGAAGGTAAATTGATTAATAGTTTACCTCTAGAGGTTGGAGGAATCATGACCTTCTCTTCTGTTAATGATGTTTATGAAAATGTAAAGTGTATGGATAGTTGTGTAAAGGAACATGGTTTAAATCCAGGTATAGATGCATTTATAACTCTTTCATTTATGAGTTTACCTGTTATACCTAGCATAAAGCTGACAACAAGAGGTTTATTTTTGTATGAAACTTTCAGCTTTATACCACTTACATTTAATTAGTAGAAATAAACCACGATTTTATATGTTTGTGTAAATTTAAAAAATAATATAGTAATGATATTTAAAGGTGTAGTATAATACTAAAAAAATACTAGTTTATTAAGGAGATTTGGACTTGAAAGATAAAAAATTATTAAAATTGTTTAAAAAGTATATAGGAATGAGAAATATTAAAACTGCTTTAGCGGTAGTACTAAGTGTAATTGTGTCAGAAATATTTCATTTGGAATCAGCTTTCTTTGTAGCTACAGGAGCACTTATCTCAATGGAAACTACAGTAAGAAAGGGAATCAAAGCAGGAATTTCTAGAATTCTAGGAACTGTTATTGGAGGATGTTTTGGCGTTGTTATGTTTTTAATAGATCCAGGTAACTTGATACTTTTATTTGTTGGCATAGTTATCCTTATAAGTCTTTTAAACATTTTACAATGGCATGATTCAATTTCTATGGCATGTGTTGTATTTTGTGCAATTATGATAACGATGAGTAGCGAAAATATTGTTCTCTATGCGTTTCATAGAACCTTTGATACTACAGTTGGAATAGTAATATCAATTATAATAAATTATGTAATATCTCCGCCAAAGGATTCGCCTTTTGCTAAGGATAGCAGCGATGAAGATTTAGAGAACTTTATTAAAAAGATTCCTGAAAATTAAAATAGTACTAGGCTCAACTTTTAGCCTAGTACTATTTTTATATTATAAGTTAAATACAAATTTATATATAAATATATAATGAGTTGCACTTCCTAGAATTACAAAGATATGAAAAATTTCATGAGCTCCAAAACGTCTTGTTACTCCTTTCTTTTCAATGGCGTAAATCACACCCCCTATAGTATATAAAATCCCACCAGAAATTAATAACCATAGACCAGCTGTTGGAATTACTGAAGATAATGGTTTTAATATAAATACTGCCATCCATCCCATAAAGATATATATAGCAGCTGATAACCAAGAAGGACAATTTATCCAGGCTATCTTGAATATTATTCCACATAGAGCCATTGACCAAATTATACCTAGCATATAATACTTCAGAGGTGCACTTAATAAAATCATGCATATAGGCGTATAGGTTCCAGCTATAAGTATAAAGATCATAGCATGATCTATTTTTCTTAGAACTTTTATTACAGAATCCTTTGCCACTGTAAGATGATATACACCGCTTGCAGTATAAAGTAAAATTAAACTTATTCCAAATATTACTGCAGATGCAATTGTAATTGCATTATAGTTGTGTGTATATATTTGAGCAAACAGTAATATCAAAAGTCCTACAAAAGATATTACAGCTCCAAAAACATGAGAGAAACCACTAAATGGTTCACGAAACTTAGCATTCATTCTAATTACCTCCAAAACTATTATATGTAGTTTTAATAACTACGTTATGTTATAATGATATTATATCATTAAGATTGCAAAAATATATACTGTATTTATTAATATTGTGTAAATAATAATGGTGACAAATTTATAATTATTATTTTACTGTTATATTGTATATAAATAAATAAAAAAATACATCTAATTAATATAATTATAAAATTGACTATTGTTCTATAATATAAGGAGTGAATATCTATGAAATCTAGTAGTGAAGACATAAATAAGATTTTTAATGATTTGCACTTTGATGAAGAAATAC
>DALZNT010000049.1:0-24653 GCA_032005505.1 Clostridium sp. | reverse complement strand
AAGAACCGTCTAATGAAGGTGTATTTGAAGAGATGTCTTATATGAAAAAAGATGTTCTTGAGGAACCTCAAGATGAAGTAGAACGTAAAAATGAGTTGTTTAGCCTAGCTGAAAAGAGATATGAGAAGCTATCAAGGACTGAGGGAAATAAAATGAAGCTAAAAAGAAAGCTTCAAGATTTTCTTCTTAGAAAAGGCTACAACTATAGTGAGATAAAGTCAGTAATGAATAAGCTAATAAATGGAATAGAAGAGGAGTATTAAATTAAAACTTGGAAGGGGGCTGAATGGTGAAGTTCCTAGAGAAAACTAATATAAATATAATTTCCTTGATGTTAATAATAGCGTTTACTTATCCAATACTTATGGGACTTATATTTAAGCTTAAAAGTAGAAGTATGGTAACAACTCTCAAGGGTGTTTTAACTTCAATTGCTATGATTTTTACCATAGTATTAACTGCAATAATAGTTAGAGATGTAGTAACCGTAGATAAATATGGACTTATGACCTATGTGTCTCAGAACATTTCATCTTCTTTTGCCTCTCTTATTACGAAATCTCAGTTGTTTATTGGGGCAATATTTTTGATTATATTTTTAGTTATATATCAGATATTTAAATTTATCATCGAGGTTATTAATAGAGTAATGCTATATCCACTTTCAGATAGTATTGATAGATGGCTTAGAAATAAGGGAAGAGGGACAAGGACATTGTTAGGTGGTTTTTTTCAAATTCCTAAGGGGATTTGTTATTTGTTAATTTTAACAGCGTTACTTAGCTATACAGAGCCATTTTTAAATAGTGGAGATCTTAGCACTAAGTTAAACACATCAAAAGTATATTGTTATGTAAATAAAAATGTTATTGAGCCACTTTTAGAATCAGATATGGCGAAAAATTTCCCGAATATAATAGAGGATTCATTTAAGGTTGTAGATCAAAATAATAATTCAGTTGAAACGGTAGATGGATATCTTAAAGGTTTAATATTTTATAATGGAGTAACGCTTGATGATGGAGTTAAATCTAATGATGCAATTGATAGTATGGCTTTAAAGCTAACTGAAAATTACAGCACTGACTACGACAAGGCTAAGGTTATTTATGATTGGGTGGGCAAAAATATTGAGTATGATGATAACAAGGCAGTAGCAGTTATGCAGAATGAAGTACCTGTAGGTGTTTCTTCAGGAGCAATTAATACTTTTAATACAGGATTAGGTGTTTGCTTTGATTATGCATGCTTATATGTTGCAATGTGCAGAGCTAATGATATTCCAGTAAGGCTTATCGTTGGAGAAGGATATAATGGCTTAAATTGGATAAGTCACTCTTGGAATGAAGTATATATTGAAGAACGAGATGAATGGATAGGAGTAGATCCAACATTCTATGGTGCAGGAAAATATTTTGACAGTAATACATTTAATACTGACCACAAGGATAGAAAAATAGCTGGAGAATGGTATTAAAAAGCAAAAAGCCACCCTTAGATTTAAGGATGGCTTTTTCATTGAGATTATGTTTAACTTGATTTTTTATACTTAGAAAGTATAAGAGAGATGGCCTTTTCACATTCATCATCTGTATTATCCATTGCCCATGCTGTATTAAAGTAATTTAGAGCTTTAGGGTTTTCACCTAACATTACATAGCAGTAGGCTAGGTTAAAATAATACTTACTTTCTTTTCTAAGTTCTAAGGCTTTATAAATAAGAGGAAGAGCGGACTTATAGTCCTTTAATTTTATAAAACATACAGCAGAGTTATAAAAAGAAGGTGCTTCATATTCTTTAAGCTCTGCAGATTTTTGGTACATCTCAATCGCATTTTCGTAGTCCTTAAGCTTATATAAATCATTAGCTTTCGCAAAATAGTTCAAGGAAAATACCTCCTATTAAAAGTTACTTTAAGTGAAACTCTAAATCTTTACCCAAAGGTCACTCGTGATTTAGCTAAGTTGAAGCTAAGTGAGAATCTAAATCTCTACCCAAGGGCACGCGTGATTTAGTCATTCGAACTTACTCTTTGAGCACTCATTTGAATAAATGTAAGAATGAGTTTCCTTATTTAAGTAATTTCCATTTTGTAGAATAATATACTCTTTTAAGTATAATTATTCTATTTTGTGTGAAATATAATATATATAACTTATTTTATTAACTTGGGTATAAATAATGTTGACAAGGTCGGATTAAGTGAATATAATAAAAGGAAACTCCATCTCATATATATTCGGTGGAGTAAGTTCCGCTAACTAAATCTTTGATTTAGAGTGTCACTTAACAACAATATATAAATTGGCTGTGATGAAGAGGAGTAGAAATAGGGAATATTTAGAGAGGAAAACTCATGGGCTGAAAGGTTTTCTATAGGAAGTATTTTGAAGGTAGCTTCGGAGCTTCTTTGGCGAAATTAAAGTAGCTGAAGACGGTGGTTCCTCATCGTTAAAATTAAGAGAGTCTTAAGGTGTAAGCTTTGAGAAATAAAGGTGGTAACGCGCGCTGTCGTCCTTTGGGGAGATAGCGCTTTTTTTATATTTAAAAATAAGTGAAAGAAGTTAAATTTAAGTAAGAATCTAAATCTTTACCCTAAAGGGCACGCGTGATTTAGTCATTCGAACTTACTCCATTGAATGAACATGAAGTGGAGTTTCAGTAGAATCATGATTAAATGAAATCAATTTAGGAATTATAAATTAGTAGAAGGGCAGGTAATAGTAATGGATGAAAACAAGAATATAGCAAAGAATTATGATCCGAAAGAGTTTGAAGACAGACTATATAAATGGTGGGAGGAAAGTGGATTCTTTACTCCAGAGGTAGATGAGAATAAAAAACCTTACACGATAATAATGCCACCACCAAATATAACAGGACAATTACACTTAGGTCACGCTCTTGATAATACACTACAAGATATTCTTATTAGAACGAAGAGAATGCAAGGATATAGCACATTATGGCTTCCTGGAGAAGATCATGCAAGTATAGCTACAGAAGTAAGGGTAGAAAAATCTTTACTAACAAAAGGAATTAAGAAAAAAGAGATCGGTAGAGAAGCTTTCCTAGAAAAAGTTTGGGAATGGACTGATGAATATAGAGATAGAATCAGAACACAGCTTAAGAAAATGGGATGTTCTGCAGACTTTACAAGAGAAGCGTTCACTATGGATGAAAATTTAAGTAAAGCTGTTAGAGAAGTATTCGTTAAATTATATAAAGATGGACTTATATATCAAGGAAATAGAATAACTAACTGGTGTCCAAAATGTATGACAGCTATTTCTGACGCTGAAATTGAATATGAAGAGCAAAACGGACATTTCTGGCATATTAACTACCCAGTTGTTGGTAGTGATGAAGTAGTTGAAATTGCAACTACAAGACCAGAAACTCTACTTGGAGATACAGCAGTTGCAGTAAATCCTAAGGATGAGAGATATGCTCACTTAATAGGTAAAAATTTAAGACTACCACTAGTAGGAAGAGAAATTCCAGTTGTTGCTGACGACTATGTTGATATGGAATTTGGAACTGGATGCGTTAAGATAACTCCAGCTCACGATCCTAATGATTATCAAGTTGGTAAGAGACATAACCTTCCAGAGATAGTTGTTCTTGAAGAAAACGGAACAGTTTCTGAAGGATATGGGAAATACTCAGGTCTTGATAGATACGAAGCTAGAAAATTAATGATTAAGGATTTAGAAGAACAAGGATTACTTGTTAAGGTTAAAGACCACGGCCACAATGTTGGAACTCACGATAGATGTGGATGCACTATAGAGCCAATGCTTTCAAAACAATGGTATGTAAAAATGGAGCCTCTTGCAAGACCAGCTGTTAAAGTTGTAAAAGAGAAAGAGATTAAATTTATACCAGAGAGATTTGAAAAAATATACTTCAACTGGATGGAAAACATTCAAGATTGGTGTGTTTCAAGACAATTATGGTGGGGACATAGAATACCAGTATGGTACTGTAAAGATTGTGGAGAAATAATCGTACAAACAGAAGCTCCAACTCACTGCTTAAAATGTAATAGTGAAAAATTAGAGCAAGAAAGTGATGTACTAGATACTTGGTTCAGTTCAGCACTATGGCCATTCTCAACTCTAGGTTGGCCAAATGACACAGAAGACTTAAAATATTATTATCCAACAAGTACTTTAGTTACTGGTGGAGATATCATATTCTTCTGGGTTGCTAGAATGATATTCTCAGGCTTATACAACATGGGAGATGTACCATTTGACACAGTATTCTTCCACGGAATGGTTAGAGATGACGAAGGTAGAAAGATGTCTAAATCACTTGATAATGGTGTTGATCCACTAGAGGTAATTGAAAATTACGGAGCAGATGCTTTAAGATTCTCACTTGCAACAGGTAATGCACCAGGAAGTGATATCAGGTTCTATGAGTCAAGAGTTGAAGCTGCTAGAAACTTTGCAAATAAGATTTGGAATGCATCAAGATTTGTTATGATGTATGACGATGAAGCTCTTATTGAAAAATATAAGGAGTGCAAAAATTATTCTGTAGCTGATAAATGGATATTATCAAGATTAAATGATGTAACTAAAGAAGTTACTGATAACCTAGAAAAATTCGAAATAGGAATAGCTCTACAAAAGGTTCATGATTTTATGTGGACTGAGTTCTGTGATTGGTATATAGAGCTTGCTAAACCATCTCTATATAGTGATAATGAAGAAGTTAAAGGAGTAACTTTAAATGTTCTTAATAAGGTTCTGATTTCAGGATTAAAATTACTTCACCCAGTAATGCCATATATCACAGAAGAGATATACACTCACTTAACTAAAGAAACAGAATCAATAACTATAGCTAAGTGGCCAGAGTTTGAAGCAGAACTTGAAGATAAGAAAGCTGAAGAATATATGAACTATATTATAGATGCTATCAGAAATACAAGAAATGCTAGAGCTGAAATGAATGTACCACCTTCAAGAAAAGCTACAACTTACATCTATGCTACAGAAGCAGCAGATGCCTTTGTACAAGGAACAGTTTATTTTGAAAAATTAGCTTCTGCAAGCCAGGTTATAATCCTTAACTCTAAGGAAGAAGCTCCAGAGAACATCGTATCTGTAGTTTCTAAGGGAGCAGAAATCTACATGCCACTTCTAGAGCTTGTTGATGCAGAGAAAGAACTTGAAAGATTAAATAAAGAAAAAGATAAATGGGCTGCTGAGATAGATAGAGTAGAGAAGAAGCTTTCTAATGAAAGATTCGTTTCTAAAGCTCCGGCATCAGTTGTTGAAGAAGAAAAAGCTAAGGGTGAGAAGTACAAAGAAATGTACAACTCAGTTCTTGAAAGTATAGCTAAGCTTCAATAATATTAACTAAAAAACTATAGATTAAATATGAAATTTATCTAAAGTATATGAAAAATAGAGTAGTGCTTTTATAGGCATTGCTCTATTTTTTTATTTAACCTTTAGTTGAGTAAATATTTGTTATGAGTTAAAATTAAATAGGAATTTTACAATTTTAAATTTGAGATTTGGAGGCTTATGATGAATTATACAGAAGCTATTAGTTATATAAAGGATACAGCGAAGTTTGGAAGCAAGCTTGGTTTAGAGCGAACAGAGAAGATTTTAGAGTATTTAGGGAATCCACATAAGAAGATAAAAACAATTCATATTGCAGGAACTAATGGAAAAGGTTCAACCACTGCAATGTTAACTAAAATATTAGTAACTAGCGGGTATAAGGTTGGATGTTATATTTCACCTTATATAGAGGAATTTGAAGAGAGGATGCAGATTAATAATAAAAATATTCCTAAGGATGATTTGGCTGAAATAGTTACTGAAGTTTCTAAGGCTGTAGAGAAGGTAATAGCAGGAGACTATGGAAATCCTACAGAGTTTGAGATTATTACATGTGCAGGTTTTTTATATTTCGAAAGAAATAATGTGGATTTTGCAGTAGTTGAAGTAGGCTTGGGGGGAAGACTAGATTCTACTAATGTAATAAATCCTGAGCTTTCTATAATTGGCTCAATTAGTCTTGATCATGTAGCCATTTTAGGGGATACACTTGAGAAGATTGCCTTCGAAAAAGGCGGAATTATAAAGAATGAAACTCCTGTAGTTTTATATCCTCAAGAAGACTGTGTAACAAAAGTTATTGAAGATATATGTGATATGAAAGATGCTCCTCTTGTAAAAGTAAATAGAGATAATGCGACCTTTGTAGGAGTCAATGATACTGAAGGACAAAGAGTGACTCAAAGTCTTAAAATTAAGACTTTAAAGGATGGTTATGAGGTTTCATTAGCGCTTCTAGGTGTACATCAAGTTCAGAATTGCAATGTGGTTATAAATAGCTGTGAGGCTCTTATGGACATGGGCGTAAAAATAACTAAGGAAAGTATCATAGATGGGCTTAAAGCAGTTAAGTGGCCAGGTAGATTGGAGATTATGAAAAGGAAGCCTTTAGTTGTAATGGATGGGGCTCACAATATTGATGGTATAAAAAAGCTTGCGGAAAGTATAGATACATATTTTAAGTATAAAAATATGGTTTTGATTCTTGGAATATTAGCAGATAAACAGGTAGACGAGATGATAAATACTATATGCCCTAAGGGAAGTAAAATAATTGCAGTTACACCACATAGTGAGAGAGCAGAACTATGTGAAGATTTAAGAGAGAAGATAATTCTTTGCAATGAAAATTGTGAGGCTGTAATGGATTATGAAGAGGCTTATAGAAAAGCATTATCTTATTGTGATGAGGATGATATGGTAGTTATATCGGGTTCTTTATACATGGTTGGAGATATGAGAAAAATTATAAGAACTATTTAAAAAATAATAAAATGTATTATAAAATATTTTCGTAGCACAAATACCTTGACCTTCATATTATAAAGTGTGAGGGGAGGGAATCCGATGAGGCACTTATATATTTGTAATACAACACAAGATCAAGTAGATAAAGTAAATATTGAGAAATTTACTTTAGAAGATAGCATAAAACTCGTAGGAGTTAATAGAAGTAAAGTAGGTCCTCATGGGTTATACATTCAAGGGGACCTCTTATTTACATCAAATTGTTATGATGGTTCAATATCACTTGTAGATCTTAAAGACAATAGAACTAAGAGTGTGTATCTAGGCAGATATTGTAGGGATATTTGCGCTCTTGAAAATCATCTTTATATTATCTGTGGAGATTCAAATAACATAGTTAACTTTGATTTAAATCGTGAAGAAATAGTGGAAATTATACCTTGTGGTGATTCGCCTCATAGCATAGATGCATGTAGTATTACAAGTCATATTGTGGTAGCTAACCATGGTGATGACAGTATAACTGTTTTTGATGCGCTATATGGCAATGATATTGCTAATATAAAAGTTGGGGCAGCACCAACAAAGGCTCTATTTACTGTAGATGGAGATTATATTTTAGTTTGTGAAAGTTGTATGGGAAGCATGGAGAAGGGGTGCATAAGTGTGCTTTCTAGCAAAAGTAGAAAAGTTGTCCATAAAATAGCGGTTGGAAATTGTCCTTTTGATATGTATTGTGACCAACAGTATTGTTATGTTGCAAATTATGGAGATGGAACTATTTCAATAATTGATATAAGAAACTTTACCAATGTGGATAACATAAGAGTTGGCGGTATGCCTAGAGGAATAATATGTGATGAAGATTATATTTATGTAGGGGACTGCTATAATTATTTGCTTATGAGGATTAGCAAAAAGGATACTAATCAAAAAATAATCATTCCATTGGATGGACAGCCAACGGGAATGATTATAACATAAAAGTAATTATTTAATTTATTCACTTAATACTTTAATAATTTTTGTATATAAGTCAGAGGGGTTTGATTTCCATTTTGTACACAACTCTCTGGCTTGTTTATTTGAAGCGACCGTAACCTTGATTTCCATTAAAGGAATATCGTTTTCGGAAGCACCGAGGCTTACCACGTAGCTATTACCATTTTCAATGGTGTAATCAGCTGATATGGTAGCTTCTTTTTTTATTAGGTTCATCTTAACATTTATATATGAATCAAGTTTATTTACATCCTCAGCGGACAATCTATTTCTAAATAGGGATAAAACCTCTTTCCCCTTATTAGATATCCTTAGTCTATCCTTATCATTTTGATTAACCTTGATTATTAAGTTAGAGGATATAAGCTCATCTATATACTCTTGTAGTGTAAAATAGTTAATAAAATTATTTTCAAGTACAATTTCTGTTAGCTGTATATTTGAGATAGGTAAGCCAATCTTATCTATTATGTGTAACAATAGAAGTTTGTTTTCCGCTAAGTTCAAAGAATTATCAAACATAAAGTACCTCCTTTAAACTATGTATATAAAATACAATAATAATCTTTAAGTGAAACTCTAAATCTTTGATTTAGTAAGTTGAAGTTAAGTAAGCATCCAAATCTATGATTTGGCAATGCGAACTTACTCAGACGAGTACTCATTCGAATGAATATGAGAAGGAGTTTCCTTTTTAATTATAACATATAATTCATAAAAATGAATTACTTTTAAAATATATGACATGGCATATATTTAGTCGTGGTGAATATAATTTTATATAAAGTAAGATTATGGTTTGGGGGATTATGAGTAGGGAAGAGAGAAATAAGATGAAAATAATTAGTTCATTAAGCTTATTAGCTATAGTAATTTGTGTAAGTTTAATGGGGCGAGCTTTATACAAAGAAGCCTTTGCACCAACTAGTAAAAAATTGCCAATATATTCAGTGGACACAACTGAGAAGAAGATGTGTTTAACTTTTGATGTAAACTGGGGGGATGATAAAACAACAGAAATATTGGATATCTTAGATAAGTATGATGTTAAAGCAACATTTTATATTATTGGATTGTGGTGTGATGATTATCCAGAGAAAGTTAAGGAAATATATAGCAGAGGTCATGAGATTGGAAATCATTCAAATAAACATCCAGACTATGTTAAGTTATCGAAAGAAGGGATAATGAAGGATTTGGATATAGCAAATGCAAAAATTATGGCTATAACCGGTGAGATGCCTAAGAGTTTTAGGTTTCCTTCGGGGTCATATAATGACTTATCTGTAGAGACAGTAGAGAGCATGGGTTTAAAGTCTATTCAATGGGATGTGGATAGCGTTGACTGGAAGGCTTTAGGCGAAGAAATAGAATATCAAAAAGTTGTATCAAAAGCAAGGGAAGGCTCTATTTTGCTTTTCCATAATGATGGTAAGTATACTCCACAGAATTTATCTAGAATAATTGAAAAGTATCAAGGTGAAGGTTATGAATTTGTGAAAGTATCTGAACTTATATATACAGATAATTATTACTTAGATCATGAAGGAAGGCAAATAATTAATAATAACTAATAATTACTGAATATAAAAAAATCAAGTGGGAAATATCACCTAGATTTAAAAAATAATATATTAATGAAATTAAAAGTTTTTTAAATAATATGTTGTAAAATTTAGACAATTATTCTATAATTAATTAACGGGGATATAAACCAAGGAAAAGAAAATATAAGATTTCAATGCTATAAAGTTATATTTTTGAAAGATGTGAATATAAATTATAGTAAATTTTACTAAAAAACCAAGGGAAGAGGGGTTACCATGGATAATAATATGTTTAATAACAAAATCTACCTAGAAGGAAAAGTAATTTCAGATTTAACATTCAGTCATGAAATGTATGGAGAAGGATTTTATAATTTTGAATTTGAAGTTTCAAGACTTAGTGATACATCAGATACACTGGTAATTACAGTTTCAGAAAGACTAATTGCAGGAATTGATGTAAGTATTGGAAGCGAACTTGTAGTTGATGGACAGCTTAGATCTTATAATAAGTTTGTAGATGGGTCAAATAGACTTATACTAACTGTATTCGCTAGGGATATCCGTGAGCTTAAGGAGAGGGGAAAAAACCCTAATCAAATTTTCCTTGATGGGTTCATTTGCAAGGCACCAGTTTATAGAACAACACCATTCGGCAGAGAAATAGCGGACATGCTATTAGCAGTAAATAGACTTTATAATAAGTCAGATTATATTCCTACAATTGCCTGGGGAAGAAATTCTAGATTCTGCAAAAGCTTAGAAGTGGGAGATAATATAAGAGTATGGGGAAGACTTCAAAGTAGAGAATACCAAAAAAAGGTATCTGATGCTGAAGTGATTAAAAAAATTGCTTATGAGGTTTCCATATCTAAAATGGAAAGGGTTACAGATGAAAATAGAGATAACATAGCTGTAATTGGTAGAGTTGATGATGATACAGTTACAGAAGAACACAATGAAAGCAGTATGGATAATGAAACTGCTGTAAATGATAAAGATGTAATATAATAATTAAAGCTACTATGATGAGAATCATAGTAGCTTATTTCATGTGAATTATTTTCTAAGGTCTGCTAATATCTCAGTTTTACCTTTAGTTTTATCGTCTACATTTTTTATTATTCTAGCAGGAGTTCCAGCTACAACTACGTTAGGAGGAACATCTTCAGTTACTACTGAACCAGCAGCGACAACTGAATGATCTCCAATTTTTACCCCTTCAAGAATAACAGCATTAGCACCGATTAAAACGTGGTCTCCGATTTCACATGGAGATTTGCTTGGTGGTTCTAAAACTCCAGCAACAACTGCTCCAGCTCCAAGATGAACTCCTTTACCAAGCTTTCCTCTTGCGCCTACTACAGCATTCATATCAACCATTGTTTCATCGCCGATTTCAGCACCAATATTGATAACAGCACCCATCATTATAACTGCATTATTACCAATAGATACTCTATCTCTTATTATTGCACCTGGCTCGATTCTAGCATTGATAGTTCTTGTATCAAGCATAGGAATAGCAGAGTTTCTTCTATCTGATTCAAGTCTGAAGTTATGTATTTTCTCTTTATTTTCTTCTATGAAGTTACTTATTTCTGCGCTGTCACCAAATAAAACATAGAAACTTCCTTCACCGAAGCAATCTATATCTTCAAAGCTGCAATCTTTCAAATCTCCATTGATATATGCTTTGACAGGCGTAGATTTTTTAGATTCTTTTATAAATCTAGCAATTTCATAAGGATCTGTAAAATTATATTCCATATTTCTATACTCCTTTCGAAAAAAGATACAATTAATATATATTCACTTAATAGGTTATCCTAAAACTCAACATTATAATTAATAAATAAGATAATTTTTGAATATAATACTTAATGTACTTAATTTACTAATATAGTTATAACATAAACCTTAGGTATAATGGAATATTTTATTAAGAAATGATATAATAAAATTAAAAATTTACAAAATAGGAGGCACAGTTATGGGAAATTTAGAAAAAGGATATATTCAAATATATACTGGTAACGGAAAAGGGAAAACTACAGCAGCAGTTGGGCTTGCTACAAGAGCGGCGGGAAACAAATACAGAGTATGTATGGTTCAATTTTTAAAAAGTGGAATTACAGGTGAGTTACAATCAGCTAAATTAATGGCACCATATTTCACAATACATAGATTTGAAAAACCTAGAGGATTCTTCTGGAATTTAAACGATGAGGAAAAGGTAGAACTTAAAGAAGATATTAAAGTAGCTTACGATTTCTGTATAAAACAGCTTGAAGAGAAAAATTGTGACATTTTAATCATGGATGAAATTATGGGAACTTTAGGTAATGGCTTAATTACAGAAGAACAATTACTGCATCTTATGGATAAAAAGCCTGATGATGTAGAGCTAATAATGACTGGTAGAAATGTTCCAGATGCTATCATGGCAAGAGCTAATTTAGTTACTGAAATGAGAGATATAAAACATTACTTTGATGAAGGTGTACCTGCAAGAAGAGGTATAGAGTTCTAAAAGAAACATATAAGAAAAGTAGCTTAGGAATGGAGAGGTAAAGTCATGGATTTATCAAATAAAATTAATTCTATAGAGATATCGGGTATAAGAAAGTTTTATAATAAGGTTATTAGGGTAGAGAATTCTATATCGTTAACCTTGGGTGAACCTGACTTTAAAATTCCTAGAGAAATAAAAGAAGCTATGAAGAAATCTATAGATGAAGATGAAACTACATATACACCTAATGAAGGTATTATGGAACTGAGAAAAGAAATATCTAAGTACCTAAAAACTATGGATATAGATTTTTTACCAGAGGAAGTGTGCCTAACAGTAGGTGGTAGTGAGGCTCTTTTAGACACATTTACAGCTATTTTAAATGAAGGTGAAAAAGTCCTTATACCTTCAATTGCTTATCCAGCCTATGAAAGCTGTGTAAATATCGTTGGCGGAGAAGTAGTAAATTACGATTTGAAAGAAGATTTATCTATAGATTTACTTAGTTTGCAAAATCTCATTAATGAAGAAAAACCAAAGGCTATAGTTATATCATATCCATCTAATCCTACGGGGAGAACTATGACAAAAGAAGAATGTGAGGCTCTTCATGATATGCTGGTTCATGAAGATATATTAATCATAAGTGATGAAATGTATAGTTCAATAGTTTTTGAAGAGTATCACACCATATCTAAATATGAGGATTTGAAAAATAAGCTAATACTTATAGGAGGATTCTCTAAAATGTTCTCCATGACGGGAATAAGAGTTGGCTATGTTTGTGCTGAAAAATGGTTACTCGAAAATATAGTAAAGGTTCATCAATACAATGTTTCTTGCGCACCATCAATTGGGCAATATGGAGCACTGGAAGGCTTAAGGAATTCCATGTATCATATTGAGGAAATGAGAGAAGATTTGAAAGTAAGAAGAGACTATGTTTATGGAAGAATTTTATCTATGGGACTTCAAGCTGAAAATCCTGAGGGAGCCTTTTATATATTTCCATCCATTAAATCTTTAGGAATGAGTAGTGAAGAGTTTTGTGAAAAACTTCTAAATGAAACTAAGGTAGCTGTGGTTCCAGGAACAGCTTTTGGACCTGGAGGAGAAGGATACTTTAGAATTTCTTACTGCTATAGCAAAGAAAAATTGGAGATGGCTTTGGATTTAATACAAGGTTTTGTTCAGGCAACTAGAAGTGAAATGAATAAGGAATAATGAATGGTGAATAATTTAAGTTCAAACTCTGTGGAGTTATGAAGGTTATTGTGAGTATTCATTGTTAATTTTGAAACTGATTTTATTGAAAAAAGACATCGCGAAATGCGATGTCTTTTTTTATTAAAATTTCATAGTTTCATTTACAACGTTATCCATAGAATACATGCCTGCAGTTTTGTCATAGATGTATTCGCAAGCTTTTAAAGCTCCTACGGCAAATACTTCTCTAGATATTGCAGAGTGTTTTATTTCTATAACTTCACCTTTTCCAGCGAATATAACTTCATGGTCGCCGATGATGTTTCCGCCACGAATAGCATGGATTCCAATTTCTTTAGACTCTCTTTTAGCGATACCTTCTCTTCCATAGTTAAATTCAGTTTCTTCGTCTATGGAATCTTTTATTGTGTTAGCAAGAAGAAGGGCAGTTCCACTTGGAGCATCTACCTTTTGGTTGTGATGCTTCTCTATGATTTCAATATCGAAATCTTTATATAGAGTATTGCTAATTGACTTTAGGACATTGTTTACTATATTAATACCTATGGACATATTAGCAGAGTGGAACACTGGAATTTTTGTTGCTAAGTCATCTATAGCAGTTAATTGTGTAGGCGAGTATCCAGTTGTACAAAATACTACTGGTTTATTTTTATCTAAAGCAAATTTAGAAATAGATTCTAATGTTGCTGGTCTTGAGAAGTCTAGGATTACATCTATATCTTCACTTACATTAGAAAGTGAATCATAAACGGGATAATCAAAATTACCTGTAGTTTTGCTATCGAAGCCTGCAGTTATCTCCATGATTGAAGAGTTTTGAGCAACGGTAGAAATCATGGTACCCATTTTTCCATTACATCCAACTAATAAAATCTTTATCATATCTAGTCTCCTTTATAATAAATCGTAATTCTTTAATTCTGTCTTTAGGAATTCTAAAGTATTTTCAGCCATATCTACTAGTGGAAGTCTAAGACGTCCTACATTGTGACCTAAAAGATTCATTGCAGTTTTTATAGGAATTGGATTTGTTTCACAGAAACAAGCATTAGTAAGTGCAATAGTTTTTAGGAATAGATCCTGAGAAGCCTTTATTTCCCCATTAAAGAATAATTCACAGATGTCATGAACATCTTCAGGTACTATATTTGCAATAACAGATATAACTCCAAGTCCACCGATTGCAAGAGTAGGAAGAATTTCGTTATCATTACCTGAATATATGTCTAGGTTGTCTCCGCATAAAGCTTTTATTTCAGCAACTTGGCTAATGTTACCGCTAGCTTCTTTAACAGCTGCAATATTTTGAAGTTTACATAGTTCAGCTAATGCAGAAGGTGGAATGTTCATACCAGTTCTAGAAGGTACGTTATAAACTACTATTGGAGTTTTTACGGCTTCAGCTATAGTTTTAAAGTGAGCAATAAGTCCTTTAGCGGAAGTTTTATTATAGTAAGGATTTATTATTAATAGTCCATCTACACCTACAGATTCAGCATACTTACTCATTTCAACAGAAGCCATAGTATTATTGCTTCCTGTACCAGCGATTACTGGGATTCTTTTATTTACTATATCTACGGTGAATTTTATAGCATCTTTTTTTTCAGTTTCACTCATAGTTGATGCTTCACCTGTAGTTCCACAAATTATTATGGCATCGGTTTTACTCTTTATGTGCCATTCTAATAGTTCTTTTAGTTTGTCAAAGTCTATACCGGTTTCGTTGAATGGAGTTACGATTGCAACACCAGAACCTTTAAATATACTCATATATACACCCCTTTATCTTTATAACTTAATTAATTCTTCTGCAATTTGAACAGCGTTTAGAGCAGCACCTTTTCTGATATTATCTGCTACAACCCAAAGATTAAGACCATTATCGGCGCTGAAGTCTCTTCTGATTCTTCCTATATAAACATCATTAAGACCTTCAACATCTATAGGCATCGGATAGATATTGTTATTTATGTCGTCCATTAAAGTAATGCCTTTACAAGTACTGAATAAAGTGAAGATATCATCTAAATTAAAAGGCTGTTGCAGTTCTACATTAATACTTTCACTATGGCTGTGGAAAACAGGAACTCTAACAGTGGTAGCAGTTACTTTAATGTCGTCATTGTGAAGTATTTTGTGTGTTTCGTCAATCATCTTCATTTCTTCCTTGGTATATCCATTCTCTAAGAATACATCGATCTGAGGTATTACATTATAAGCTATAGGATACTGGAATTTCTTTGGTGGTACATGTGACATACCATCTTTTAAATCGTTGAAGCCTTGAATTCCAGCACCGGATACAGCTTGGTAAGTTGAATAAATTACTCTTTTAAGACCATATTTGTCAGCAAGAGGTTTAAGGGCAACTACAGCTTGAATGGTAGAACAGTTCGGGTTTGCAATAATTCCTTTGTTCCATTTGATATCCTCACTGTTTACTTCAGGGACTATTAATGGCACTTCTGGATTCATTCTCCAAGCACTACTGTTATCAATAACAACTGCTCCGTTTTCTGCAAATACAGGAGCAAACTTTAAGCTTACATCTCCGCCTGCTGAGAAAAGGGCAATGTTAATTTTTTTGTTTACTATATTTTCTTGTTTTAGTTCTTCTACAATTATATCTTTATCCTTGAAAGTTACGGTACTTCCAGCAGAACGAGCAGATGAATATAAATATAAGTTATCGATAGGAAAGTTTCTTTCAGATAGAATACTTATAAATTGTCTTCCAACCATTCCTGTAGCACCAACTATAGCAACGTTATACTTCAAAAAAATCACCTCATTTATATTATATATAATATTATTATATAACTTTGAAAGATAATATTATATAAATTTAGCAAAAATATAAATGTTTTTATTAAAGAAGTGAAAGTAAACGTATAATACGAACAAATACATTGAAAATATGTAAAAAAATTATAACTATGTTAATTACTAATGGTGAAAAATGTCGCAACACTAAGGGGGAATTGTCAGACAAATGACAAAAAAAGATATTTTAATGTATATTTTTGGTGTATTTTATAAGTTTTGATTAGTTAGTGATATTAAAATAGTTTGACAACTTAAATCACACATGATAATATTATAAAAAATGAATTTCACAAATTCTTATCTTCAAATTTTTAGAGCATATCTTACTACTAAATAATGTACATATTACATGAAATTACTAGAGTTAATTAGAGTATCAAAAGAATCCTAAACATATGAGAAAATAGAACAAAAATGCTTTATTGAATTTTCAAAATATTTCAAAAGGATAAAGTTAACTGTAAGTTAAAGAGTGCATTTCGTTGACGTTTAAAGTGGAATGCTGTTTTTAGTGTATCTATGCAAATGTAGAAAAAGGTTAATGATGGGAAAATACAATAATGGGGAGTTATTGCATATTTATATTTTATGGAGGGATGACGATGTTAAAATTTACAATTAAAAGATTTGGGTACATGTTGATAACGCTGTTTATAGCTGCGTCCATAACGTTTATGCTTATTCATAGTATACCTGGAAACCCAATTGATGCAATGGGTAGAAAGCTACCAGAACAAGTTAGAGTTAACTACTATGCTAAGTACGGTTTAGATAAACCGCTTATAACTCAATACGGAATTTTCGTTAAGAATGCTCTAAAGGGTGACCTAGGTGAATCTTTACAGTATCCAGGAAGAAGTGTTACTGAAACTATTGCTAAGAGTGCTCCAATTTCAGCAAGAATTGGTGGACAGGCTCTTTTAGTGGGAGTATCTCTAGGTATAATGATGGGGATATTAGCGGCATTTAAAAGAGGAAGATGGCCAGATTATATAGTTATGTTTATTGCAATATTAGGTATTTCAATACCTAGCTTCGTTGTAGCCTCATTACTACAGTGGTTATTTTCAGTTAAGTTTAATCTTTTACCAGGTACAGGATGGGGAGAATTTAAACATACAATATTACCTACAATAGCTCTAAGTTTTAGTTCAATTGCTACATATGCAAGGTATATGAGAGCGAATTGCTTAGATGTTATTGGACAAGATTATATATTAACAGCAAAAGCTAAGGGCGTTTCTAGTATTAGTTTAGTGTTTAAGCATGTTATTAGAAATGCGATTTTACCAGCAATTACACTTTTAGGACCACAGATTGCAGGTATATTTACAGGTTCCTTCGTTGTTGAAAGTATATTCGCTATACCGGGACTTGGACAGTATTTTGTGGAAGCAGTTTCAGGTAGAGATTATACCATGGTTATGGGACAGGCTATATTTGTATCATCATTATTTATTATTGCACTATTCTTAGTTGACATTGTTTATGGTTTAGTTGACCCAAGAATTAGAGTTTCAAAAGGTCACTAGAGGAGGAAATAATATGGCAGAACTTTCAAAAGAAAAATTTCAGATTATTGGATGCGATAACATAGAATCAGAAGGAATGCTTAGACCTAGTATGACCTTCTGGGAAGATGCTTGGAGAAGATTAAGAAAAAATAAAGTGGCGATGGCATCATTAGTGGTGTTAGTGGTTATGGTTATAATGACAATAATTGGACCTATGATTGCCAAGTTTAATTTTGAATCAATGAATAAAGGAATGGAAAACTTATCACCTAACTCTACATTCTGGTTTGGAACAGATAATTTAGGAAGAGACTTGTTCGCAAGAGTGTGGAAGGGTGGAAGAGTATCTATTGCTATTGGTTTAATTGGAGCTCTTATTGACACTGTAATTGGAGTTGTTTATGGCGGAATCGCTGGTTACATGGGTGGATTGGTTGATGATATCATGATGAGAATAGTTGAGATATTATCAAGTATACCGTACCTTATATTAGTTATATTAGTTAGATGTGTTTTAGATGAAGGTGGAATAATGCCGCTTATCATTGCTATGGCTATAACTGGATGGACTTATATGGCTAGACTTATAAGAGGGCAGATATTACAAATTAAAGAACAGGAATATGTTCTTGCTGCTAAAGCTTTAGGTGCTAATCCATCAAGAATTATAGCTAAACACTTAGTGCCAAATACATTAGGAGTTATGATAGTTGCTATTACTTTTGATATACCAGGTTACATCTTCAGTGAAGCCTTCCTAAGTTTCTTAGGGCTTGGAGTTAAATCACCGGATACGAGCTGGGGTGCACTTGCACAAATTGGACAACAAAAAATGATGTTCTATCCATATCAATTAATTATACCTGCCCTTGCTATATCTATAACTATGCTGGCATTCCAGTTGCTAGGTGATGGTTTAAGAGATGCACTAGATCCAAAATTACGTCAATAGGGAGGAATAACAAATGGAAAGAATTTTAGATGTGAAAAACCTGCAAGTTTCATTTCATACCTATGCTGGTGAAGTAAAGTCAGTTAGGGGCGTAGATTTTCACTTAAATAGAGGTGAAACTTTAGCTATAGTTGGAGAGTCTGGATGCGGAAAGACAGTAACTTCAAAGGCTATAATGAGATTATTACCAGAACCAATGCCAGCAGAGATAAAGAAGGGTTCAGAAATTATCTTTGATGGGAAAAATATATTAGATATGAATGAAAAGGAGTTAAGAAAGTTAAGAGGTTCAGAGATATCAATGATATTCCAAGATCCAATGACTTCTTTGAATCCTACGATGACTATTGGAAAACAGATTGCAGAAAGCTTAATAATTCATAGAGGGATGAGTAAATCTGAGGCTATGAATGAAGCAATAAAAATGCTAGATATCGTTAATATTCCAAATGCAGATAAAAGAGCTCATCAGTATCCACATGAATTCTCAGGTGGAATGAGACAGAGAGCTATGATAGCTATAGCTCTAGCTTGTAACCCTAAAATACTTATAGCGGACGAGCCAACCACAGCTCTTGATGTTACTATACAAGCTCAGATAATGGATCTTATTGGAGATTTACAGAAAAAACTTGGAACTGCAGTAGTGCTTATAACTCACGACTTAGGTGTAGTCGCAGATAGTGCTGACAGAGTTCAGGTAATGTATGCTGGACAAGTTATAGAAAGAGGAGATGTTAAAGAAATATTCTCAAATCCTCAACATCCATATACTTGGGCGTTGCTTCAATCAGTACCAAGACTTGAAACGAAAAATAAGGATGTACTATATTCATTAAATGGAACTCCACCAGACTTAATTAAGCCTCCGGTTGGATGCCCATTTGCAGCAAGATGTGAGTACTGTATGGGAATCTGTTTAGAAGAAATGCCAGAGGTTACTGAAATAAGTTCGGGGCATTCAGTATCATGTTGGTTAAAGCACCCAATGGCACCAAAAGTTGAAGTTCCTGAAGTATTAAGAAAGGGTGAGTAAGATGGCTAATGATAAAAACAGGGAAGTTTTAATAGAAGTAAAAAACCTTAAGAAGCATTTTAAAGTTGGACCTAAGGCCACTCTTAAGGCAGTTGATGATGTTAGTTTTAATATCTATAAAGGTGAAACTTTAGGTTTGGTTGGAGAGTCTGGCTGTGGTAAAACTACTTGCGGAAGAACTGTAATGGGGCTTTACGATGCAACAGCAGGAGAGATTCTTTTCGAGGGAGAAGATATTAGTAAGTTTAATAGAAATCAAAAGAAAGAATTTACTAGAAAAGCTCAAATAATACTTCAAGACCCATATGCATCATTAAATCCAAGAATGACTGTTGGTGACATAGTTGGAGAAGGAATAGATATCCATAACATTCATAGGGGAAAAGAAAGACAAGAAAGAATATATGAATTACTACAATTAGTAGGATTAAATAAAGAACATGCATCGAGATTCCCACATGAGTTCTCAGGTGGACAAAGACAAAGAATAGGTATAGCGAGAGCTTTGGCTATTGATCCTGAATTTATTGTTTGCGATGAGCCTATTTCGGCTCTGGATGTATCTATACAAGCTCAAGTTGTTAATCTTCTTATAAAGCTGCAAAATGAATTAGGATTAACTTATTTATTTATAGCTCACGATCTGTCAATGGTTAAGCACATCTCTGATAGAGTTGGAGTTATGTACCTTGGAAATTTAGTTGAGCTTGCAAGTAGTGAAGATTTATATGCTAAGCCACTACATCCTTATACTCAGGCGCTTTTATCGGCGATTCCAGTGCCAGATCCTGATGCAACTGGACGTAGTGAAAGAATTCAATTAGAGGGAGAAGTTCCAAGCCCGATAAACCCAAAACCAGGCTGTAGATTTGCGGCTAGATGTAAATATGCTAAGGAAGTTTGTGCTAAAGAAACTCCTTTACTTAGAGAAATAGAACCAAACCACTTTGCTGCGTGTCATATCATTTAGCAGCTTATAATAAATAGATCAGAGTGGCAACGAGGGCATTTTACATTTGTTTTGTTCATTGTTCTTCTCTCCTTTTCTTGGGGGATATTTAGTATTAAGTAAACTTATTATATTTCCAAGGGTTGAGAAGTGCAATGTTCATATAACTTAACAGAACGATAAGAAATAAGGGGGAAAAACTTATGAAAAGTAAAAAATTTTTAGCGTCACTATTAACTTTAACTATGGTTGCGTCCGTTGCTTTAGTTGGATGTGGTAGTGATAAAAACACTTCAGGAAGTGGATCATCAGATGGCAGTCCTGACTCAGAACAATACCTAAATATATTATTAGAGCAGGAGCCAAAGACAATAGATCCATCAAAGTCTACGGATTTATATTCTTCTCAGATTTTATCTAACACTCAAGAGGCATTAACTAGAATAACTCAAGATGAAGAGGGAAAAGACAAAATAGAACCAGGAATGGCTGAGAGCTGGGAGCAATCAGAAGATGGATTAACTTGGACATTCAAGTTAAGAGATGCAAAATGGAATGATGGTGTAGAGGTTACTGCAGAGCAGTTTGTGTATGGTATTACAAGAACATTAGATGCAAAAACTGCTTCTAACTATTCATTCTTATTATTCCCTATAAAAAATGCTGCTAAGTTCAACGCAGGGGAAGTTTCAGCTGAAGAAGTTGGAGTTAAGGCTGTAGATGACAAAACTATAGAGTTTACATTAGAGTCACCATGTGCATATTTCTTAGATTTAACATACTTTAAAGTTATGCAGCCACAAAGAGAAGATATAATAGCACAGCACGGAGATACTTATGGTAGTGAAGCTAATACTATGGCATACTGTGGACCATTCACTATGACAGAATGGCAACACAACAGCCAGGTTGTATTAGCTAAAAATGAAAACTATTGGGATGCTGAAAATGTAAAATTAGACACAGTAACAATGAAAATAATTAAAGAAAATTCAGCAGCTATGAATGAATTATATTCTGGTGCGTTAGATGTGGCTCCAGTTAAAGATCCAGAATGGATTCAAAAGCTTGATAACATGGGTGAGTTTGAGTCAAGAAAAGGTTACGATGCATCTGTAAGTTATACATTCTTCAATCAAGAAGATGAGTTATTCAGCAATGATAAAATAAGAAAAGCATTTATAATAGCAGAAGATAGAGCAGGAAAAATTGAAACTCTAAGAAAAGGTCTAGGAGATGTTGCTCTAGGTTTTGTTCCACCATCAGTACAAATAGGTGGAGAAGACTTTAGAACTACGGTTAATTCATCACCAGTACAAGATTTAATTGATGAAAATAAAGATCCAAAAGCTTTATTAATTGAAGGAATGAAGGAGTTAGGTCTTGGAGAAGATCCATCAACTATAACTATAAATTATCTTCAATCAGGAACTGATGCGATTGCAAGAGAGTTTGCTGAATTCCAACAACAGGTTTATAAAGAGACTTTAGGAATTAACGTAGAGGTAGACTATGTAGAATGGCCAATATTCACAACTATGACTAATGAGATGGATTACCAAGTAGCTTCTATGGGGTGGTCAGGAGACTACAATGACCCTAACACTTACCTTGATATGTGGGAAAGTGGTGCTGGTATAGTTCCAACAGGTTGGTCAAGTGAAGAATATGACAGCTTAATGCAGCAAGCTAGAGAAACTACTGACCAAAAAGAAAGAGCAGAGTTATTTGCAAAGGCAGAAAGAATATTAATATACGAAGATGGCGTTATAAGTCCAGAAGCATGGAGAATGAAAAATACTTATGTAAGAAATTACGTTAAGAACTACAGCGCTCCATTATTCGGAACAGTAGATTTTAAATATACTTATACATCAGGTAGATAATAAACATGTACACGAAGGGCAGATTCTTTGGAATCTGCCTTTTATTATTTTAATTTTAGTTAATGGTGAATAAAAAAATCTCTACAGTAGAAAATATAGTTAGTGTAGGTAAATATATTTAGTTTGGTAGAGGTGAAATTTTATGGGTAAAACTCCATTAAAGAAGGTAATAAAATCAAAACTAAAAGCAAATAAGGAGCTGACGCCAGAAGAGGCTCTAAGAGAAAAAATGAAATATGATATAGTTCAAGAACTTGGCCTTGTAGATAAGGTTAATGAGCTTGGATGGAGCAGTCTTACTGCAGAAGAGACAGGGCGAATTGGTGGGATAATGACTAAGAGGAAGAAGCATTTGAATACAGGAAATAATAGTCCGGAACAAAATAATAATCCAGAGCAAAATAATGAAGGTTTTTTTTAGAATTTAAAATGGAATAAGTTTTAGAAGAGTTCATAATATTTCTTAGACAAAAGAAAAAAAGTAATGTAAAATATATTAGGTATTAAAAAGAAAAGTTGGTGACCTATGGATTGTTATAATGATTTTGCTAATATATATGACGAGTTAATTAATGAAGATATAGATTACAAGTTATGGGCAGAAAAGATAATTGAAATTTGCGATGAATATGGAATAGTAAAAAGAGATTACTTAGATCTTGCCTGTGGTACGGGAAACTTTACAGCTTGCATTGGTAAGAAGTTTATTTTCACTACAGCTTTAGATCTATCTGAACAGATGCTATCTATTGCAGATGAAAAATTAAAGGAAGAATCTATTAAGGCGAAAGTTATATGCCAAAATATATGTAACTTTAATTTGAAAAAGAAGTTTGATCTTATAACTTGTGGATTGGACTCGACTAATTACATACTTGACGAGGATGAATTAAAGCAGTATTTTATGTCTGTACATAATCATTTAAAGGATGGAGGTTTATTTGTTTTTGATGTGAATACTGAACACAAAATCAGGGATATATTAGGAAATAACTCCTTTAACTTTGATAATGATGATGTAGTTTATATTTGGGAAAATGAGCTTGAAGATGATATAGTTAATATGTACTTAACCTTTTTTGTTAAGAAAGGACAAGTGTATTATAGATTTGATGAAGAGCACAGAGAAAGAGCTTATAGTGAAAAGTTTTTAGAAGAGAATATAATAAAAGCAGGATTTACTATAGAAAAGAAGCTCAACTGTTATGGGAATGAACCAATAGATGAAGACACAGAGAGAATAACATATGTGCTAAGAAAGGAAGAAATATAATGGCAGATAAATTAATTAGAGCTACGGCTAAGGATGGACAAATAAGAGTTATTGCAGCAATAACTACAGAACTAGTAGATAAAGCAACTAAGACACATGAGTGTAGCCCTACGGCATCAGCTGCATTAGGAAGAATGTTAACTGGTGGAGTTTTAATGGGAGCTATGCTGAAGAATAAGACGGATAGCTTAACTCTTCAAATAAATGGAGGCGGAGAAGCTAAGGGGATTGTTGTTACAGCGCACTCAGATGGGTCTGTAAAGGGATATATAGGCAATCCCAATGTAGAACTGCCTCTAAATGCAAAAGGTAAACTTGATGTAGGTGGAGCTATAGGTAAAAATGGAGATCTGAAAATTATAAAAGATATGGGACTTAAAGATCCTTATATAGGTCAAGTTCCAATATATACAGGGGAGATAGGCGATGATTTGGCTTACTACTTCACTGTTTCAGAGCAAACTCCATCTGCAGTAGCTCTTGGGGTACTGGTTGATAAAGATTTATCGACTAAAGCAGCTGGCGGATTTATAATTCAAATGATGCCAGGAGCATCAGAATTTTTAGCAGATATAATTAGCTATAGATTAGAGGAAATACCGTCTGTAACTTCAATGATTGAAAAAGGTATGTCTATTGAAGAAATCTTAGAGTATGTATTTGAAGATATGGATCTAAAAACATATGATGCTATAGTGCCAGAATTTAGATGTGACTGTTCTAGAGAAAGAGTAGAAAGAGTTCTTTTAAGTGTAGGTAAAAAAGATCTACAAGAAATCTATGAAGATGGAAAAAATGAAGAGATATTATGTCACTTCTGCAATAAAGGCTATGAGTTTAAGCCAGAGGATATCAAGAAGCTAATTGAAGAGATAGATGGAAAATAGCAATTAAAATAAAAATTGAAAAAACTATATTGACAATGTAGTGAGATTTTAATATAATAATCTTTGTTAGGACTTAATGGTGATAACTATTAAGGAATGACAAAGGTTATTTTATATAATGGAAAATACAAATTAAAGTTTCGGTCGCATAGCTCAGCTGGGAGAGCACCTGCCTTACAAGCAGGGGGTCACAGGT
>DALZNT010000048.1:0-25203 GCA_032005505.1 Clostridium sp. | reverse complement strand
ATGAAATAAGTGTATAAATAAAAACTAATATTTATTTATATAGTGATATAATATATTACAAAGAATAGAGTATTTATCAATTGGGAGGTATATTTATGAATAATGTTAAAGAACTTATAGATTGTCAAAGAACATATTTTAATGAAGGCAATACTCTAGATATAAATATAAGAATTAATAACCTTAAAAAGTTAAAAAGCGCCATTATAGCTAATGAGAAGCAGATATTGAAGTCTCTTAAGATGGATTTAGGAAAAAGTTATGCTGAGGGCTATATGACAGAAGTAGGAATGATCTTAGATGAAATTGGATTTTTAGTTAAACATTTAAAATCTTGGGCAAAACCTAAAAGAGTTAGAACGTCACTGGCAAACATCCCATCTAAAAACATACTTTATAGAGAGCCTTATGGAGTAACACTTATTGTAAGTCCATGGAATTATCCATTCCAGCTTACTATGGCTCCATTAATTGGAGCTATTGCTGGTGGGAACACAGCGATAATAAAGCCTTCAAGAAAGAGTATAAATACAACTAATATCATGACGAAGATTATAGAGGAAAATTTTGAAGGGGAATTTATTAAGGTGGTAAATGCAGGGCCAGGTAGTAATGAAGCAGTTCTGAAGGAAAAGTTTGATTATATATTCTTTACTGGAAGTGTGAGAGTTGGAAAGCTTGTAATGGAGGCGGCATCAAAGCATTTAACAGAGGTCACATTAGAGCTTGGAGGAAAGAGTCCGTGTATAGTTGATAAAGACACCAATATTGATATAACAGCTAGAAGACTAACTTGGGGTAAATTTTTAAATGTTGGTCAAACATGCGTGGCACCAGATTACGTTTTAGTTCATGAAGATAGAAAAGAAGAGCTGATTCAAGGATTGAATAAATATATTAGACAGTTTTATGGTGAAGAAACGAAAACTTGTATTGATTATGGAAGAATTATTGATGGAGAAGCTTTTGATAGGCTTATCAGTTATTTGGACGAGGATAAAATTAGAATCGGTGGAGAATATGATAGAGATCAAAAATTTATTGCTCCAACAGTAATAGACAACATTGATTTTAATCATAGGGTTATGAAAGATGAGATTTTTGGACCAATATTGCCTGTGATTACCTATAGAGACTTGGATGAAGTGATTAAAACTATAAATAATAGACAAAAGCCATTAGCGCTATATTTCTTCTCTAGTAATAGGACGAATATAGATAAGGTTATAGCTAGGACTTCGTCAGGTGGAGTTTGTATAAATGATACTGTAATGCATGTTGCATCAAGTAATCTTTATTTTGGTGGAGTTGGAGAAAGCGGTATGGGTCAATATCATGGGAAGGCTAGCTTCGAGACATTTACTCATCAAAAATCTGTAGTGAACAAAGGATTTGCTCTGGATGTGCCTCTAAGATATCCTCCATTTGGAAATAAGCTTAAGCTTCTTAAGAAGGTTTTTAAGTAGAAGTTTCAAGGAAAAATTGGTATAATCAATGTGAAATAAGGTTATTTAAACAAAGGAGAAAAAAATAATGACGGCTTATAAATTTAGCGAGGCTGCAAAGTCACAAATGAGAAAGCAACTATCTACTAGTATTTTACTAACAGTTTTATTATTTTCAATTGCTGTAGGATTAATAGTAATGAAAAATGATTTTTATGGTAGACTTCTTATTGCATTTGGATTAATAGGACTAATCATTACCATTTTGATTACTAAAAAAGTAAGAAATATAAATGATGTAGCGTATATAAAGTTATACAAGGATAAAATTCAAATCAATAATAATGCTGATGAAACGTCTAAGACATTTTACTTTAAAGACATAAGAAATTCTAAGTTAACTAAAAAAGGAATTTTATTTTATGTTGGACAAAAGGATTATAGAATTGTTACTAGCTTCTTAGAGAAAAGTGAAGCAGATGAGCTATGGAAAGTGCTTTCAAAGCATAGATAGTACTTAATAAATATATAAGTTAAGCCATAACTGAAATTAATAATTTCAGTTACGGCTTTTTTATATGTTAAATAAGTTTTATTCTAAAGAGGTATATAGGAACATATTATATAATTAGTTGTGGAAGGGGTGGTTAAAATGGATAAGATGAAGGTTGCTACAGTAATAATATTTATTTTAATTGTAGGATGGTTAGTTTGGATTATAGGGTTCGATAATAATAATAATATAAAAGAAAATCCAGGATCTATAGATAGTAATGAAGATGGTCAGGTGATAATAGATGGAGAGATAAAGGGAATATGGTTATCTTACATAGATTTAGAGCCTATGTTAAAAGGGAAAAGTAAGGAAGAGTTTACTGAAAATATTCAGTATGCTTTTAAGAGAATAAAAGAGTTTGGATTTAACACTGCAATAGTACAAGTGAGGCCATTTTCAGATGCCTTATATAAATCAAATTATTATCCTTTGTCATTTTGCTGTACAGGTACAGAAGGAGGAAGCATTGATTATGATCCACTAGAAATTATGGTGAAAGAAGCACACCAAAAGGGTATTAGAATTGAAGCTTGGCTTAATCCGTATAGAGTTAGAAGTGGGACATCAAAAGTGGATATTAGTAATGAAAACCCCGTGACAAAATGGATTAATGAAGGCAGTGATGCGGTAATAAACTATAATGGAGGTATATATTATAATCCTGGGAAAGAAGAAGTTAGAGAGCTTATTATAAATGGAGTTAAGGAGATAGTAGAGAATTATAATGTTGATGGAATACACTTTGATGATTATTTTTATCCAGGCACCGAGAGCTATATAGATGAGGAAACTTTTAATAGCTATGTGAATTCTGGGGGTCAGTTAGGACTAGAGGATTGGAGACGTGAAAATGTAAATATTCTAGTGAGGGAAGTATATGAAGCAATAAAGAAAATAAATCCTCAAGTTCTCTTTGGGATTAGTCCTCAAGGGTCTATGAATAATAATTATAACACTCAATATATTGATGTTAAGAAATGGGTTCAAAATAAAGGATATATAGATTATATTTGTCCTCAAGTTTATTATGGCTTCGAAAATCAAAACAGAGGGTTTCAAGCTGTTATAGATGAACTTAATAATATTGTTACTGAACCATCGGTAGAGCTTTATATAGGAATTGCAGCTTACAAAATAGGGACTGAGGATCAATGGGCTGGAGCTGGTTCATTAGAGTGGATGAATTCCAGTGATATTTTAAAAAGGCAGGTAGAAGCATCTAGAAGCCTTAATAATTGTTCAGGAGTATTCATTTATAGGTATGAGTCTTTGTTTGATCCTAGTCCCGAGGTTAAAAATAAGGTCGAAGCTGAATTTAGCAACTTGAAAACTATATTTTAGAAAAGTTGAGCCAATTCAATATCTTTTTCAATAGTTCCTGTACCGCCTACCTTTATGGTTATGACCTCAGGTGCTTGTGTGCCTTTGCAAAGGATTTGGCTTGGATTACCCATGTAGTAGCCTTGTTCACAAGCTAAATTAAGGTCAGTTTCAAAAGGTAATAAGTTGTGCTTGATAATATAAGAACAAAGAGCTCCATTGGAAGTTCCTGTAGCACTTTCCTCATCAATGCCAACACTTGGACCAAAGTTCCTTGTGGCAACGGAACTTTCGGGGTTTTCGGTTTCAAAGGTAAAGGCATGTAGCCCTACTAAATTTAAATTATCTGTATAGTTTTTTAGTTTTTCAAAATCTGGATTGATGCTTTTTAAGGTTTTTAAAGATTTCACAGGAAAGATTATATCTTTTAACCCGGTTGAAATCACCATAGGTTTTACTGTGGAACCAGAAATGCATGCATCACTTACAGAAATACCGAGAATTTCACATAAAGGTTGAACATCATCTATGTAGTAATAAAATTCAGGAGAAGTTTGAGTCATAAGTACAGAGGCAACCTTCTTATTGTCAAAGTTTACTTCTATATCTAGAATTCCAGCTAAGGTTTTCTGTTTAAGGATAACTCTATCGGAATGACGAGGTAAAAGTCCTAGAGTTCCTAAAGTATAAAAGGAAGCAATGGTAGCATGTCCACATAAATCAACCTCTGTAGTAGGGGTAAAGAAGCGAACTTCGTAATCATATTCTTTATTTGTAGATTTATTTATGAAGGCTGTTTCAGAAAGATTTATGTAGCTAGCAATTTTCAGCATGTCCTCTGAAGAGAGGTTTTCACATCCAATTACAACGCCAGCTTTATTACCACCTAAGTTATCTTTAGTAAAGGCATTTACAATATAAGCTTTTTCAGGATAAATTGATTTCATTTTTACACCTCATTAAATAAAAATTTAGTATGTTTTTAAGTAAACTCATTCTTATATTCATTCGAATGAGTGCTCAAAGAGTAAGTTCGCGTAATCAAATCAAAGATTTGGACGCTTACTTAACTTTGAATAGATAAATCGAAGATTTAGATTCTAACTTAAAGTAGCTATTCTCCAATGAAGAATAGCTACTTTAAATTTTATTTTAGTTCTCTAAATACATTTCGCCAATAACATTAACATCTCCTGCTCCTACAGTAAGAATTAAATCTCCTTCTTTAGCATGAGTTTTTAGATAATCAACGATTTCTTCAAAACTATGAATATTTAGAGCATCAACTCCACGAGCTCTTATAGCGTCGCCTAACATCATTGAACTAACAATACCAGTATCTTTTTCACGAGCAGCATATATATCTGCAAGGATTAGATGGTTTACGCTATCAAAAGTGCTAGCAAATTCATTAAATAAAGTTATAGTTCTAGTGTAAGTATGAGGCTGGAAGATAACATATAAGTTATTATGTGGATAGTTTTTACAAGCATTAAGAGTTGCAGCTATTTCTGTTGGGTGATGAGCATAATCATCTATTACTTTCACTCCATCTTTTTCGCCTTTAAACTCAAAACGTCTGTGAGTACCTCTAAAGTTAAACAATCCATTTACTATAGATTCTTGAGAGAAGTTAAGAGCTAATCCTGTGCATATAGCAGATAGAGAGTTAAGAACATTATGCTCTCCAGGTACATTTAGATTTATGGCAAATAGCATCTCCTCACCTTTATAAAGGTCATAAGAACCACATCCAAGAGAGTTATAGCTTATATTTTTTGCAGTATATTCTCCTGATTTTATTCCATAGGTCATAATGTTGCATTTGTGATTATTTTTTAAGACATCTCTTACATTTTCATCATCATTGTTGCACACAAGGAAGCCTTCTTCAGGAATTATGTCAATGAACTCGTTAAAGGTATCCTTTATGTGATTTATATCTCTGTAGAAATCTAGATGGTCAGCATCTATGTTTAATATTATTCCTACGTGTGGGTGGAATTTTAAGAATGAAGCTTTATACTCGCAAGCTTCAGTAATGAAGTAGTCACTATTTCCTGCAAGTACATTTCCGTTTATTACATCAAGTTCTCCACCAACTAAAATTGTTGGGTCAACATCCTCTTGTAAAACGATGTGAGCCATCATTGATGTAGTTGTAGTTTTACCGTGAGTTCCTGCTACGGCTACATTATATTTATGGCCAAGCATTATAGCACCAAGGAACTCAGCTCTATCCATCATGTGAAGTCCCAATTCTACGCATCTTTGAAGCTCAGGGTTATCTTGGCTTATAGCGGCAGTATAAACAACTAAATCTACATTTTTTATATTGTCTGCACTTTGGCCTAAATAAACTTCGGCACCTTTAGCTCTTAGATTTTGAAGAAGCTTTGAATCCTTCATATCAGAACCAGATACTTTATAACCATTTTTTAATAGAATTTCAGCAAGACCACTCATGCTAATTCCGCCAATGCCTATGAAATGGACTTTTTTGTGTTTATCTTGTAAAAAATCAAAACTCATATATAACAACTCCTTATGTAATATAACTATGGTGTTTAAAACTACAGTTAAAAATATTATTACCTACAATAGATTATACGTATTGTATATAAAATAGGTAAATCTCTCTTATAAATTATATACAAAAAATCATATAAAAAACACAGTAATTTTATAAAGAATCATAGGAATTGCAATGAATTCTTATATTTTGGAAAAGAAAACCCAAATATATAATTTTAGTTTTCTTAATATTATATAAAATTTATGTTGACATTTGAACGCTTGTTCGCTAATATTACTTGTAGAGAACGGATGTTCAAATGAATCGTTAATTAAAGAGTATTATATATATTAAAAAATGTGTGGAGGAAGAAATTATGGGAAGCAATGGATTATTTATAGAACTAAAGTATAAAGCAGATGGTAAAGGGCTAGAGGGGATAAACTTTTTAGAGGATGATACAATTAGAGGAAGTAAATATATGTTATGTGGTGGAGTTTTAAATAAAAACGGGGGAAAGCTTTTATTTAAGGCTAGAAATATTCAAGAGGCAAACGAATTTACTAAAAGAAATCCATTAACAGCTAAAATAGTGATGTGCAGTTAAGATACATATTGGTAATTAATTTAAGAGATAACATATGAAAAGATTAATTTAAATTTAAAATATTGCCTGCAGAGCTAGAAGTTTAGTGTTTAAGCCAATTGTATGTTTACATTTATTATGAAAACATATAGAATAAAGGTGAACATTAAAGGCTAAAATATAGTTAAACTTCGGAAAGGTATAGTGATGTATGGAGAAAAGTAAAGATAAATTTAATAGAAATCAAAGAGTAATTGGTATTACAAAAATTTTAACAGAGAATCCTAATAAGATTATAACATTAAACTTATTTACAGAAAAATTTAATGCTGCAAAATCGACAATAAGTGAAGATATAGTAATTGTAAGAGAAGTAGTTGAAGCTTTATCGATGGGAAGAATCGAAACAGTAGCTGGTGCTTCTGGTGGTATAAGATTTATAAATGAAAAATCTTATAATGATAAAGCTGCATATATAGAAGAGTTAT
Source organism: Clostridium sp. (assembly GCA_032005505.1). Classification (GTDB taxonomy): domain Bacteria; phylum Bacillota; class Clostridia; order Clostridiales; family Clostridiaceae; genus Clostridium_J. The sequence goes on along the minus strand of DALZNT010000048.1, from coordinate 18,293 downwards.
GTGAACTTTTAAGAGAGAAATCAAGAGTTGTACCAGGTAACTTCTTATATATAACAGATATAGCTTACAATCCTAGTCTTATTCAAGATGCTGCAATAATTCTTGCAGGAGCATTTAAAAAAATGGATATAGACTATGTAGTTACTATTGAAACTAAGGGTATTCCGTTAGGTTATGAAGTTGCAAAACAATTAGGAATACAGCTTGTTACTGTGCGTCACGACACAAAATATACTGAGGGAACAACAGTAAGTATTAACTATGCTTCAGGGTCAAGCAATAGATTACAGACTATGTCTTTATCGACAAAATCTATGAAAAGAAATAGTAAGTGTATATTTATAGATGATTTCATGAGAGGCGGCGGAACAGCAAAGGGGATAAAGGAGCTACTTAGTGAATTTGACAGTGAACTTCTTGGTAGTGGATTCTTAATAGATAGTATAGAAATAAAAGAAAAATTAGTTGAAAATTATATTTCATTAGTTAATTTTCATGGAATCGGAGAAGATGGAATTGCTATAGTGAGTCCTTCTGTTCATAAAAACTCATAATATTTATGAAATTATGAAATTATGGAAAAAGTTTCGACAATTAGAAGGATTTGCAAGGTTTTAGTAGAATAATACATGAAAGCATACATCTTGGAGGTGGATTTTCATGAATATTACAGACGTTAGAATCAGAAAAATTACTACAGAAGGAAAAATGAAAGCTATAGTATCTATAACATTAGATAACGAATTTGTAGTGCACGACATCAAAATAATTGAAGGTCAAAGCGGGAATTTTATAGCTATGCCTAGTAGAAGAACTCCTGATGGAGAATTTAAGGATATAGCTCATCCAATTAACACTGAAACAAGAGAAAAAATTCAAAAGTCAATACTTGATGCATATGAAAAAGTAAAGAACGAGGAACAAGTAGAGGCTTAATAATTAATGCTAAAAAGGAGTGTGTAACTCCTTTTTATTTTGTAAGGATTTTTTATAATCGATACTTTAGTTGAAAAAATACCACAGTTTAAATATAATAAGCATATATGCGTCATATTAAATATGATTAATGTTATAAAAAAAACAATAAAAAGAGTAATATAAGAAAATGAAATTATTATATGTTTTTTAATTGATTTATATGAATAATAAAAGGCTTACATTTATGTAGCTAAAGTGTGATACAAGAAGTTGAAAAATGTTGTAAAGTTGATTTTTTTATATATATTATTGGCAAAGAGGTGTTTAATTTGTATAAATGTGCTATAATTTTAGCAGCTGGTGAAGGTAAAAGGATGAAATCTAATACCCCTAAAGTACTTCATAAGGTATGTGGGAAAGAGATGATTAATCATGTTATTGACAATATCAGAAGTGCTGGTATAGATGAAGTAAATGTGGTAATAGGAAAAGGTGCTGAAAAAGTTAGAAAAGGTACTGAAAGTAGAAATATATGCTACTCAGTTCAAGAAGAACAATTAGGAACTGGTCACGCAGTAATGTGTGCTGAAGAGTTTTTAGCTGGTAAAAAAGGAACTGTATCAATATTTGTTGGAGATGGTCCACTTATTACAGATGAGACTGTTACTGCACTTACGAGCTATCATGAACTAGAAGGCTGTAGTGCAACCGTATTAACTTCAATTATGGAAAATCCATTAAAGTATGGAAGAATAATTAGAGATGCTAGCGGACAGGTAGAAAAGATTGTTGAGTTTAAGGATTGTAACGAGGAAGAAATAAAAGTTAATGAAATAAACTCGGGAATGTACTGCTTTGATATTGAATCGTTATTAAATACTTTAGGTAAACTTAACAATAACAATAATCAAGGTGAGTATTACTTAACTGATGTACTAGAAATATTAAGAAATGAAGGCAAGAAGGTTGGAGCTATAGCTGTTGAGGTAGATGAAATTACAGCTGTAAACTCAAAGCATGAGCTTTCAGTAGCAAATGAAATAATGAGAGCTAGAATTAATCAAAAGCATATGGACAATGGTGTTATAATTATTGATCCAAAGAGCACATATATTGATTGGCAAGTAGTTATAGGTCAAGATACCGTAGTATATCCAGGCAATGTCTTAGAAGGAAAAACAGTTATTGGAGAAAGTTGTACTCTTTATGCAAATAACAGACTAACTAATGCTGTTATAGGTAATGAAGTAACTGTAGAAAATTCTGTAGTTTTAGATTGCAAAGTTGGAAATAATACAACTGTAGGACCATTTGCATATATTCGTCCAGAAACTGTAATAGGTAATGGCGCAAGAATAGGTGATTTCGTTGAAATAAAGAAATCAACTATTGGAGATGGAACTAAAGTATCACATTTAACTTACATAGGTGATGCTGAGGTTGGCGAGAAGTGCAATTTTGGCTGCGGGACAGTAGTAGTAAACTACGATGGTAAGACTAAAAACAAAACTGTAATTGGTAATAATGTGTTTGTGGGATGTAATAGCAATCTAGTATCTCCAGTTGAAATAGAAGATAATACTTATATTGCGGCTGGATCAACAATTACAAACAAAGTACCAGAGGGATCTTTAGCTATAGCTAGAGCAAGACAAGTTAATAAAGAGAACTGGGTACATGATAAATATAAAAAATAATAAATAAAGTTTTAGGAGGACTACACAATGATAAGCCATGGAAGAAATATCAAGATTTTTGCAGGTAACGCATACCCTGAATTAGCTGTAGATATAGCAAATCGTTTAGGTCTTGAAGTAGGGGAGAATGAAGTTACTACTTTTAGTGATGGAGAGATAGCTGTAAATATTGCAGAAACTGTTAGAGGTTTAGACGTATTCGTTGTCCAGCCAACAAGCGCTCCAGTTAACAACAACCTTATGGAACTTTTAATAATGATTGATGCATTTAAAAGAGCTTCAGCAGGAAGAATAACAGCAGTTATTCCTTACTATGGATATGCAAGACAAGATAGAAAAGCAAAGGCTAGAGATCCAATAACTGCTAAGCTAGTTGCAGATTTAATTACTGCAGCAGGAGCAGATAGAGTTTTAACAATGGACTTACATGCAGCTCAAATACAAGGATACTTTAACATACCAGTTGATAACCTTATTGGAGCACCAATACTTGCTGACTACTTCATAGATAATGGATTCAAAGACTGTGATGATATTGTAGTAGTTTCTCCAGACCTTGGAAGTGTTACAAGAGCTAGAAAGTTTGCTGACAGATTGAATGCTCCAATAGCTATTATTGATAAGAGAAGACCAAAAGCAAATGTAGCTGAAATAATGAACATCATTGGAGATGTAAAAGGCAAAAGAGTTATTTTAATTGACGATATGATTGATACAGCAGGAACTATCTGTAATGGAGCTGCTGCTCTAGTTAAAATGGGAGCAACAGAAGTTTATGCTTGTTGTTCACATGCAGTACTATCAGGTCCTGCTATAGAGAGATTAGAAGCATCACCAATAAAAGAGTTAGTAATGCTAGATAGCGTTCACTTACCAGAAGAAAAAATGATAGATAAGATAAAAATATTATCTATAGCACCATTATTTGCAGAAGCTATTAAGAGAATATACGAAGAAGTATCTGTAAGTAAGCTTTTTGATTAATATTTTATAGTTAAGATAATTATAAGTTTAGATTTTAGAGGGGGGAGTTTCTTCCCTCTATTTTTGTATTACAACATATTTTGAAGATATGTAAAGATATGAATGAAATTTTATAAATATTTTGTTAAAAATATTAATTTTAAATTTAAATCAATTAGAATTAGGTTGATTGTTATATAATACAAGAGAGATATTAAATTTAGCTTAAAGATAAATATTAGGAGGGATACTCATGGAAGGTAATTTAGGAAAAGTACTAGTTGTTGATGACGATAAAAATATATGCGAAGTAATAAAAATGTATTTAGAAAGCTCAGGGTACCATGTGAAGGTAGCCAATGATGGAAGAGAGGCTCAGGAAGCATTTTCAAGCTATAAGCCTGATTTAGTACTTCTAGATGTAATGCTACCATATTTAGATGGTATAGATGTTCTTAAGTGGATTAGAAGAGATAGTGAAACACCAGTAATAATGATAACTGCTAAGGGTGAGACCTTCGATAAAGTTTTAGGGTTAGAACTAGGCGCTGATGATTATATCGTTAAACCTTTTGAGCCAAAAGAACTTATGGCAAGAGTAAAAGCGGTTTTAAGAAGATATACATCAGAGGGAGATAGTAAAGAGGCTTTATCCTTTGAGAACTTAGTTATAGATATTAATTCTTATAATGTTACATATAAGGGTCAAGAAATAAAAATGCCACCTAAGGAGTTTGAACTATTACACTTCTTAGCAAGCAACAAAAATAGAGTATTTACAAGAGAACAATTACTTTGTGAAGTATGGGGATATGATTACCCAGGAGATTCAAGAACAGTAGACGTTCACGTAAAGAGATTAAGAGAAAAAGTAGCAGGAGGAGACTCTTGGCAGTTAGAAACTGTTTGGGGTGTTGGGTACAAATTTGAGGTGAAATAATGGTTAAAAATAGCTTATTCTCTAAGATGGTTGTAACATACACCATCATAATTACAGTAAGTTTTACTATTTTAGCCGCATTTCTTTCCTTTTGGTTTCAAGATTATTTCATTAAGTCTAGACAAGAAGGGTTAACAAGCCAAATGGATGTAATTGAGAATGTAGTAATTAATTTTCTAGATGGTGGAATGACCCATGATGAGCTGAGTGAAAAAATAAAATTTATATCATCCTATATAGGTGATGATATTTTAATTTTAGATAGTAATGGATATGTAAATGCTACAACATCCATGAAGTATTCACAGCTTATAGGAAAACAAGTATTTCACGGTGAGCTAGAAGAATTAAAGGATGAAGCTTGCATTGATGCTATAAATGATTATGGAGTTTTTTTAGATAAAAAAGTTTATGTTATGGGTGAACCATTAAAAGACATGGATGGAAATGTTAAAGGAGCAGCGTTAATAAGTATTTCAACAGACACGTTAGACAGCTCTCTATCTAATGTATATCAAATAATCTGGCTATCTGCAGTACTTGCAGTTATAGCATCGTGTATAGTTATATATTACTTCTCACAAAAGATGATAGTTAACCCATTGTCAGAGATGAGTAGTGTAGCTAGAAAAATAGCTAGTGGTGACGTTGATAAGAGGGTTGAAATTCATTCCGATGATGAAATGGAGGAATTTGCGAAGGCATTTAACGTTATGGCGGATTCTTTACAACAGGTTGAGCAAAATAGAAAAGAATTTATATCAAATGTATCCCATGAACTTAGGTCGCCGATGACGTCCATAAAGGGATTTATTGGTGGAATTTTGGATGAAGTAATACCACCTGAAAAACATAAGTACTATTTAAACATTGCTTATGAAGAGATCCAGCGTTTAGCTAGACTAATAAATGATTTATTAGATTTATCTGCGGTGGAATCGGGAACCTATAAGCTCGAGAAAACAGCGGTGGATATAAATGAGATAATTCGTCTGTGCATTCTTAGAAATGAAGGTAGAATTAAAAATAAAAACTTAATTGTAGAAGTTTATTTTGAGGGTAATGAACTCGCAGTTTTATGTGATGAAGATAAGATAATCCAAGTAGTTACTAACCTTTTAGATAATGCCATAAAGTATGGAAATGAAGGTGGCTTTATAAAAATATCCTCTGAAGGAAAAGGTAAAAAGGCATGTGTATCAATCTTTAATGAAGGACCTTGCATAGCAGAGGAAGATATAAAATATATCTGGGATAGATTCTATAAGGTTGATAAGTCAAGAACTCAGAAAGTGAGTACTGGACTAGGGCTTTCTATTGTTAAAAAGATTATTAATCTACATGATGAAGAGATTTGGGTTAAAAATATTGATAATGGTGTTAAGTTTACATTTACTTTACCAATTACGAAGAAGATATAAAATAGTCTTAGATTATTAATGTTGAAAGGAGGCTATTATGAGCAATTTCAATGATGATTACAAGGATTCAAGAGCAAATATAACATTTAATCAGATTAAGAAAAAGCGTAGAGGCAAGTTTGTTGCATTTACTCTAGTTTGCTTATTTATGGCCTCTTTAGGTGGAGCATTTACAGCTATGGTTATGAGTAGTGCTGAAGATGATGAAAATTATTATTTTAATCAGAGTAATGATGGTAATGAAGTAATTACAAAAGAAAGTTCAGCTAAGCTACAAGATGTAGCATCAAAGGCTATTAAGTCAGTGGTCTCTGTTATAAATGTTATTGGCAATGAAGAAACTACAAGAGAAATCAATGTAGGAGTAGGTATAGTTGTAGGTGATGAAGGGTATATAATTACTAATTATTATGGTCTTGTTAATGCAACTAGTATAAAGGTAAAAAGCTATAATGATATAATATATAGTGCTACTCTTGTTGGGTTTGATAGTATTTATGATATTGCAATGCTAAAGGTTGAAAATAGCAATTTAACTCCAATAGCCATAGCAGAAAGTCCTATAGATATTAAAACCGGGGATAAGATTATGAGTGTAGGTAACCCATTAGGTAAATCTTATAATGGCAGTATAGAGATTGGGACAGTGATAAGTACTAGAGAGAATATAATCTTTAGAAATTCTCAAAGCAAGGTTTCAGAACTGCTAAGAATGGTTAAGACCAGTATTTCTCCAAAGTATATAAATACAGGTGCTGCACTATGTAATATTTCGGGAGAACTTATTGGAGTAAATAATACGACCATGGCATATCACAATGATTATCTTGAAAATAGCTTTTATATTTCAGTAGATGACTTAGGACAAATAACTGATAATATATTAGATAAACAGGACTCTTTGATTTTATATATGGGTATATATGGTGAGGAAGCAATATCACAACAAGAAAATGGAATTGAAGGCGTTTATGCCAAAGAGGTTACCAAAAGTGGTTTAGCTTATGAATCTGGAATCCGGCCTACGGATATAATTACTGAGGTTAATGGTATATCTGTTAACTGTGTAGCGGATATAAATGATATTCTTGAACAGCAGAAGATTGGAGATATTGTTTATTTTACGGTATATAAAAATGGAACCTATAGTGAATTTAATATAAAAGTACCTGATGGGAAAAAATAAAAGTAGCATTTGAGCAATGCTACTTTCGTTTTTTCTTTAAAGTCTAGTATAATAAACATTATGAACATTTTAAAATAGTTATTAAAATAATTTGGAGGTTGCTATGTATTTAGTTATAGGCCTTGGGAACCCAGGCAATAAATATGATAAGACAAGACATAATGTAGGATTTGATATAGTGGATTTGTGTGAAGGAAAGTATAACTTTACTATAAATAGGACAAAATTTAAAGGAATCTACGGTGAAACAAATATAGGTGGTGAAAAGGTTATATTCTTAAAGCCTCAGACTTACATGAACTTAAGTGGTGAGAGTGTCAGAGGTATAATGGATTTTTATAAAATACCTAATGAAAACATAATTGTTATATATGATGATGTTAGCTTAGAAGTTGGAAGACTAAGAATAAAAACTAAGGGAAGTGCTGGTGGACACAATGGCATTAAGAATATCATAGCTCATTTAGGCACTGATAGTTTTCCTAGAATTAAAGTTGGTGTAGGTGAACCTACGTGTAGTTTAGTAGATTATGTATTAGGGAGATTTTCAAAAGAAGAGGAAGTAAAACTTGAAAAATCATTTGAAGCAGCTGCAGATGCAGTTAAAGTAATGATAGTGGACGGACCTAATGAAGCAATGAATAAATTTAATTCTTTTAAAGCTGAATAGTTGTAAGAGTTATTTTAAGAGGTGATAATTTGAGATTAAAGGGTATAATGGCACCCTTACAGATTAGCAGTGAATTTAAAGAAATAAGAAGGTCTATAAAAGAGGATAAATACCCTATTGGGGTACATGGGCTTTCAGAGTCTGGGAAAAGTTATCTGTTATATGGTGTCTATGAAGAAATAGAGAAGAGTATGCTTATAGTAACTCATAATGATATAGAAGCCAAAAATATATATGAAGATTTAAGCTTCTATTGCAATGATGTATACTATCTGCCTACTAGAGAAGTTACATTTTATAATATAGAAGCTGTTTCTGGTGATTTGAGGTGGGAGAGACTTAAGGTCTTCAATAAGATTTTAAATGGTGAGAAAAACATCATTGTCACATCAATCGAATCACTAGCGGCTTCTTATGCCCCTGTGGAACTATTTAAGAGGTTTAGCTTTGAGATAGAGGTAGGGAGTATCGTAGATATAAAGGCTTTGAGCCAGCAGCTTGTAATGTGTGGTTATGAGCGTTGCAGTGTAGTTGGAAATATTGGGCAGTTCTCAGTGAGGGGTGGAATAATAGATGTTTATCCGCCAATGGGAGGAAGTCCTTATAGAATAGAATTGTTTGATGATGAAGTGGATTCTATAAGAACTTTTAATTCGGAAAGTCAAAGAAGTATAGATAAGGTTAAGAGTATTCATATATTCCCTGCTAAGGAGATAATTTTAACAGAAGCTCATATAAAAGCGGGTAAAGAAAAGATAGAAGAAGAGTTAAGTAGTTCCGTAGCTAGATTCAAAAAAAGCAAGGACAAGGAAGCTTTAGAAAGAATTGAAACTACCGTTAATCAAAATATAGAGAGTTTAACGGAAACTTGGAGCTTTGAAACTATCGATAGTTATGTACCTTTCTTTTACGAGAAGCAAACAACCCTTTTAGATTATTTCAAAAATACTTTAGTGGTAGTAGACGATGTAAACAGGTCTATGGGCAAGCTGGATAGCGTGTACTTTGAGTTTGAAGAAAATTATGAGAATTTTTTAAGCAGGGGAAATATATTGCCAAAGCAGGGGGAGCTCCTGATACCTAAGGATATGGTCGTAGATAGATTAGAGGCTGGAAGTACTATGACACTTCAGAGTTTGACAACTAATACGAAGGTGCTTAAACCAAGAAATTTAGTGGCATTCTCCCAAATTACTATTCATAACTATCATGGGCAACTAGATATGCTCATTGATGATATTGAAGATAAGAAAAAACTTGGGTTCAGGACTTTGATATTATCGGGGACAAGAACTAGAGGAGAAAGATTAATTGCTACTTTAAGGGAAAGAAATATTGATGCAACATATAAGGATTTAGTAGATAATGTTGGTCAGGGAGATGTAGTTGTAACCTTTGGTAATGCTGTTAAAGGTTTTGAATATCCAGATTTAAAAGTTTGTATAATCTCTGACACTGAGGTTTTTGGACAATCAAAGCGAAAGACAACGAGAAGAGCTACACCTAAAGGTGCAAGCAAAATTAAGAGTTTTACAGAACTTAAATTAGGGGATTATGTAGTACATGTAAATCATGGAATTGGTATGTACAAGGGTATTAATCAACTAGATGTTCAGGGCAATAAGAAGGATTATCTTGTTCTTGAATATAATTCTGGAGATACTTTATACGTACCTGTAGAGCAGTTAGATTTAGTTCAAAAGTATATAGGTGGAGAAGGTAAAACTCCAAAGGTTAACAAACTTGGAGGAAATGAATGGGCGAAGGCTAGAATTAAAGTTAAAAAATCTGTAGAGGACATTGCAGAGGATTTAGTAAAGCTTTATGCTGTAAGATCAACATTAAAAGGTCATAAGTATGAAATGGATACACCTTGGCAGAGGCAGTTTGAAGATGAATTTACCTATGAAGAAACTCCGGACCAATTGACAGCTATAGAGGATATTAAAAACGATATGGAAAGCGATAAACCTATGGATAGACTGCTTTGCGGAGATGTTGGTTATGGTAAGACAGAGGTCGCTTTAAGAGGAGCCTTTAAGTGCGTAATGGATGGTAAGCAGGTTGCAATCCTTGTCCCAACAACGATATTAGCAGAACAGCATTACAAAAATATGCTTAAAAGATTTTCAGATTTCCCAATAAAAATCGGTATGATTAGTAGATTTAGAACTGGGACTCAGATAAAAGAAACTCTTAAGGATTTGAGAGATGGAAATTTAGACATAGTTGTTGGAACTCATAAGTTGCTTCAAAAAGATGTAGTCTTTAAGGATTTAGGACTTCTTATAATAGACGAGGAACAGAGATTTGGAGTTACTCACAAGGAAAAAATAAAGGATATGAAGAAAAATATTGACGTACTAACATTGAGTGCCACTCCAATTCCAAGAACTCTTCATATGTCCTTAAGTGGTGTTAGAGATATCAGTATAATTGAGACGCCACCAGAAGAAAGATATCCTATACAGACCTATGTAGTAGAGTTTAATGACCAGCTTATAAGAGATGCTATAATGAGGGAAATGAATAGAGGAGGACAAGTATTTTTTGTATATAATAGAGTTGAAACCATAAGTGATATGGCAACTTATGTACAAAAGCTTGTACCTGAAGCTAAAATTGCTATTGGGCATGGACAGATGTCGGAAAGAGAGCTGGAAAAGGTTATACTAGATTTTATTGATAAAAAGTATGATATATTATTAGCGACTACTATCATTGAAACAGGAATAGATATTCAAAATGCAAACACTATGATAATAGCGGATGCAGATAAGATGGGATTATCCCAGCTTTATCAGCTTAGAGGAAGAGTTGGAAGAACTAATAGAATTGCATATGCATATTTCACTTATACTAAGGATAAGGTCCTTACTGAAGTTGCAGAGAAAAGGCTGAAAGCGATAAAGGACTTTACTGAGCTTGGTTCAGGTCTGAAGATTGCTATGAGAGACTTAGAAATTCGTGGTGCAGGAAATATTATGGGAGCTGCTCAATGTGGCCATATGTCATCTGTAGGGTATGATTTGTATTGTAGAATGCTTGAGGAGGCTGTAAAGGTAGTTAGGGGCGAAAGTGATAAGGGTCAGATAGATACTACTGTAGATATTAAGATTGATGCATATATTCCAGGTAACTTTATTGATGATGAAACACAGAAGATTCAAGTCTATAAGAAGATTGCAGCTATAGAATCTTATGAGCATATGCAGGATGTTATTGAAGAAATTGAGGACAGATATTCTGACATACCAGCTAGCATATACAATTTAATGAATATTGCTTATCTTAAGGCAATGGCGAAAAATATAGGTGTTATTGAGATTAAAGATACAGGGGTGCAAGTGTTAATTACATTTAAGGAAAAAGCATACTTAACAGCAGAGATGGTAAGGCATATACTTGAGAACTATAGGAATAAAATAACCTTTAAGATGGGGGAAGTGCCTGCTTTAGCCTATAGAAGTAAGGATATGAATAAAAAAGATGTGTTGGATGACCTTATTAATATTATTAAGGATTTATCAACATTAAGTGAATAGATAACCGTATTCTTTATTTAGGCGGGTTTTTATGGTAAGATGAAAATGCAATTTTAACTAAATGAAACCGATTGGAGGATTAGAAATTGATAAAATTAAAAAAAGTATTAGCAGGAGCAATGGCAGCTACCATGATGTTCGCAGCTGTAGGTTGTAGTATGGTGGAAAAAACAGAAGAGGGAATTAGAAAATCAGTTGTAGCTAAAGTATATAATCAGAAAATAACATTAGGTGAAGTGGATGATAATTTAGGCTTCGTTTTAAAGCAAGTAGAAGCAGCATATGGAAAAGATTATAAAAACAATGAAGATGCTATGAGCTACTTAGTTAAGCAAAGACTTAGTATGCTAGACACATTGGTGAATGACGTAATTTTCAGAAATAAAGCTGAAGAATTTGGGATACTTCCTACAGATGAGGAATTAGAAACTAAAGCAAATGAAAAGCTTGCAAGCATTAAGGAAAGCTTTGAAAGTGAGGAAACTTTTCAAAGTGCAATTTCTGCAACAGGATTAACTGAGGAGCAATTCCTTCAAGAAATAAAATTATCACTAATATCAGAAATTGTTTATGAAGAAGCTACTAAAGATGTAACTGTTACAGAAGAGCAAGAAAAAAAATATTACGAAGAAAATAAAAGCGCATACACAGAGAAGACAAATAGAGTTAGACCAGCACATATACTTGTTGAAGATGAAGCTACAGCTAAAGAAATCATCGAGAAATTAGATGGTGGAGCTGATTTTGCTGAGCTTGCTGCTGAGTATGGAACAGATGCAACAAAAGATAAAGGCGGAGATTTAGATTGGGTAGACTATAATAGTACTACAATTGATAAAACATTCTTATTAGCTGCTATATCTATTGAAAAAGGAGCATATACTCCAGCTCCAGTTCAAACTAAGTTTGGATACCACGTTATAAAATGTTTAGATAAAGAAGAATATCCAGTTAAAGATTTTGAGGCAGTTAAAGAAGAAGTTCATACAGCTGTTTTAGATCAAGCTAAATACACTAAATGGACAGAAACTCTTAAAGAGTGGCAAGATGATGCGGATATAAAGCTTTATGAAGATAAGTTAAAACAATAAAAATAATATATAAGACAGAAGCCGATATTCTATGTATTGGCTTCTTTTTTTATGCATAAATAATTTTAATGAAAAAATTTCTATAGTGCATAAAATTTACGTTAAGAAGGATAATAATAACATTCATAGATTAATTTGAGGAATTAAAGGAGGCAGGTAAGTTAATGAAGGCGACTGGAATAGTTAGAAGGATAGATGACCTTGGTCGTGTTGTTATACCAAAGGAAATTAGAAGAACTTTAAGGATTAGAGAAGGAGATCCACTTGAAATTTTTACTGATAGAGATGGTGGAGTTATCTTAAAAAAATACTCACCTATAGAAGAATTAAGTGAGTTCTCAAAAGAGTATAGTGAAGCACTTCATCAGACAATTGGACATATAGTTATGATTTGTGATAAGGATTCTATTATATCAGTAAGTGGCGGCTCTAAAAAAGAATATGCTGATAAGAAGATAAGCAGTGAAATAGATAAAATAATGGAACTTCGTAAAGCTGTAATTTTAGATAAATCATCACAAGGAATTATTCCAATTTGTGAAGGTGAAGATAGTACAGAGTATAAAGCTCAAGTTGTATCGCCTATAATTGCTGAAGGTGACACTGTTGGAACTGTAATCATAGCATCAAAGGAAGAAGTTAAATTTGGAGAAATGGAATTAAAACTTGCAGAAACAGCTGCTTCATTTTTAGGAAAGCAGATGGAACAGTAAGTTCGGAATTTTAATTATTATTAAAAGCGCTAGAAGATTTGGATATAATCAATTTTAAGGAAAAAATGCTTTAAATCACACACTAAACCTGTGTGATTTTTTTATTGCGGGAATTATTATATGCAATAGGTACTAAAATGTTCCTCCTAAAAATACTTATAATTATAAAAACTATTTTTAGGAGGAAGTATGAAAAAACAATCGCTTTTAAAAGGAACCATGATATTAGGACTAGCAACGATTTTCGCTAGGTTTTTAGGATTATTTTTTAGAATACCAATACAGCAATTAATTGGAGATCAAGGTATGGGATATTATCAAATGTCATACCCGTTATATATGACCTTTGTAGCAATAGCTTCTGGGGTACCAATTGCAATGTCAAAACTTATTTCTGAATTTAATGCAAAAAATGATGTGCATGCAGTAAGAATCGTTTTACGACAAACTTTAAAACTTATGATTCCATTAGGATTAGTTGCATCATTTTTGATGCTCTATTTTGGTAATCAAATTATAACTTTACTAAGGTGGGACATGAATTCCTATAACTCTTTTATGGTAATTTCTCTTGGACCTATATTCGTATGTATAATGTGTACTTTTAAAGGGTACTTTCAAGGGCTTCAAAATATGAATAGCACTGCAGTATCTCAAGTTATAGAGCAAGTTGGAAGAGTTCTATTTGGAGTTCTCTTCGCATATTTATTGCTTCCAAGAGGTATAGCATATGCAGCTGCAGGTGCTGCTTTTGGAACTGTAGCAGGTGGAGTTTTGGGAAGTATATATTTAGTTTTAAAGTATTTTAAGGTTGCTAAAAGGTTTCCAACACAAAGGGAGAAAAGAGACTGTAAGATAATGGGGATGATACTAGATGCGGCATTGCCAATTTCAGTAGGTGCAGCTGTGGGTACCATTATGTCTCTTATTGATTCTATAATAGTACCGCAAAGACTCTTGGTAGCAGGATATACAATGGCGGAGAGTGCCACTCTATACGGGCAGTTTACTGGAAAGGCTATGACTATTGAAAATGTACCATTAGCCCTATCTATGGCTCTATGTGCGTCTCTGGTGCCTATAATTTCAGAGGTATACTCACTTAATAACAAAAAAGAGCTAAATAGAAGAGTGAATATGGTATTTAAACTATCCTTTGTAATTGGAATTCCTAGCTTTTTAGGATTGTTCTTTTTAGCAAGGCCTGTAATGGGGTTAGTCTTTATGGGAGATATAGGTGGCTATGAAATTTTAAAACTGTTGTCATTAACGCTTCCTCTAATTATCATTACACAGACCACAACATCTATATTGCAAAGCTGCGGTAAGTATATGACTCCTGTATATTATTTGGGAATTGGGTGTATATTTAAAGTTATAATAACTTATGTATTAGTGGGGAATTCATCCTTTAATATTTATGGCGCAATTATCGGTAGTATAGTTGGTTATATGGTTACTAGTGTATTGAATATAATAGAGGTTAAAAAGCTGTTAAGAGTTAAATTAAGTTTATATCAGATAGTTGTAAAGCCTTTAATAATCTCATTAATTATGATAATTGCAGTTGTTTTTATTTATAATAATGTCTATAATTATACAATGAGTAACGGAATATCTTGTATATTAGCCATTTTTGTGGGAGTAATAATCTTTGGTGTATTAGCAATAATATTCAGGGTATTTACCCTTGAGGATGTAATGGGTAAACTTAATAGAAATTAAAAGAGGAGTAGATTCGAATGATTACAGTGGTTGGTCTGGGACCTGGTTCTAAAGAAGCATTAACCATAGGAGTACTAGAGGTATTAAAAAACGGTAATAATATATATTTTAGGACTGAAAAGCATCCCAATGTTGAATATTTAAAAACTATGGGTGTTAATTTTGAAACCTGTGATAAATTTTACGAGAAATATAATAATTTTGATGATATATATAAAGCTATTGCAGAAGATCTTATAGCAAAGCATGAAGAAAAGGGCGATTTGGTCTATGCAGTACCAGGACATCCATTAGTTGCTGAGAAGTCAGTAACATTACTTTTAAATCTTTGTGAAGAAAAGGGCATAGAAAGTAAATTAATGCCTTCAGTTAGCTTTATAGATGCAGTAATTGAGAGTCTAAGACTAGATCCTATTGAGGGTGTGAAGATAGTTGATGCTTTTGACATCAAGGATCAAGTGATGGACAAAAGACTTGGAGTTGTGATAACTCAAGTATATAATAAGTTTATTGCATCAGAAACAAAGCTTGCATTATGTGAGTACTACAAAGACGATACCGATATAATCTTTGTTAGAGCTGCAGGGGTTGAAGGTGAAGAAAGTATTAGAACAATTAAACTATATGATCTTGATAGACAAGAAGATATAGACTACCTAACATCCATATATATTCCTAAAAAGCCTGACGAAACTAAGGATTTTCAAGATTTAATTAATGTAATGGGAACTCTTAGAGGCGAAGAAGGTTGTATGTGGGATTTGGAACAGACTCATGAATCTCTTAAGAGATACTTAATAGAAGAATGCTATGAAGTAATAGAAGCTATAGATGAAGAAGACGATGAGAAGTTAATAGAAGAATTAGGAGATGTGCTTCTTCAAGTGGTTTTCCATGCTCAAATTGGAAGAGAAGATGGGTATTTTAATATAAATGATGTAATAGGAAGCATAACTAATAAGATGATTTCTAGACATCCTCACATATTTTCAGATGTAAAAGTAAAAAATACAGATGAGATTTTAGACAACTGGGATGAGATAAAGAAAAAAGAAAAAAGTATGGAAACTTATACTGACGAGCTTAAACATGTGCCAAAATGCTTACCAGGACTTCTAAGAGCTGATAAGGTTCAAAGAAAGGCCGGAAAGGTTGGCTTTGACTGGAATGATGTAGAACCTGCTATGGATAAGATTTTAGAAGAACTTCAGGAAATAAAAGATGTATATAAAGGTTCAGATGTGTCAAGAATACAGGAGGAAGTGGGAGATTTAATCTTTGCTACAGTAAATATTGCAAGACTTCTTGACATAGACCCAGAATTTGCAGTAAATTATACTATAGATAAGTTTATAAAACGCTTTCAATTTATTGAAGATGCTGGAATTCGAAATGGCATTGATATGAAATCTATGACTTTAGAAGAGATGGATGCTTTATGGAATGAGGCTAAAAAAAGCTAATTTTCAACAAAAGTATAAATTTTTCAATAAAAAAGAAGGATTTTAGGGAATTTATAAGAATATTGTAAGTAATGTTTCATATAATTAATATATAATTATATGAAGTTATCATTTAAGGAGGTACTATTGTGAACAAATCAGAATTAATCGCAAAAATGGCTGAAAAGTCAGGACTAACAAAAAAAGATAATGAGGTAGCTTTAAAAGCATTTATAGAGGCTGTTGAAGAAACTCTTGAAGGTGGAGAAAAAGTTCAATTAGTTGGATTTGGTACATTTGAAACAAGAGAAAGAGCTGCTAGAGTTGGAAGAAACCCAAGAACTAAAGAAGAAATCCAAATACCAGCATCTAAAGTTCCAGTTTTCAAAGTTGGTAAAGAGTTCAAAGACAGAGTAAATAAATAGTTCTTTTGAAAAAGCCTAGAATTTTCTGGGTTTTTTCTTATATTCAAGGCAAAATGAAAAGTATGTCGAATTTTAATTAAAATAAGAAGTTTGTTAGGGGGATGAATTTATGAGATTAGATAAGTACCTTAAGGTTTCAAGAATAATAAAAAGAAGAACTGTAGCAAAGGATGTATGTGAAAATGGTAGAGTTTCCATAAATGGTAAAGTGGCTAAGCCAAGCACTACAGTTAAAGAAGATGATATTATTGAAATACAGTTTGCAAATCAGTTATTAAAAGCTAAAATAGTAAATATCGCAGCTCATGTAACGAAGGAAGATGCAAAGAAAATGTATGAAATTCTTAGTGGTGTTGAGGACAAGGAATAAATATAGCATAAATCATATTCCAGTGAATATATCTTTATAGAAAACCAAAATCTTATTAGTTTTAGGAGGATTTTATGGAACAGAATAAAGATATGTTATTGGAGAATAATAAGAGTTTTCTAACCTTAGAAAATAGAAAAAAGATGACTCTAAATGGTGTTTCCGAAATTATAAGCTTTAATGAGGATCAAATATTACTCATAACAGTCCTAGGGAATATGGATATTCGCGGTGAAGAGTTAAAAATGACTAAATTAGATGTTCAAAATGGTGATGTAGTAATTACAGGAAGGGTATCGTATGTAGTGTATACTACTGATGAAAAGAAGCCTAAGAAGCAAAATGGCATTCTCTCAAAGGTATTTAGGTAGTAATTATGATATTTGACATGAGCAGGCAGGTCACGTTATTTATATTCTCTTTGCTTAGTGGAATGACTGTAGGGGTATTGTTCGATTTTTACAGAGTGATTAGAGGGTTTGAAGATCCCGGAAAAGTTATTACAGCTATACAAGATATCCTTTTTTGGATATTAACGGGTGTATTAATCTTTTTGTTTATGATGTATACTAATTATGCATACATGAGTTTTAATGTATTAATGTATAATTGTATAGGGTTATTCTTATACTTTAAGTTGTTTAGTTGTTATGCAGTAAAATTATGGGACAAAGTGTTTAACGTTATAATGACCATTATAAGAGTAATAATTAATTGGGTATTTTATCCTTTAAGGATTATTTTTCACAAATTAAGAAAAAAAACATAAAATAATTATCTTAATACTTGAAGAAAATAAAAATACAAATTACAATATATCTATGGGTATTTAATTAGTAATAAGATAAAATAAGATTTATGGTGAGTAACCTAGAAGTAAGAAAGGGATATCAATATGAAAAAATTCAACTATAAAAAGATAATTCTTTTAGTTGTAGCTTTATATGTGGGATTTATATTTATAAATCAGCAAATAACAATATTCAGGCAGCATAGAGATATTCAAAAATATACAGGTGAATTACAAACAGCACAAGAAGAAAAACAAAAGTTAGAAGATGAGATTAAGCTATCAGAAGATAAAGCATATATAGAAAAGATAGCAAGAGAAAAACTTGGGTTAGTTAAAAAAGGCGAATCAAGTATAATGGATAGCAAATAATAACAATGAAAGTTACTATAATTTA
>DALZNT010000047.1:0-25757 GCA_032005505.1 Clostridium sp. | reverse complement strand
TATAGGTCTTTTATTTATTGGGACTTATAAATATTAATTATGCGACAGCCCCTTTGTGCTCTATGAGCTATTTTAAATAAATGTTGGTGATAGTGCTCATAAATCTGCCTACCAACATTTATTTAAAATAGAATAGAGAGAGATGGTAAACATAAAAATGTAATGATACAGAAATAGTGAAATTATGTAAAAAATTAAGCGCGCCACCTCAGCAATAATGCTTTATCGGTGTTGTAAAAATAATTAAGGGTTGTCTAATTAATGGAATATATATTGAAAAATTAATAGCAATAAAATAATGGATCATTGGAATATATTTGTTTAACCTAAAATATAATTTATAGGAATAAATCTCTATTATCTAGTTAGTAAAGAAGTAAACATTTACTTTATATTATGATTCTATCAAGAAAAGAAGATAAAACCAAGGTGGTTAGAAACGATTTAAAATATTAAGAATTATCTGAATATTAATTGACAATTAATGGTAATAGATATATAATTTGATTAACTAGTCAGTTTAAGTGAGCGTTCAAATCTTTGATTTGATTACGAGAACTTACTCAGACGAGCACTCATTCGACTGTTATTGAGAAGGAGTTTCCTTAACTAAATATACATAACTAATTATAAGTTAGGATAAGGTGCTGGAGAGCAACGAAAGAGATAAATAAGAATGAAGTAAAAATAATAAATAAAAAAGTTTTAATATGTATTAAGGAGTGAATCTTGTGGAAAAAATTAAAAATCTCATCGAGAAACTTGGAGAGCTTGACTTTGAGGACATGTATAATAATGATTTCTTTTTAACTTGGGACAAAACTGACGACGAACTTAAATCGGTATTTGCTGTGGCTGACCTTCTTCGTGCTATGAGAGAAGAAAATATTTCAACTAAGATTTTTGACAGTGGACTTGGAATTTCAGTATTTAGAGATAATTCAACAAGGACTAGATTTAGTTTTGCTAGCGCTTGTAATCTTCTTGGATTAGAGGTTCAAGATTTAGAAGAAGGTAAATCACAAATTGCCCATGGAGAAACTGTTCGTGAAACAGCTAATATGATTTCCTTTATGGCTGATGTAATCGGTATAAGAGATGATATGTTCATAGGCAAGGGACATACCTATATGGAAGAGGTTTCTCAGGCTGTTCAAGATGGACACGCTGAAGGCGTTTTAGAGCAAAGACCAACTCTTGTAAACTTACAATGTGATATAGATCATCCAACTCAATGTATGGCAGATATGTTACATTTAATTCATTATTTTGGTGGAGTAGAAAATCTTAAGGGTAAAAAATTAGCTATGACTTGGGCATATTCTCCATCTTACGGTAAGCCACTTTCAGTTCCTCAAGGAGTTATAGGTCTTATGACAAGAATGGGAATGGAGGTTGTTCTAGCTCATCCAGAAGGCTATGATGTACTTCCAGAAGTTGAAGAAGTAGCTAAGGCTAACGTAGAGAAAAATGGCGGAAGCTTTACAAAGACAAACTCTATGGCAGAAGCATTTGAGGGAGCAGATATAGTTTATCCAAAGAGCTGGGCTCCATTTGCAGCTATGGAAAAGCGTACAGAACTATATTCTAAGGGAGATAGAGATGGAATAGATGAACTTGAAAAAGAATTATTAGCACAAAATGCTAAACATAAAGACTGGGAATGTACAGAGGAAATGATGTCTCTTACCAATGAAGGGAAAGCATTATATCTTCACTGTTTACCAGCAGATATTACTGACGTTAGCTGCAAAGAAGGAGAAGTTGCAAAAACAGTATTTGACCGTTATCGTGAACCGCTATATCGTCAAGCTGGCTTCAAACCTTATATCATAGCTGCAATGATGTTCTTAAGCAAAGTTAAGGATCCAGTAGCTACTTTTGAATCCTTGGTTGAAGCTGATAAAAAGAGATTTGCAGGAAAATAAAATAAATATGACGATTTAAAGAATTACCTCGAGGATGACATAATTTAACCTTGGGGTAATTTTAACTTATAAGGGGGTGTGAGTATGAGTGATAGAATGCGCACTATTAGCTTTGAAAAAATGATTAATTGGATGATTGAAGAAGTAAAAGCTAAAGGAAGTATTTTTGGAATTCATAGTGACAAGTTTTATTATAACAAACCTGAAAATACAATTTCTTTCCTTGGGGAAAAGTTAGGAATTCCAATTGGACCGGCTGCAGGACCAAACTCTCAGTTGGCACAAAACATTGTAGCATCTTATTTAACAGGAAGTAGGTTTATTGAGCTAAAAACAGTTCAAACTCTTGATGGAGAGGATTTACCAGTGTCAAAGCCTTGTATTAAAGCGGAGGATGAGTGCTATAACGTTGAATGGTCTACAGAACTTAGGGTAGAAGAAGCCTATGAGGAATATGTTAAAGGCTGGTTCATACTTCATCTACTTCAAGTAGAGCTTGGAATTAGTGAAGAACGAGACTTTATGTTCAACATGAGTGTTGGCTATGACTTAGAAGGAATAAAATCTGAGAAGATTAACACCTTTATAGAGAACCTGAAAAATGGGGCTGACACAGCAATCTGGAAGGAATGCACAGAGGCTTTAAGGAATAATCTAGATAAATTTACACACTTTAATGAAGATGCTTTAAATAATATCTCACCTAATATATGTTCATCAATAACCCTTTCAACTCTTCATGGATGTCCTCCAGCTGAGATTGAAAGAATTGCAACATACCTTCTAAAAGAAAAACATTTAAACACATTTATAAAGATGAATCCTACTCTTTTGGGAGAGGACTTCGTAAGAGAAACCTTCAGTAAAATGGGTTATGGGTATATAACTCTAAATCCACATCACTTTAAAAATGACCTCCAATATGACGAGGGCATAGCAATGCTAAAAAGATTAAGATTAATTGCGAAGGAAGAGGCTTTAAACATAGGCGTTAAGCTTACTAATACTCTTCCAGTAAAAATTTTAAATAATGAACTTCCTGGTGAAGAGATGTACATGTCAGGTCGTTCACTTTATCCACTAACTATAACTTTGGCTAATAGACTGGCAAAGGAGTTTCAGGGAGATTTATATATTTCCTATTCAGGTGGAGCTGACTTTTTCAATATAGATAAGCTATTTGAAACAGGAATCTGCCCAATAACTTTTGCTACTACACTTTTAAAACCAGGTGGATATGAAAGAGTAACTCAGCTTGCTAAAAAGCTAGAGGATTCAATGGAAAGTAAAAAATCAAAGATAGATACTGATTTATTAAATAAATTAGCAGAGGAAGCATTAAAGGACCCACATAATGTTAAAGGAGCAAGAGCTGTAGGAAGCAGAAAGGTATACTCAAAATTACCTATCTATGAATGTGCCATTGCACCTTGTAATGAAGGATGTCCAATTAATCAAAGAATTCCTGAGTATATGTCACTAGTAGGTGAAGGAAGATATGAAGATGCCTTTAAGGTAATCGCAAGGGACAATCCATCACCTTCAATTACAGGAACTATCTGCAATCATAACTGTCAGTATAAATGTGTAAGGCTTGATTATGATAGTTCACTAGAAATTAGAGCCATGAAGAAGCTGGCTTCAGATGAAGCACAAGTTAAATATATAGATGGAATTGTACCAGCTGAAATTAAAACTTCCAAGAAAGCTTGCATCATTGGTGCAGGTGCAGCGGGACTTGCTACAGCAAACTATCTCAGAAGAAATGGTATGGAAGTTAAAGTTTTTGAGAAAAGACAGAAGCCTTATGGAATCATTAATTATGTAATTCCTGACTTTAGAATTTCTATGGAAGCCATTGAAAGAGACTTTGCAATGATAGAGGCTCAAGGGGTTAAAGTTGAATTTGGCGTTAATAAAAAAGTAAATATAGAAGAATTGAAAAATGAGTATGACTATGTAGTTCTTGCAACAGGAGCCTATAAAGAAGGGCAACTTCGATTAAAAGAAGGTAGTGAAAAAGTTCTTAATGCTATTAAATTTTTAGAGAAGTCCAAGGCTAGTCCACAAGAGATAAACCTAGGAAATAGGGTTTGTGTCATAGGTGGAGGAGACGTTGCAATGGATGCGGCAAGGGCAGCGGGCAGAGTTTCTGGAATAGAGGAAGTAACTATAGTTTACAGAAGAACTAAGGATTTTATGCCAGCTAGCAAGGAAGAAATAGAGTTAGCTTTAGAAGATGGAGTGAAGATTAAAGAATTACTTGCTCCAGTAACTTTTAATGGAAATGAGCTAATCTGCGAGGAGATGGCTCTTGGAGATAAAGATGCTTCAGGCAGAAGAAAACCAGTTCCAACAGGAAATATGGTAACTGTTCCTGCTACAGCACTAATAGTGGCCGTGGGAGAAAATGTAGATACAGATTTCTTTGAAAACTTAGGTATTAAAGTTACAACAAAAGGAAATCCAGCAGTTAATTCTAACTGTGAAACAAATATTGAAGGTGTATATGTAGCTGGAGATGCGAAAACAGGACCAGGAACTATAGTAGGGGCTATGTCCCATGGAAAAGCAATTGCCATGGATATTCTTAGAAAAGAAGCTATGAATTGCGATTTGGAACCTGGAGCAAACAGTTCAGATTCATTGGCAGGAAAAGCTTTGAATAATAAATCCACTTTATATGGACGTAAAGGAATTCTTAAAGATGCACTAGTGACTTCAAAGGAGCCAGAAAGATGTCTTGGCTGCAATAAAGTTTGTGGGATTTGTACAGATGTATGTCCTAACAGAGCAAATGTAGCTATAAAAGTAGATAGAAATGGCAAGGAAGTCCAAGAAATTCTTCACATAGATGGTATGTGCAATGAATGTGGTAACTGTGGAGTGTTCTGTCCTCATGACGGAAATCCATACAAGGAAAAGTTAACACTATTCTGGAGTGAAAGTGACTTTAAAGATTCTTCAAATCTAGGTTTCTATGTGAAGGATATGGAGAATGGAGTACTTTTAATCAGAAATGAATTAGGTGAAGTATTTGAGTTTAGACTTGGGGAATGTGGATGTTGTGGCTGCTGCGATAAGAAGGTGGCTTCAAAGGAAATGATTTCAGTAATTGAAGCTTGCATGAGGGATCATAAGTATTTGTTTTAGTAGGTCGTAACTTAAATTAGTAGCTCCGAGTAACCTTTTCAGGTCCCTATGTTCTATTTTTAATAAATGTTGGTGGGGATTTAAGAGTTAGGTAGATGAAGAAAAGTCACGAAAATGTGAAAGGAGCTTCAAAATAGAAATTTTATTAAGATGTATATAACTTCCATAAAAAAATCGTGGGGGAATGAAGATGTTATTAGTAGGTAATGGAAAAATTATTACAAGAGATGCTGCTTGTCCAATCATAGAAGAAGGCACAGTAGCCATAGAAGGAAATCAAATTATTGAAGTAGGTCCTACAGCTATTTTGAAGGAAAAATATCATGGAAGTAAATTTATCGATGCTAAAGGAAAGCTTATAATGCCAGGATTCATAAATACTCACATGCATTATTACAGCACCTTTGCAAGAGGAATGGCAAATGATAGTCCACAGGCTAAGTGCTTCTCAGATATTTTAAAAGGCCTTTGGTGGAGACTTGATAGAAAGCTGACTCCAAAAGATGTTTACTACAGTGCCCTTGTACCAATGGTAGACCAAATCAAATGTGGTGTAACTACTGCCTTTGACCACCATGCAAGTGCTTTTTCTATAGAAGGAAGCTTGTTTACCATAGCAGATGCAGCGCAAAAGGCAGGGATAAGAAGCAATCTATGTTATGAAACTTCAGATAGAGATGGAGTGGAAATTGCAGAAGAAGGCATAAAGGAAAATGTAGATTTTATAAAATATTGCAATGCAAAAAATGATGACATGGTAAAAGGATTATTTGGACTTCATGCATCTATGACAATTAGCAAAGAAACCATTAATAAGTGCTTAGAAGCTATTGATGGTCTAGATTCAGGATTCCATGTTCACTGTGCAGAAGGTATAGAGGATGTTGAAGACTCAAAAGCTAAATACGGCACTGGAGTAATTGAAAGATGGTATAGAGATGGTGTTTTATCAGATAAAACCATAGCAGTTCATTGTGTCCATGTTTCTGATGAAGCGATGGATATGTTAAAGGAAACAAATTCTATGGTAGTTAATAATCCTCAATCCAACATGGGAAATGCAGTTGGAACTTCCCCAGTTCTTAAACTAGCTAAGAAGGGAATTCTGCTTGGATTAGGAACCGATGGATACACACCAGATGTTTTAGAATCTTTAAAAACAGGAGGAATCATACAACGACATGAAAATCATGATTCTACAGTAGCCTGGGGTGAGTTCCCACAAATGCTCTTCTCAGGAAATAGAACCATAGCAGAGAGATTTGTGAGTAAACCAATAGGAATAATTCAGCCAGGAGCACTAGCTGATGTAATAATTGTTGACTATAATCCTCCAACACCAATAAATATGAACAACATTGACAGCCATATTTTCTTTGGAGTAACTGGCCATCATGTGGATACTACAATTGTAAATGGAAGAGTGCTTATGGAGCATAGAGTTCTTGTTGAATTGGATGAAGAAAGAATAATGGCAAGAAGCAGAGAGCTTGTAGCTAATGTCTGGGAGAGGTTTTAATTTAATTTAGAATTTAGAGTGAAGGAGGAAGCTTCTTGGAGTTTCCTCTCAATTCAAAATTTAAAAGAGGTACAAATTTATGAAGCTATCAACATTATTAAATATAAATCCAAATAGCATAACCTCAATAGTGGGTTCAGGGGGTAAGACAACATTAATGTTTCACCTTGCTGAGGAAATGAGAGAACATGGCAAGGTGCTAGTCACTACTACTACAAAAATTTATGTGCCAGAGAAATTACAATATGATCATTTGATTTTAGTTGATTGTTTTTCAGGTGATTGCTTAGCAGGTGATAAATTAAGGGATTCTGACAATAAGGTTCATCATAGGATTCACAATGGGATTTATGTTTATGGGAAAGAGATAAATGAAGATAATAAGTTAACTTCTATTGATGAGAAAAACCTTGGACAACTAGCCAAGAACTTTGACTTCACTTTTATTGAGGCTGATGGATCAAAGAAAAAGCCTTTAAAGGGGTGGAGAGATGATGAGCCAGTAGTTACTGAATATACAACCGATACTATTGGAGTTGTTGATGGGCAAGGTTTAGGTCTAGAAATTAATGAGGATAACATTCATCGTCTGGATAAATTTCTAGGGAGCCATGAGGGAAATGTTAAGGAAGAAGATTTCCTTGAAGTGATTTTTAATTCTAAGGGGTTGTTTAATCATTCTAGAGGAAGAAAGATTCTGTTTATAAATAGGGTTGATAATGATGAAATTAGAGAGTCAATTTCTAAACTTATAAGTGAGATTATTAACAAAAATATGACTGAGAAGCTGCTGGGTAAAGTAGTGATAGGTTCTTTAGCTAATAAAAAGTTTAAGGTTATAGATTTTGATGAGTAAAGGACTAGTAAAAGTTTAAGGTTAGAAAGTTTAATAAGTACAGAATTAAATAGCTTAAAAGCTGAGGAGGACAACATGGTTAGTGGAATTGTAATGGCTTCTGGATTTAGCTCAAGAATGGGACAATGCAAATTGCTATTGAATTATAGAGGAAACCCTCTTATTGAGATGGTGCTGGAAGCTGTAGAGAAAAGTGGACTTGAACCTAAGATTGTTGTGACTGGAAATAAGAATGTTGGTGATTTAGCAAAAGGAAGAAATCTTCAGGTAATCATCAATAAAAATGGGAATCTTGGTCAAAGTGAGTCCATAAAGCTTGGTGTTTTAAACTCTGATGATGCTGATGGATATGCCTTTATAGTTGGAGACCAGCCATATATAAATCATAGTTTTATAGACCAGTTAATAGATGAATTTGAAGAGCATAAAGATAATATTATTGTCCCAATTCATGGAGGAATAAGAGGGAATCCTGTTATATTTCCAAAGAAGTATAGGGATGACCTGCTCAGTCTTCAGGGAGATATGGGTGGAAGAGTTTTACTTAAAAAGTATAGTGAATACATACGATTTATAGAGATTAAGGAGGAGGATATTCTCCTGGACATAGATACAAAAGAGGACTACTTAAGACTTATTGAGGAAAATCAACTTTAACAGGGGGACGGGGTATGAATAACAGAGTAATTGTTAGAGGTGGAGGAGATATTGCATCAGGTACTATACAAAAACTTCATAGATCAGGATTTAAAGTTTTGATTTTAGAAATAGAAGCTCCAACCACCATCAGAAGAAAGGCTGCCTTTAGTGAGGCGGTTTATGATGGAGAAATCACTGTGGAAGGAATAAAAGCAGTTCTTGCTAGAAATTGTGATGAAATTCAAGAAGCTTGGGACAGGGGTGATGTAGCTTTGGCTGTTGATCCTAAGGGAGATTTTATAAATAAAATAAAGCCTAGTATAGTGGTAGATGCAATTTTAGCAAAAAAAAATTTGGGTACTACTAGAGAGATGGCTCCTATAACTATAGCCTTAGGTCCAGGCTTTAAAGCAGGCCTTGATGTGGATATTGTAATTGAAACCATGAGGGGACATAACCTTGGAAGACTAATATTTGATGGCTATGCTGAAAGAAACACTGGTAGTCCAGGAGTTATTGGAGGCTATTCCATTGAAAGAGTAATTTACAGTCCCTTTGGAGGAATTATAAAAAATCTAAAGGATATAGGGGATGTTGTAGAAATTAATGATATCCTTGCCGTAATCGATGAACAAGAGGTGAAAACAGTTATACCAGGAGTTATAAGAGGCATTATAAGGGATAATTTCAACGTAAATGTAGGGCTTAAGATAGCTGATGTGGACCCACGATATGAGCAGATAAATAATTGCACCACAATTTCAGATAAGGCTAGAACCATTGGAGGAGGAGTTCTTGAGGGAATTCTATATCTAAGGAATAAGTTAGATAATTCAAGGTAAGTCAGATAATTCAAGTAAATCAAGATAATTTAAGTAAATATAGATTATTTAAGGCAATCAGGATAATTTAAGACAATCGAGATGAATAAATTAAGTTAATTAGGTAGGCACAAAAATTAATATATATGTATTTAAGGAGGATTTTTAAATGACAAAGGTTGTATGTGAAGAGGAAATTCTACAATTAGCAAATAAGTATAAGGCAGATATGACTAAGTTCTTAAGGGATATGATAGCTATTCCAAGTGAAAGCTGCGACGAGAAAAGAGTAGTTTTAAGAATTAAAGAAGAAATGGAAAAAGTAGGTTTTGACAAAGTTGAAATAGATCCAATGGGAAATGTACTTGGATATATTGGACATGGTAAGCACGTTATAGCAATGGATGCTCACATTGACACCGTTGGAATTGGAGATATAAATAACTGGACAAACGACCCATATGAAGGTTTCGAAACTGATGAAGTTATCTATGGAAGAGGCGGATCTGACCAGGAAGGCGGAATGGCTTCCATGGTTTATGCTGGTAAGATAATTAAGGACTTAAACCTTGAAGATGACTACACTTTAATCGTTACTGGAACAGTTCAAGAAGAGGACTGCGATGGATTATGCTGGCAGTATATCGTTAACGAAGATAAAATCAGACCTGAATTTGTTGTAATTACTGAGCCAACTTCTACTAATATCTATAGAGGTCACAGAGGAAGAATGGAAATCAAGGTTACTACTAACGGAATAAGCTGCCACGGTTCAGCTCCAGAAAGAGGAGACAACGCAATCTTCAAGATGGCACCAATCCTAAATGAATTAAAAGAATTAAATGAAAGATTAATAGATGACCCATTCCTAGGAAAAGGAACTTTAACAGTTTCAGAAGTATTCTTCTCTTCTCCATCAAGGTGCGCAGTTGCAGATAGATGTACAGTTTCTATAGATAGAAGGCTTACAAATGGAGAAACATGGGAATATGCAATAAAACAGATTGAAGCTCTACCTGCTGTACAGGCTACAGGAGGAAAGGTTGAAATGTACACTTACGAAAGACCTTCTTATACTGGTCTTGTATATCCAACAGAATGTTACTTCCCAACATGGGTTCTTGAAGAATCTCATCCAGCTTGCCAAACACTAGTTGAATCTTATAGAAATCTATTTAAAGAAGAACCTCTAGTAGACAAATGGACATTCTCTACAAATGCTGTATCTATTATGGGTAGATATGGAATTCCATGTGTAGGCATAGGACCAGGACATGAAGATCAAGCTCATGCACCTAATGAGTTAACATTTAAAGACGAGTTAGTTAAATGTGCCGCAATGTACGCTTTGATTCCAATTACTTATGTTAATAACTATTGTAAGTAATATCTGTTGATGATTTAGAATATGAGGTTTTATCTATATTTAACTGTTGGAAGTTAGCAGAATGTAGAATGTAGGAATTTAGAATTATGGAGGAAATTCCAAGGAGTTTCAACAATGAAGTAATCCTCATGATTACAGCCTGGTAGGTGGATATTATAAGTTTAGAAGTCTGAAATTACTTTATTTCTAAATTCTAAATTTAAAATGGAGGCGAAAGCAATGCAAAAAATTAAAAGTTTAGTCTGTTCCAAATGTGGCAATGTAGTTGGGGAAGAAACCATGTATAATTGTCCAATCTGTGGAACCGAGGGAACATTAGATGTTATATATGATATGGATTTAGTTAAGGAAGAATTAACTAAGGATTACCTTAAGAACAATGATGATAGAAGTATTTGGAGGTATATGCCTATCCTTCCTTTGGAGACAAGGGAAGGAGCAGCACCCCTTCAAATTGGGTGTACTCCACTTTATGAGGCTACTAGATTAGAACAGAAATTTAATATAAATAAGGTTTATGTAAAGGATGAAGGAAGAAATCCTACAGCGTCCTTTAAGGATAGAGCTACAGCAGTGGGAGTTGCCAAGGCAATTGAGCTTAAGAAGGATGTAATGTGCGCGGCTTCTACAGGGAATGCGGCATCATCACTTTCAGGGTTTGCTGCATGCATGGGCATAAAGAATTATATATTTGTGCCAAAGAATATTCCGGAGGCAAAGCTTGCTCAGCTTTTAGTTTTCGGAAGTAATGTAATCCTTGTGGATGGAGATTATGATACTGCTTTTGATTTCTGCTTAAAGGTTGTGGACCACTTTGGATGGTATAACAGAAGCTGTGCCATCAATCCATATTTAGCAGAAGGTAAGAAGACAGCGGCATTTGAAATCTGTGAACAACTAGATTTTAAGGTTCCAGATAAAGTTATTATGTCTGTGGGAGATGGATGCTCTATATCAAGTGTTTGGAAAGGCTTTAAGGAGTTCTATGACCTAGGATTAATAGATAAACTGCCAACTATGGTATCTGTACAGGCAGAGGGCTCAAATCCTGTAAATCGAACATTTAGAAAGGGCATTAGAGAGTTTGATTATGTGGCACCAGTTACTATTGCAGATAGTATTTCAGTAGGAATTCCAAGAAATGGTTACAAGGCATTAAATGCTTTAAAAGAAAGTAATGGAATGACAGTTGATGTTAGTGATGATGAAATTTTGTCAGCAATCACAGAGCTGGCAAGACAGACTGGAGTTTTTGGAGAACCAGCAGGAGTAACTAGTTTTGCTGGACTTAAGAAATTAGTGGGACAGGGACTTATAGGTGAAGAGGAAACTGTAGTGATTGTGGTTTCGGGCAGTGGACTTAAAGATGTAAAATCAGCTCAAAAGGCAGTAACAAAGCCAGAGCTAGTAAAACCAGATATGGATGAGTTAATTAACTGTTTAAGCAAAAATTAAAAATGGATAAAGTAACCTATTCAGGACTATACCGTCTATTTTAAAGAAGTGTTGGTGGAGTTTAACAGGTCGTACATTATCTTACCAACATTTATTTAAAATAGAAAATAGGGAGTAAGATAGTAAACGAAAATTATAAATGTAAAAATGTCTCAACAAAACGAAATTCATAAAAAGATTTATATTAGAATTTATTTATTTTGAAATTATAAGGAGGTAATATAAATGCACAAGTTAATTAATTTAGATGTTAACGAAGAACAACTTTTAAAAACAGCGCAGAGTGCTAAGGAAATGAATATAGTAATTCCTACTATAGCTCAAATGAAGGACCCAAGTCTTATTCCAGATGAGGTTAAAGAAAAGTTAAAGACTACTGGACTTTGGGACATAGATCCAGTAAATCTATTCAGAATATCTTGGTATAACCAACCAGTTAAGGATGGCGGACTTTTTAATCCACTACCTAACTACATTGAGATTCCACCAGAAATTTCAGGGATTAAGGCAAGAATTTTTGCTATGGCAGGAAAGTTCTTCCCAATTGGAGCTCACAAAGTTGGAGCTAGCTTTGCATGTTTAGTACCAAGACTTGTAACTGGACAATTTAATCCTAAATACCATGAAGCAGTTTGGCCATCAACCGGTAACTACTGCCGTGGAGGAGCTTATAACTCTAAACTTCTTGGATGTAAATCTATAGCTATTCTTCCTGAGAACATGAGTAAGGAAAGATTCGATTGGCTTAAACAGGTGGCTGGAGAGGTTATTGCAACTCCAGGATGTGAAAGTAATGTAAAAGAAATTTATGATAAAACTTGGGAGCTAAGAAGAACTCGTGATAACGTAGTAATTTTTAATCAGTTTGGTGAGCTAGGAAACAACCTATGGCACTATGAGGTAACTGGTGGAGCTATGAAGTCTATAATTGAACATGAAAAAGGTGAAAAGGGTAAAGTTGCTGGAGTATGCTTAACTTCAGGCTCAGCAGGAACTTTGGGTGCTGGAGAATTTATTAAGGATAATTATACAGGAGCTAAGCTTGCTGTTGGAGAAGCTCTTCAATGTCCAACCCTTTTAAACAATGGATTTGGTGATCACAGAATTGAGGGTATTGGGGATAAGCACGTGCCTTGGATTCACAATGTAAAAAATACAGACATGGTTATTGCTATAGATGATAATGACAGTTTAGGACTATTTAGACTATGTAATGAGCCAGCTGGACAAGAGTATCTAAGAAATATTGGAGTTTCTGAAGAGTTAATCGAGAAGCTTTCTTGGGTAGGTGTTTCTGGAGCTGCCAATATCATAGCTGCTATTAAGTTTGCTAAGTACTATGAGTTAACTGAAAATGACATGGTAATGACAGTTCTAACAGACTCTGCTGAAATGTATCAGTCAAGACTTGAAGAAATGGATGAAGAAAGAGGCAGAGTTTACGATGAAAGAGATGCTATGGTTGACCATGCAAGAAATGTCTTTGGAATAAGAACTGACTCCATGGAAGAGTTAACTTACATGGCTAAGAAGAGAATTCACAATCTAAAATACTACACTTGGATAGAGCAACAACAATACGAATTAGACGAGCTAAATGCACAATGGTATGACTATGAAAATTATTGGGATAGACTTCACACCATGGCACCACAGCTTGATAAATTAATTGAAGAATTTAATGCAAAAGCAAAGGAACAATAGACTAATCTAAATAATAAGGACCCTGGATTTAAGTGACACTCCAAATTTTAATTTGGGTAGTGGAAATTACTCATTTGACTGTTTATGAGAAGGAGTATCATTTAAATTATGGGTCCTATAATAGAATTAGGAGGTGAAATCATGTATGAATTTATATTAAATGGAAAGCAAGTGTCCTTCTCAAAAAATATAAACCTTCTTGAGTATCTTAGAGAAGAAGCAAACTTAACCTCCGTGAAGAATGGTTGTGGAGAAGGAGCCTGTGGAGCTTGTATGATACTTATTAATGGGATTTCAGGAAGAGCTTGTATTAATTCCTTAGAGAAGATACAAGGGAAGGAAATTCAAACTGTAGAAGGGTTATCAGAGTTTGAAAAACGAGCCTTTGCTTATGGCTTTGCCAAAGTTGGAGCAGTTCAATGTGGTTTTTGTATTCCAGGCATGGTGATGAGTGCTAAAGGACTTTTGAATAAAACTTTAGAACCTAGTGAGGAGGAGATTAGAACTGCCATCAGGAGCAATATTTGTAGATGTACTGGATATCAAAAGATTATAGAGGGAATTGAACTTGTGGCTAATATTCTTCGACAAGGGAAGCTGGATCTACAGGTTGAAAGAGATGGGTCTATAGGAAAAGCACTTTCAAGGGGAGATGCCATGGAGAAGATTCTTGGGACAGCCATCTATGTAGATGATATGAAGGTAGATGGACTACTTTATGGTTCAGCCCTAAGGACAAAGTATCCAAGGGCACTAGTCAAAAATATAAACATAGAAAAAGCTAAGAATCATCCAGAAGCAGTGGCTGTTTTAACTGCTGAAGATATTCCGGGAAAGAGATATATTGGACATCTTGCAAAGGATTGGCCAGCCCTCATAGCAGTTGGAGAAGAAACTAGATATGTGGGAGATGCTCTTGCCATTGTAGCTGCAAAATCTAAGGCTGGTTTGAAAGAAATTCTTTCATTAATAGAGGTGGAGTATGAAGAGTTAACTCCAATGGAAAGTCCGAAAATGGCTATGGAAGAGGGTGCTCATGCAATTCATCCAGGGGGGAATATTCTTAAGAGTGAAAGGCTTTGCAGAGGGAACGTGGAGGAAGCTTTAGAAAATTCTAAGTATGTGGTGACTAATACTTACTATACACCATTTACTGAGCATGCCTTTTTAGAGCCAGAGAGTGCTATAGGAATGCCAGATGAAGATGGAGTTTTACTTTATACTGCATCTCAGGGAATTTACGATGAGCAAAGAGAAATATCTGAGCTTTTAGGTATTCCTAAGGAAAAGGTTCGTTCCGTAAGTAAATATGTAGGTGGAGGCTTTGGTGGAAAAGAGGATATGAGTGTTCAGCATCATGCAGCTCTTCTTACATTTATTACTAAAAAGCCAGTAAAGGTCACTTTAAGTCGCAAGGAAAGTATAATGATTCACCCTAAAAGACATGCTATGGAGATGACAATAACTACAGGCTGTGACCATGAAGGTCACCTAACTATCTTTGTAGCAGATATAGTTTCAGATACAGGAGCTTATGCATCCCTTGGTGGGCCAGTACTTCAAAGAGCTTGTACTCATGCAGCTGGACCTTATAGGTGTAAGAACATAGATATAAAAGGTACGGCAGTTTATACCAATAACCCTCCAGCTGGTGCTTTTAGAGGCTTTGGAGTAACTCAATCTGTTTTTGGGGCTGAGTGTAATTTAAATCTTCTAGCAGAAAAAGTTGGCATATCTAGTTGGGAGATAAGGCATAGAAATGTAGTTGAGCCAGGAGATGAGCTTCCTAATGGTCAGATTGCAGATGCAGGAACAGCTATAAAGGAAACCTTGGAGGCTGTTAAAGAAAAATATGATAGTAATGAATATGTAGGGTTGGCATGTTGTATGAAGAATAGTGGACTTGGAGTTGGAGTTCCAGATACAGGGCGCTGCAATCTTATTATAAGGGATGGAGCTATAAATATTAGAACTAGTGCTGCTTGTATGGGTCAAGGAATAGCAACAACTATGACACAGATCCTTTGTGAAGCTACAGGGTTATCTATAGAGTTTATTAAGGTTGGACCACCAGATACTTTTGATTCGCCGAATGCTGGAACAAGTACAGCCTCAAGGCAGACAGTATTTACTGGTGAAGCCACAAGGGCTGCAGCAATGAAATTCCTAGAAGCTGTAGAGGCGTTAAATTGTAAGGCTAGAACCAAGGAGCTAAGTAATGAGGGCAGTTCTTATGAAGAGAACGGAGAAAATTGCAATAGTGGAGATAGCAATTTAAGTTGCAGTAAAGAAAATCATAAGTGTAGTGATGATAATGTAAGAGCGTGGCTTTATAAGAATTCAGCAGAAGTTCTAAGAAGGCTTAATGGTCAAGTCTTTAAGGGAGAGTACACTGGAATCACAGATCCTATTAATTCTACCAAGGACAATCCAGTAAGTCATGTGGCTTATGGTTATGCTACTCAACTTGTAATATTAGATAAAGATGGTAAACTAAAAGAAGTAGTAGCTGCTCACGATGTTGGAAAAGCTATAAATCCAATAAGTGTAGAGGGACAAATTGAAGGTGGAGTAGTAATGAGTCTTGGTTATGCATTAACTGAGGATTACCCACTAAAAGGCTGTGTTCCTACAGCTAAATTTGGTACTCTAGGATTATTTAGGGCCAATGCAGTTCCAAAGATCACAAGTATTATTATAGAGAAAAATAGAAGTGAATTAGCTTATGGTGCAAAAGGCGTGGGGGAGATAACCTCAATTCCAACAGCTCCAGCAGTTCAAGGAGCCTATTACTCCTTAGATAGAAAATTCAGAACATCACTACCACTTAAGGAAACTTATTATAAGTGAGAATCTAAATCTTTGATTTAGTTATTCGAACTTACTCTTTGAGCACTCATTCGAATGAATATGAGAAGGAGTTTCTATATAGAATATACACTTTTAAAAAAGTAGGCATAGAAGGAGAAGATGACAGTGTTACAAGCAATAAAAGGAAACATTATTTTTACAAAGGACTTTGGGAAATACGAAATCTTTAAGGGCGGATATATTATTATAGAAGATGGGCTAGTTAAAGATGTATATGGTGCTTTGCCTGAGGAGTATGCGGGCCTAGAGGTGAAGGATTATGGAGAAAAACTAATTATTCCGGGTTTTGTAGACATTCATCTTCATGGGCCTCAATTTCCGAATCTAGGATTAGGTCTTGATAAGGAATTAATGCCATGGCTTGATACTTATACTTTCCCAGAGGAGAGCAAGTATGGGAATATGGACTATGCGAAGAAGGTATACACCACTTTAGTTAAAGAGCTTTGGAAAAATGGTACAACAAGAAGCTGTATATTTGCAAGCATTCACTTAGAGTCAACCAAACTTTTGATGGAGATATTAAATAAGTCTGGTCTTGGAGCTTATGTAGGAAAAGTAAATATGGATAGAAATTGTCCAGATTTTCTATGTGAGGACACTGAGAAATCCCTTGAAGAAACTGAAGAATTTCTAAAGGAGTATGGGAATAAATATGAAAGAGTTAAACCAATAATAACTCCAAGATTTGTTCCAACCTGCACTGGGGAACTTCTTAAAGGATTAGGGCAGCTGGCTGCTAAATACAATGTGCCAGTGCAGTCACACCTTAGTGAGAACAAGGGTGAGATAGAATTTGTAAGAGAGCTTCATCCCGAAGCTGATAATTATGCAAGTGTATATTACGAAACTGGACTTTTAGGACAACAGCCAACAATCATGGCTCATTGTGTGCTTTTAGAAGAGGAGGAAATAGAACTTCTCAGTAAAAATAAAGTATTTATAGCTCACAGCCCTAATTCCAACTCAAACTTAGCTAGTGGAATAGCTCCAATAAGAAAGCTTTTAAAAGCAGGAATTCCAATAGGGCTAGCCTCAGATATATCGGGAGGCCACAGTTTATCCATGTGCAATATAATGGTAGAAGGAGCTCAAGTTTCCAATCTGAAGTGGATAGAAAGTGGAAAAATTGAAGCACCGCTAACAACCCCAGAGTTACTCTATCTAGCAACGAAAGGTAGCGGAAGTTTCTTTGGAAAAGTAGGCTCCTTTGAAAAAGGCTATGAATTTGATGCACTGATTATTGATGACAGTGACATTTCTGGGTTGAAGGAAATATCAATTGAAGAGAGACTGCAGAAATTTATATATACAGGAAATTCTAAAAACATCGTGGTTAGATATGTAGGCGGAGATGTGGTTGAAGAGCCAAAGTTTGTATAGATGGAAGAGTAAAGATGAAGGATTAATGTATTTATTTTAAAGTAAGGAGAAAATGGAGGTGAATAAGGTGGAAAAAGATGTAGATAAAAAAATACTAAGGGCTGCTTTAGAGGTGGTTGCTAATGAGAAAATAAGTGGTACTCGTATGCATATTATTGCTAAGGAGGCTAACATGAGCCAAGCTAATTTGCATTATCACTTCTCTACTAAGAATGATATTCTGGTGGCACTTCTTGAGAGTATTCAGGCGGAGTTTTCTAAAGGGCGTACCCATTATATTGACGATAAGAATAAGTCTATGGATGATAATATTAGAGGTTTCTTCAGTCAAAAAAAAGATGATATTTTAATCAATAAAAAGATGGAGTATGCCCAGATTGATTATTGGGTTCAGAGTACTGTTAATGAGGAAATGAGAGAAATTTTTAAAAAGACCTTTAATATTTGGAGAGATAATATTAAAGAGGTACTCCCCAAGGAGGTAAATGAAAATCTTCCTTACATAATGGTTTCTTTAATGCTGGGGGCATCACTCCAGTATCTTATTGATGAAGACAAGTTTGATTTGAATGATTACTTTAAAGTTGCTGAAGAAATGGTTTTAGGACAGTGTAATAAGTATGAGAAAATTAGTGATGAAAAATAAATAGTTACTTTTAAATCTTCTATAGGAATATGGGAGATTTTTTAGAAATATTATATGTTAAAATATAGAATTTAATAAAATATATGGATGTAGGCTATTTAATTTATTTAGATGCATGGAGGTGTCATATGGGATTATTAGAGTTTTTTCATCCTGAAAACCTAGAAGAAGCTAAGACTTTAGTTTATAAATATCCAAAGACTAAGGTTTTAGCTGGGGGCACAGATTTGATTTTAAATTTAAGAAAAGATGAGGTGGACTGTGACTATATAGTTTCCATTGCTAATATTCTAGAGCTTAAAGATATTGGAGAGTATGAGGACAGGGTAGTTATTGGACCTATGGTAACCTTCAGTGAGTTGATGAAAAGTCAGGTTATTAAAAGGAACTTTAGGTCTCTTATAAATTGTAGCAGTACCATGGGTTCACCTCAAATTAGGAATGCTGCAACGGTGGGTGGAAATATAATGAATGCAGGTTCTGCAGCTGATACTATACCTTGTATTATTAGTTTGGGTGGCATTTTAGTCATAGAAAGTGAAACTGGAAGTCGTAAGATTTTATGTGAAGATTATTTTAATAACTATAGTGTAGAAAAAGTAAGATCAAATGAGATTTTAACTTCAATAATTCTGCCAAAGGAAGGTAGTCAAAGTGGATATTATAAACTGGGTAAGAGAAATTCTTTAGCCATAGCAAGGATAAGTGCCGCATTAAACTTAAAGATTAATGATAATAAAATTGAAAGTATAAGAGTTTGCCTTGGAGCCGTGGGGAGACACCCTTTTAGAGCTGTAACTTTAGAACAGGCGTCTTTAAAGGAAGAAGTTCAGTGGTTATATTCAGAGGAAGCGTTGAGTTATCTAAGTGACGCCGTTGAGAAAAGCATTGGTGGCAGAAAGACTATGCCTTTTAAGAGAGAAGCAATTAAGGGAGTTTTTAAAGAAGCTTTAAGTGAAGCCATGAAGGCCAGCGGTGAAAGGGGATAGGTTATGATGAGGGTAAGTATAAATATAAATGGAGTAGATTACGAAAGGACCATTGAACCCAACATGAGATTAGTTGATTTCATTAGGGATGAGGCTAAACTTAAAGGCACCAAGGAGGGCTGTGGAGAAGGTGAATGTGGAGCTTGTACTGTTATTGTTGACGGACAAACTATGAACTCTTGTCTTTTATTAGCTGCAGCAATGGAGGGAAAGAAGATTATAACTATAGAAGGGGTTGGAGGAGCTGAGCTTCATCCCTTACAGCAGGCCTTTATGGAAGTTGGAGCTGCCCAATGTGGTTATTGTACTCCTGGGATGATACTTAGTGCAAAAGCTCTTTTAGATGAAAATTTGAAGGCTTCAGAAGGTGATATAAGGGAAGCTATTTCAGGAAATCTTTGTAGATGTACTGGCTATGAAAAGATTATAGAGGGAGTTTTAGTAGCTCAACAGAAACTTCAGCTAGGAAGTCAAAAAGGTAATGAAATGAAAGGACAAGGTCAGTATGGAGAGGCAATGAGAGTCCAGGAACAAGCTGGAGAAAGAAAATGCAAGGAACAGGATGGTTTAAAGAAATGTGTACTTCAAGAGAAGTCAGCTGGGGATATTATAAAGTAGGATAGGGGGAGAAGTATGGAGGCTGTTGGAAAAGGACTTATAAGACCAGATGTTTATGATAAGGTTTTAGGGAAGGCTGTTTATCCCGATGATATAGAGTTTGATGGCATGGTTTATGCTGGAGTTAAAAGAAGCACCATTCCCTATGGAAGAGTAGTAAGTACTAATATAGATGAAATAAGAAAATTACCTGGGGTAGAGATGGTTATAGATCATTCAATTATTCCAGGTGACATAAGCCATGGAGTAATTTTTAAAGACATTCCAACTTTAGTGAAGGATGAAATTAAAATGGTAGGTGATGCAATCCTCCTAGTGGTAGCAAAGGATAAGACTTCCTTAAGCAATGCCCTTAAAAAAGTTCATATTGAATATGAGGAATACGAGGGGATTTTCACTGTTGAGGATGCACTTAAGGAAGGCGCACCAATACTTGGACAGGGAAGTAATATTTTATATGACCTAAAAATAAAAAAAGGTAATGTAGAAGAGGGGTTTAAGGAAGCTAAATATGTGGTGGAGGACTGGTATAATTCACCCATGGTAGAGCATGCCTTTCTTCAGCCAGAAGCATCAGTAGCTAGATTAAATCATGAGGGAATTATGGAGGTTTATATTGCAACTCAATATCCTCACTATGATAGGGAAGAGGTTGCAAGGAGCCTTGGATTTGATGAAGATAAAGTTAAAATAATAAATATGGCCATAGGCGGAGCATTTGGAGCTAGAGAAGATATGAATCCACAATGTCATGTGGCCATGGCAGCTTATTTGACTAAAAAGCCAGTTAAGATAGTATATTCTAGAGAAGAGTCTACCCTTTCCCATTGCAAGAGGCATCCTATGAAAATTTATATGAAGACAGGAGTGCGCGAGGATGGAAGTCTTTGTGCAATGGAAGCAAGAATCTATGGGGATTCAGGAGCTTATGCTTCATGGGGAATGAATGTGTTAAGAAAGGCAGGGGTCCATGCTACAGGGCCTTATAGAATAGATAATGTAGATGTGAGAACTATGGCGGTGTATACTAATAATCCTTATGCAGGTGCAATGAGAGGATTTGGAGCAACTCAAGTTCCTATAGCTACAGAATCAATCATGGATAGGTTAGCAGAAAAACTTGGAGTTCATCCTCTGAAGTTTAGATATATGAATGCCTTTAAGGTTGGAGATAAAACTGCTACTGGGCAAGTTTTAAAGTCAAGTGTTGGTATAAGGGAATGCATTGAAAAGTTAGCTGAAGTTGACTCTATTGAAATTGACACTGAAGAAGCTTTAGTAAAAGGAGGGGTATAGTATGAAGAAACGCGGAGTAGGATATGCCTCAATATTTTATGGAACAGGTTACGGGAATGGCTTTCCCGATGAATCTAGGGCTTATGCACAGCTGAAAGGGAATGGACATATAGATGTTTATGTAGAAGTTTCAGATGTAGGTTCTGGTGGAATAAGCGTAATGTGGCAGATAGCTACTGAAACTCTAAAAGTAGAAAAGGACCTAGTAAAAATAATCTTCACCAGTACAGGGGTTACAAAGGATAGTGGAACAGCTGCTGCTAGTAGACAAACTTATAATACAGGCAATGCTGTGCTGGATGCAACTAGAAACCTAAAAGCTAATATGGATTTAGTCAATTCAAAAAATGTAATACTAAATGAAATAGATTTACAAAAACTTTATGAAAAAATGGATATGGAACATATAGACACAAAGACTGATGGATATTTTAAAGCAGAAACAACTACCTTAGACATGGAGACAGGACAAGGGAATCCTTATTGGCCATATACCTTTGGAGCTCAAAGGGTAACTGTAGAAGTGGACGATGAAACAGGTAAAGTAGATGTGTTAGAAGTAGTTGCTGTAAATGATGCAGGGAGGATTATTAATCCAGTATCAGCTGAAGGCCAAGCTGAAGGTGGAGTTGCTATGGGCATTGGATATGCTCTTATGGAAGAAGTAGAAGTAAATAAAGGGTCCATTAAAAATAGAAATTTTTCTAACTATATTATTCCAACCAGCAAGGATATCCCTCATATAGAAACTCATTTTATAGAAGCCATTGAGGAATCAGGACCTTATGGTGCTAAAGGAATTGGAGAACCAGTAATGATTCCAACAGCACCGGCCATACTTAATGCCATATATGATGCTGTAGGAGTTAGGATGACAGGAGTTCCAGTAACCTGTGATAGGTTATTATTGGAGCTTTGCAATTGTAAAGTAAAAAATTAAAAGTGAATTATTAATAAATAAAAATAAACGAATAAAAATAAGTAATTAATAATGAAGAATAAATGATTAGTAGATATAAAAATAGATGAATAATAGATGAATAATAGATATAAAAATAGATGAATAATAGATATAAAAATAGATGATTGAAAATATAAATTTAAAATGAAAAATTAATAAAAAGAACAGTTAAATTTTCAATGGAAAATCTAGCTGTTCTTTTTCTATTTGAGTTTTAAACTGCAATATTTTTATCGCTTCCACTCCTAGAATTTCTCTCTCCCAGCGTTGTCAGATTAATTTTAGCACCCTTTTCTATGGACTTAATAATAGGTAAGGAGATTGCTCCGTCTACAATGTGGTGAAGAAGAGTTCCCACTGCAGTTACCCAAACAAAGGTCCAACCTGAGGATGGGGCAAGGATAAGAACCACTAGACCTTCTAGAATTCCATGGATTGGAGCTGTGAAGGCTACTGCTTTTGCGTAGGACATTTTCTTTAAAATCATTTTAGCTGCTACATATCCAACGATGATGTGTGAGGCAGCTCTTAGTGCTATTATTGGATTACCCATAGCCAGCATAAAGCCAACTGTAGATCCGATTCCTATTACTATAGCTTCAAAAGGTCCTAAA
This sequence comes from Clostridium sp., assembly GCA_032005505.1. Lineage (GTDB taxonomy): Bacteria > Bacillota > Clostridia > Clostridiales > Clostridiaceae > Clostridium_J. The sequence goes on along the minus strand of DALZNT010000047.1, from coordinate 2,917 downwards.
AACATTCCTATGAACATTGGAATATGGGAGCCTAGTGTGGCAGAAAAAGGTGGTATGTAAATTTTAAGTGGTGTATTTCCAAAGACCATTGGAATTAGTATTGCAAGTGCTATTAAGAGAGCACTTGCAGTTAATTTCTTTGTGTTTGTTTTCATTGTTATTATCCTCCTGATTACAAGGTGTATATACACTAGTATACATTGAATCCACTTTATTGTAAACTTTTTTCTGGATATTTGTTTAGAGTAGCTCTTTCTGTAACTCGTTCACATCTCTATGGTCTATTTTAAATAAATGTTGGTGGGGATTTAACCTTTGATAATATGTCAATAATCTAAACAGAGGTGATAACCCAATGGATAAGAGTTTTGATTTAGACTACATTAAAAATAGTATTAGGAGCGAATTTTTAAATAAATATAAAGCATCCATCAAAAGAAGTAATTTCAATGAAGATAGCGAATTAAATAGAAGTACTAGATTAAACGAAAATAGCGGACTAAATAGAAATTGCAAATTAAATAGAGATAGTGAATTGAGCGAAGGAAGTAGATTAAAAAAAGGGGATAAATTAAACGAAAATAGTAGATTTAACGGAAATATTCAATTAAATAGAGAAGGTAAATTAAACGAAGATTTCACTGCAGGTGAAAATTTTATTCGAGATAAAGAGTTTTTTGAAGAAGAATTTATTAAAATAGGGGATTTTAGAATTACTGAAATGGCGGTTAAGTCTTGTCCTCATTGCAAAAGCTCCAATTTTATTAAATATGGACGCTACAAAAACACGCCTAGATTTATGTGTAACTGCTGCGGTAGAACATTTTCAGCTAGGACAAAAACTCCTTGGTATTATTCAAAAAAGACTGATGAACATTGGCGAATTTTTATAAACCTACTTATGAGGAGTCAAACGTTAATGACCTGTTCTACTACGTTGAAAATCAATGTGGCAACGGCTTTTTATTGGCGTCATAAAATTCTTAATGCAATGAAATCTACCACGGAGACAACATTACTTTCAAATCAAGTTTTCATAATGAATTACTTCATTAATGAAAGTTTTAAAGGCTCTCACAATGCTCCGATTATTCCAAGAGAAAAGCTTTGGGTAGCCATGTCCGTCGATACTTGTGATCACACTTTGGCATTACCTTATTGCAAATCAAGGTGGAATAAAGAGAAATTTACGGAAATAATATACTCGAAAATTGAAACTAAAGCATACTTGTCCACCTCAGGGAATCGATATATAAAGGCAATTGTTTGTCAACATAATAAGTATCGTAAAGCACCTATTTATGGTGAAAATCATGTGGATAATGAAATTGGTAGCAATAAGGAAGATATTTTGAGATTTATTTTTACATATAAAGGTATAATGAACAGAGCTCATGGCATCGCAACCAAATACCTTAATCAGTACTTTGCCTTAGCAAAAATCCTCTATTCAGACATTGGATTTAATGGTTCCTTAATACTGGAAGCTGTTCAAAATACAATGGGATATATAAAATCTTATAATATAAATAAGATTAGGTGTATTTAAAAAGAATAGGATTAGGCAGATTTAGATGAAATCCTCTCCTAGTTTTTCATTACCAACATTTATTTAAAATAGAATATAGAGTGGTGGAAACGATAATGTTTTAGTTAGTGGAAATAATTAGAATTTGAGAGCTAGGTAAAAAGTGTCTATTAAAAGTATTAATATTTTACTATATTGGATAAGCGTGAATCTGTATATCTATAAAATGTGGGTGACTTATATATCATTTTCCTAAAAGGCTATAAACTTGGCTAGGATTTATGTATAATATGTAATAGTAACGCAATAAATAATTGTGAATAAAAATAATAAAAAAATCATGAATAAAACAGTAGGAATTGAGGATGAAATAATGAATTTAATTACTTTAGAGAATATATATAAAAGCTACAGTGAGAAGCCACTTTTAGAGGGTATAAAGCTGACTGTTACTGATGAGGATAAGATAGGAATCATTGGGGTTAATGGAACTGGGAAGTCTACTCTTCTTAAGATTATTGCTGGGGTGGAGGAGTGCGATGCTGGAACTATTACTAAGATGAATGGTCTTAGGATTTCATATCTTTCACAGCATATTGAGTATAATGATGAGGATACTGTCCTTGACCATGTGTTTAATGGACCTGGAGATGTTATGGCTGCCCTTAGGGAGTATGAGCATGTCCTAAACGAAATGAAGCACAATAGTGAGGATACAAAACTTCAGGATAGATTATTTAAGCTTTCTGGAAAACTGGATGCATTAAATGGCTGGGAGATTGAAAGTGATGCTAAGGCTATCTTAACTAAGCTTGGCATTACTGATTTTGAAGCTAAGATGGGAAGTCTTTCAGGAGGGCAGAGAAAGAGAGTTGCTCTTTGTAATGTTCTTATCACTCCAAGTGACATCCTAATTCTTGATGAGCCTACAAACCATATGGATAATGAGATTATTGATTATATGGAGGATTTAATTAAGAGAAGAAAAGGTGGAGTTATAATGATAACCCACGATAGATACTTCCTTGATAGAATCACAAATAGAATTTTTGAGGTGGATAGAGGTAGTCTTTACAGCTATGATGGAAACTACTCTACTTTCTTAGAGAAAAAGGCTGAGAGAATGCAGATGATGGAGGCTTTAGAGTCTAAGAGACTGAACCTTTATAGAAAAGAGCTGGCTTGGATAAGAAGAGGAGCTAAAGCTAGAAGCACTAAGCAGAAGGCTAGAATTGATAGATTTGATGAACTTAAGAATACATCTTATGCAGTTAGAGATGAAAAGATGGAGATGAATACAGCGTCTTCAAGACTTGGAAAGAGAGTCTTTGAGCTTGAACATATAAATAAATCCTTTGGAGAGAAACTTATAATTAGGGACTTTAGCCA
>DALZNT010000046.1:0-25915 GCA_032005505.1 Clostridium sp. | reverse complement strand
CTTATGTTTAATATCTTACAGATTTCTTTTAATTTTTGTTCTCCACACATACGGTTCACCGTAACGGGTATAACGTAGACTTTTACTCACCTATTATTTAATTAGTTATAATCCTATAATCAATAAAATCCATAGTGCTTTAGACTATATGACCCCTATAGAGTTTGAAAACTTAAATAAATCAGCTTAATTAGTGCAACTTTTTATGTCCAAGCTATTGACCTAAGTCCAATTGCAGGAGCAGATGCTTGTATGACTGCTTTTAAAATATTGTACGTGTCTACTGTATTTGTTGATGAGAACTACAGAAGTAATAAAATTGGTACATTACTAATGAATGAGGTTGAAAAACGAGCAAATCTGCTAGGAGCAAATATGATTAGACTAGATACTTTTGACTGGCAAGGTAGAGATTTTTATCGTTCTTTAGGATATGAAGAAGTTGGTTCTTATGAAAATAAAATAGATGGATTTTCAGAATATTTCTTTCTTAAAAGATTATAGATTTTAATGAACAGCTTTAGCATATTACGAACTAAAATCCAGCAACATTTGTTGCTTGACTTTTTACTTCTAACATAATATACATATATATTATGTTAGAAGTCTTATTTTTAAATAGTTTTTATAAAATTACTCTTGATAACTCAGGCAGTCCTTTAAAACTGCCTATATTTTCAACATTATTCTTTAACATAGCGCAAATATAAAAAGGCCTACGGTTACATTAATGCTGTTCCCGTAGATCTTTCTAGTTATTCTTCATTATCTTACATACGAATCTCTTTTAAAATAAACTCACTACCGGTTATCAGTTCCTTATCAAAACTATTACATTCCGGACAATAACCTTCATATTGTTTTACATTAAAAACTTCTCCGCAGTCGTTACATTTTGCCTCACCTGGAATAATTTCTATTTCTAATTTTGTGTACTCATAACGAGGCTTCTTATCAATAGCCGCTGGGAAACATTTTTCAACATATATAGGAATCATGGATGATAGTTCTCCAATTTGAAGAACTATAGCACCAATTTGATCTACCCCTGCTTCATCTGCAACTTTATCAACGGCCTTTATTACTTGAAAAACAACACCTAACTCATGCATAACAGTTCCTTTCTCAAACAGTAATCTATTTATCACCCTTTGCAGCATCCGCAATGGCACGTCCTACAATTCTTCCCACACGAGCAGCCATATTCATTCCTAATTTTACTGGAAGACCTTCATAGGTTGTACCGGCTTTATCATATTTTTTAAATAATTTAATAGCATCAAATTTACATTTTGTTGTACACATTCCACATCCAACACATTTATTCTGATCAAGTACAACCGACCCACAACCTAAACAACGTGCTGTTTCAGTTTTCACTTGCTCTTCTGTAAATGTTAAACGTGTATCTTTAAATGTGTGTTCATTATTAAAATTATGACCAGCTGTTTGTCTTGGTGTTATATCATAACCCTCTAATATTGCCTCTTTCTTATCTAATGAATGGTATTGTCTACGATCACGTCCATATACTAAGCTATGACCTTCCCAGACATAGCGATGAATTGAAATTGCTCCTTGTTTTCCAGCAGCTATTGCGTCAATTGCAAATCTTGGTCCAGTATAGCAATCACCACCAACAAATACATCTTCTTGTCCTGATTGATATGTCAACGCATCTGCTTTCATAGTTTGGTTTGGATTAAATTCTGCAGGAGTTCCTTCCATAAGGTCTCCCCAACTCATTGCTTGCCCTACTGATACTAACACATAATCTGCAGGTACAATGCATGTCTGCTCTTCATCATACTTTGGACTAAAACGTTTATTTTCATCAAATACAGATAAGCATTTCTTGAATTCAACTCCTGTAACTTTTCCATTTTCAACAATAATCCGTTTTGGTCCCCAGGAGTTATTAATACAAATTCCTTCTTCATTTGCTTCCGTAATTTCCTCTGGCAATGCTGGCATTTCATTGGCTGCTTCTAAGCAGTACATTTGAACTTTTTCTGCACCTACTCTTGTTGCTGTACGAGCTACGTCAATGGCTACGTTTCCACCACCAATAACAACTACGGTTCCACTTAATTTAATATCTTTTCCAAGGTTAACATTACGTAGGAAATCCATACCTGTAATAACATCCTTGTTATCTTCTCCTTCAATACCAAGCAATCTACCTTTTTGTGCACCGATAGCAACATAGAATGCTTTAAATCCTTCATTTCTTAATTGATCTAATGTAACATCTTTCCCGACTTCAACACCTGTTTTGAATTCTACACCAAGTGCACGTAACACTTGGATTTCTGCTTCAATTACTTCTTTTTCCAATCGGAAAGACGGAATTCCTAATGTTAACATACCACCTAATTTTTCTTCTTTTTCAAGTACTGTTACTTTATACCCGTCTACAGCAAGATAGTATGCACATGATAAGCCTGCTGGGCCTGCTCCAATTACTGCTATTGGTTTTCCATATTCATGCATTTTCTTTGGAATGTAACGTGTATCCTCTTGTCTCTCTTTATCTGCAATAAATTTTTTAATTTCATCAATAGCGATTGGTGAATCAATGTCACCTCTTGTACATTCTGCTTCGCATTTTCTTGGACAAATGCGACCACAAACTGCTGGTAATGGATTTTCTTTCTTAATTAATTCAAGGGCCTCTGTATATCTTCCCTTAGCAGCTAATTTTATATAACCCTGAACCGCAATATGTGCTGGGCATTCTGTTTTACAAGGCGAAGTACCAGTTTCCACCACGTTCTTTCTTGTATCACGATAATCTGGGCTAAAGTTCTTTTTACCCCATATATGATCACGTGGATTCAAAGAATCTTTATTTATAATCGGTGTTGTTGAGCACAATTTTTGTCCAAGTTTTAAAGCATTCATTGGACAATTTTCCACACACTGACCACAAGCAACACATTTATCTGTATTTACTTCTGCCACATAGTTTGAACGAACCATATCTGGAGAATTGAAATATAACGCATTTCTTAAAGAGTAGCAAGAATTGCCATCACAGTTACAAATAGCGTGAAGTGTATCTGCACCATCAATGTTTGGTACAGAATGCATTAATCCATTCTCCTCTGCTTTTTTTATAATTTCAATAGCTTCTTCTTTCGTAATCTCCCTAGCTCTTCCGGTACGAATATAATACTCTGCACCTTCACCTAATTGGATACATACATCATCTTCTAAAACTCCGCAAGCTTCACCTAATATTCTTCTAGATACACGACATGTACATGGAGCTACTGCAAATCTTGTGTGTTTATTCAAATGATATGATATTTCTTCAAAAGATGCAGCACGTGTATTACCATCAATAGCTGCTTCAATAGGAATAACACGCATTGGTCCCATCCCGATTGGCATATTTGGTGATAACACACTTCCTCTTAAGCGGGCATATTCCTCAAATGCCTTTGCAATCTGAGGATTTGCTTCTGCAGCCCCACGGTCTGCATTTGCTTTTTCCATAACACCTGGAACAAAAACCGTTAATTCAAATACGTCCTCTCCCTTTTCACTATGAAAAATACAAGCTCCTACATCTGCTAGTTTATATGCAAGACCTTTTGTTTCCTCTATTGACTTTCCACATTTTTTTGCAATTTGTCCAATTGTCTGTGGTTTTCTAAGTTCCATGGCCAAGCCAACTTCCGCCATTTCATCAGTTACAATACAATCTAGTACATAGTACTCTGGTGCATTTTCATCGATTTTAAATAATGCTTTTGTTGGTCCAGCTATTTTCTTTGCTAATTTAATGATATTTTTTCTTGCTACCACTTGCCTTACCTCCCCACATATAAAAGTTTTAAATGTACAATACTTTTACTGTATTTTAACCTATTTACAAATAGTTGTAAAACAACCTTTTATAGACATTCCACAACAATTTGTTGTAGAATGTAGTTAACCAATAAAATTTAATAATTTGTTGTTGTGAGGTGTGGTATGCAAATTAAATTTCTTGAATCCTTTCTTGTTTTGTGTGAAGAATTAAATATATCTGAAGCTAGTAAACGATTATATATTACCCAGCAGGGGTTAAGCAGGCAGATTCAAGCACTAGAAAAAGAATTAGATGTCATTCTATTCAAGCGCTCTAAAAACGGAGTCATCCCTACTGAAATAGGAAATAAATTATATCCCTATTACAAAGATATATACAAAATCTATAATGGCTCCTTAAATGAAATTAACAAACACAAATTATATACAAATAGCTCACTATCAGTTGGCTTTGCTATTGGCTTATCCAATGCAACTGACACTTCATTTTTGTCCGAATTTACGGTTACACATCCAGAAATTGAGTTTAATATTTTTGAATTTTCAAAGGAAGTTTGTATAGATAAATTAAAAAAGAAAGAATTAGATTTAGTCTTTTTAGTAAATCCTTTTGACACGACTCCCTTTGACAGTTTTCCTTTAGCTGAAGGGTTCATGTATGCCGCAATACATAAAGACCACCCTTTATCTTCTTATCCTGAGCCACTTGATTTTTCTTATTTAGATGGAGAAAATATTATTACTGGATCACCTCAAAATGCTTTAAGAGAATTATTTGACCATTTTTGTGAATTAGAAAACATAAATCCTCGCATTATGATTTCTTCTTCCTACAGTTTTAGTATTATCAATAGCATGGGAGAAAATAAAGGGATTGCAACAGTAACTGCAAAAATGGCGTCTTTAATCACCAATCCTAATATTATCATTAAACAATTAAAGAATCCTACTTCTGGGTATATGTATTGCTCCGTTTTAAAGCAAGCTAAACGTTCTCCCGTAGTAGAACTTTTAGTAAATTATTTAAAGGAAAAATTCCCCCAGCCTAAACAAATTAAAGCTACACAATAATTTCACATGGTACTTTATAATTATTTGAATATTTTAAATTTTCTAAAACTTTCCGTTGACAAACAATTAACACTCGTCTATGATTTAATCATCAAGTTATGAGGGGGAAGTGTCATGTTATTATTTGAAACAATACCATGGTATTCGTGGTTAGTATGGATAGCCATATTAGCATTATTGATGCTATTCAATGAAATCACGAGATACAATAAGTTAACTGGCATTGTATTTTTCATTCTACTACCAATCGTTCTTTCATTTTTGGTCTGGCCAAAAACTTCAGGAATTGGAACCGGTTCTCAAACTGCAAACTGGTTTGCCTGGGCAAAAGTATATTCAGCATTAATTGGGTGCTATATGGGTCTGTGTCTACGTTTTTCAAAAAAAATGCAAAATCGCACAGCACCAAAATGGTATTATATCTTTCCACCTTTAATATTAGGTATCAACATTTTAGAAGCTGTATTCCGCGAAATTGAAGTTATTGGAATGCACGGAGTAATTGATGGTATGTTTTACATGGGTGGACCGTGGAATGCAATGAATGCACTTGCTGGCATCCTCAATTTAATCACACTTTGTGGATGGTTTGGAATCATTATTACAAAGGATAAACGTCATACACTGGTTTGGCCAGATATGATGTGGTTTTGGATTATAGCATACGATCTTTGGAATTTTGCATATGTATATAATTGTTTAACTGATCGTGCATTCTATAGCATAGCTTTATTGTTGTCTTGTACAATACCAGCTTTCACAATTAAAAAAGGAGCATGGGCACAACATCGTGTGCATACTCTTGCACTATATATGATGTTAATGCTTACATTCCCTAATTTCTTTGTAGCTGGAAAATATGCTGTAGCTTCAACACATAGTTCAACTGCATACTACGCAGTTAGTATAATTGCATTAGCTGCAAACCTAGCTGTTTTTGCTTACCAAGTTTATACAGTAATCAAGAAGAAGAAAAATATATTAAAAGATGAGTTATATACAGATTCAAAACAATATAAAAGTTTGATTGATGAAACCTATAATTGTTAGATATTTTTATAGTATTAATTAATTCAAAGATATAATTATAGATTATGAAATCGAGATTTCAACCTATATTGCATATTCAATTTATAAAAAAGAGGTGATTTACCAAAGAATATCAGTAAATAACCTCTATTTTCTTATGTCTAATTCTAATTTTTAGGAGAACCTTCTAAATCTCTATTACTTATGGTACGGTTCACCTCACCATAAGTAAAAAAGTTTATACTTCTCCATATGCAATATAATTAATATTATTTCAAATTCAAGTTTTAATTATATATTTTTATAAAAAATAAGATAGCTTTTTCACCTATCCTATTTATCTATTCTCTTTTAATGATTTAATTCCTTCAATGTTTAACACTGGCTTTACTGCTATTGTTTCATCATCTAAAACATTCAATAAATTTTTAGCTATTTCTACTGCCTTTCTTTCCTCTGCAGAACTAATAATATTAGCTCTTTCATGAAGTGATCTTTCCTAAATAAAATAATGTTCTTTTATACATATTTCCTTGATTAGTTAACTTAACTTCAATATCTACGTGCTATATCTTAGTCTATCTTTCATTTATTCAATAAGTTACCTTAGGAAATACTAATGAAATTTCAAACCCATCAGTATAATTATCATTTGCATCTAAGCCAACTTTCAAGCTTTCAGTTACTTGTTTTGCTAAATATAGTCCCATTCCTGTTGAATTTTTTCTTTGTTCTCCAATCTCACCTGTGAAGCCTTTTTCAAATATAAATGGTAAATCATACGCCTTAACTCCTATTCCATTATCTCCTATAGTAAGGTTTATATTTTTCTCATTTTCATCTGAAGTAATAACTATCTGTGGATCACTTACTTCAATATTTTTATATTTCACTGAATTACTAATTATTTGTCTTATAATAAATTGAATTCCTCTTTTATCAGATAGTACTTTATAGTTCTCAATGTCTAATATTACATCTATGCCTTTTTCCTGTAATATTACTTTATATTCTTCAATTACTTCTATACAACTCTCTTTTAATGATAGCTCTTTGAAAAAGTAATCATTACAAGTGGATTTTAGTCTTGCATAATATAGCATTCTTTCTATATCCTCTTGCATTTTCGTTCTTACATATTGTAATCTTTTATATACTACTGGTGATATTTCTTCTTTTCTATTATCTAGTACAAAGGTCATTAACCCTAAAGGCGTTTTTATCTCATGTGCCCAAGCTTCTATGTACTCTTCATACTCATCAATTCCTTGCTTATGAATATTTATAGTATTTTGATTTTGTCTTAAAATTTTACCTATATCTTTTATTACTTGCGCTTCTTCATAATGAAACAAGCTGATAATTTCATTTTCCATATCTTTAGTGGGCTCATCTAAAAACCTACTAATTGCTTGTTCTCTTTTTAAATCATTTTTATAGATACTAAATGCTGTAGCACAATATAAAATTAAAGAACCAATAACCATTGTAGGAAAAATATAAATAAAAGCTTTATCATTACTTAACCACAGCAATCCTCCAAATATAAGGTTCAATGTAAGTATAACAACAATCCAAAGTCTATTTTTTTCAAACACTCCTCTTAATCTTTTAATCATTACTCTTACCTCCTATAGGCTCTAAGGAATAACCTTTTCCCCTAATTGTACTTATCTTATAATCAGTATCTAAATTATGTAATGATTTCTTTAGTCTAGTCATATTAACATGAAGAGCATTTTCATCTATATATTCTGTTGTACCCCAAAGATTCTTAAATAGCATCTCCTTAGTGACAAGCTTTTGGTAATTTTCAAGTAATAACTCCATAATCTTTCCTTGATTATCAGGTAAAATCATAGCTTTACCTTTAACATTAATAGTATAGGTTTGTAAATCTAAGCTAATATCCTTTATTTCTGCAAAGTGCTTTCTATCTCCTAAACGACGTAACAAATTTGTTATTCTTGCTAATAAGCGTTCTTTATTACAAGGTTTATTTATATATTCATCTGCACCAATATCAAGAGCATGTAACTCATCCTTCATTTGATCACGACCTGTTAAAACAAGTATCGGAACATTACTTTTATGTCTAATTCCCTTACATATTTCAAACCCAGATATTCTAGGTAAATTTAAATCTAATAACACAAGGTCTGGTGAAGCAGCTATAATCTCATCTATTGCATTTGAAAATTTAGTTATACAAAAGGTATCATAACCTTCCTTTTCTAAAATATACTGAAGCTCTTCTCTCATAAAAAGCTCATCTTCTACAATTACAATCTTCTTCACCATTATCACCTCTAATTATCTTCTCTTTTTATATCCATTATCTTTAAAATATTTTTATCACTGCTTTTCTTTACAAATTGCATATAAATTAATTCTATCACACATATTAAGACAATAATAGGAATTGAAATAACCATTAGTTTACCAACTTGCTCCTTCATTGCTTTTGTCATAATACCTGTAAATAATGATCTTACTGCAAATATACTACTTATTGCTGCAATTGCTATTGGTAGTGAAAAATACCAAGCAACTTGATTTCTTGCAGATTTACATAGCATTTCATAGCTTGCACCTAAGTATATTAATGATTGATACCTCTTCTTTGTTTTTTGTTGGTGCATTAAAAATTGTACTCCCATAACTGTATTTGCTATTATTAGAAAAATAACTGCTAAATACATAGTTGTATAACTTGCTGCAACAGTATAAAATAACTCTCTTCCTATATTTTGAAGATAACTTTCATAACGTATATTAGTAGTATTAAGCTTTTCATTAACCTCACTGATAGCTTGCATTAACCCATTTTCTTTAACAAACTCCTCTTTTAAAGTAGCATTCCAATAAGTACTAACATTCTTTTCATTAGTATATTTATTAAACACTTCTTCTGGTACTATCAAACCATACCTTATAGTTATTAGTCTATCTGTAACAATGCTATCAGTATAGCATTTATCTACCAATTTATATCTTTCATCACCTAAATATAAAGTAGGTTTTTCCTTTAAAGCTATCTCAAGAAAATCCACAGTACCAGGATAAGCAAAAGCTGGATCATTATAAAGAGCTACTTCATTATCCTTTAATATGATTTGCTCCTTCCCTTGTAACTCTAAAAGCTTATTATATGAAGTTAAACAAATTAAATATGGGCTATCCATATATGGAAGATAGTTTAATAAAATATCTTTACCGTCTCCATCCTTTTGATTTTCTACTGCGCTTATTAAATCCTTTGCTGAGAAACTACCATCATAAAACATTCCTATATTCATATCATATAGGCCATCAATATACTCACTTAACTCCAACTTATTTATTACTGACTTCACTTCCTTACCTTCTGCTTCAAATGTGTAGTCTATACCATGAACTTCCTTTGAATTAAATAAGTATCCCACTGGAATACCATATGCAAAGCAGCTTATTGCCATCAAAACTAAAAGTGATGAAATAGCTAAAGTATTTGGCTTTAAAAATACTGATTCCTGTAATTGTCTAAATGTGAACATTTTTAATCCACTTATGTTATTTTTCTTTTTAAGTATTATTTCAAATAGAACACCTATACCTTGAAATAATAAAAAGATTCCACCTAGGCCTAATATCACTGTAATCCCCATTAACTTTATATTTTCCCATGATAATCCAATAATTGCTATAGCAAATGAAGATGTAAGTAATATTACTCCTAAAACCAATTTAATACTAACAATTACTTTATTTATTTTTCTTTTCTTTTCCCCTTGAGATTCTGAAAGTAATTCTGTGACCTCTTTTCTTGAAAATTTACCACTTAAAATAACAAGTGCTACAAATCTAATAATAAAATATCCTATAATAGTTCCTATAACTGCTGAAAATGAAAATGAAAAATTATGTCCAATTATACCTAACCCTACAATTTTAGCTGTTACTAAACTAATAATTTCAGATATACAGATTGCAATTGGAATACCAATTAGTAATGATAATACACTATTCCATAATTCTTCTGCAAAGAGCATTAATAATAACTTACTACGCTTCATACCAAGCATTAAATACATTCCAAGTTCTTTACTTCTTCTATCTAACTGATATTTACCTGCAAAATATACAAGAAAAAATAAAATAAATAAGGACAATCCATATAAAGCTCGAATCAATAAAAATAATTTATCTAGAGCCTGACTTTCCATAGTCCTTAAAAATATAATAACATCTTGTTTCTCAAGGGATAAAATAATATAAAATGCAATAATAGTTATGATTAATGATACAAAAAATAATCCATTTTCTTTTCTATTTCGCTTACTATTTCTATTAACTAAATCATAAAACATTTGCACTTCCACCTCCTAGTTGTGCCATAACTAGAAGTATTCTCTCATAAAAATCTTGTCTAGATTCCTCTGGCTTTTTACGTCTTAGCTCATGAAAAAGCTTTCCATCTTGTATAAATAAAATTCTTGAACAAAAGCTAGCTACATTTGCATCATGAGTAACCATTAAAATAGTTGTTTTTTGATCCTCATTTAAATCAGACAGTTTTTGCATTAATGCTCTTGCATTTTTAGAATCTAATGCTCCTGTAGGTTCATCTGCAAGAATAATTTGTGGATTTAAAATTAAAGCTCTTGCTGCTGCAACACGTTGCTTTTGTCCACCTGAAATTTCATTAGGAAATTTATCTAATACATCTGTAATCTCCATATACTCTGCTAATTTTTCTACTTCTACCTTACTATTATTCTGTAATTTATTATGAATAGCCATTGGAAGCAACATATTTTCCCTTGCAGTTAAATTTTCTAGTAGCTCAAAGTTTTGAAATAGATAACCTATCTTATTTCCTCTATAATCTGCTAATTTATTTCCTTTAAAGTCATCGATTCTCTCTCCGTTTAATAAAATATTACCCTCTGTAGGGTGAGTTGTGGTTGCAATACAATTAAGTAATGTTGTTTTTCCTGAACCACTACTTCCCATAATTCCGATGAATTCACCATTCATTACTTGAAAACTGATTCCATCTAAAGCCTTAGTTGCAAAATCTTTTTTACCATAGTATTTTTTTAAGTCTTTAACTTCTAATATTCTCTCTATCATTATAATCACCTTTCACCTCATAACTTTATAGATAACAAATAAAACTCCGGAATTTAATTTATTACTAATTCTTATCTTCTATAATTATTATAAATGGAATTGCTAAAATAAAACACTTACAGTTGGTGAAAGGTCTTGAAAGTAAAAAATGTCAATCACTTAATTTGCTTACCTCTTATTTATCTGTTTTTTATATTTTGTAAATATAGCATTGCTTATGATACTCTATTTCTACTTATAAAAATAGCCTTAGGCATTCAATTTCAATACCTAAGGCTAAAAACCTCATTATTAATGAAACTCGACTCGTTTTAGCTCACTTATCTCATTAATATCAATTTTACATGTACTCAAAATCTTCTGATTTATTAAACTATTTACCTCTTCCTAAATGAAAATCTTAGGCTTCCACTGATGTAAACTTAAATTGCTTTACATCAAATAATCCCATATCTATAAGATTAGCAGCCAACCCTACTTCTATAATCTTTTTCAAATCACTCCTTGGAACTATAGTATCCATATATTTTCCCTTGTAACTAGCCCTGGCTAATATTGCATTCATAGTATTCAAATAAATCCCCCTTTTTTACTTCTCACCTACATAATCATAATTGATAGTTACCTAGTTTATGAAATTTATACCATTCATCAATCTTATTTGCAGGTTTAATATTTAAATATAACATAATTTCTTTAGCAAATTCTAATGTAGCTGTTCCATTTGCAGTAATAACATTACAATCACTCACTGCTTGTTTCTCAACATAATTACTATCGCCTTTGTAATTAGGAGCATTAAACTTCAAAAACTCTAACGTATTACTTGAATGTTTTCTATTATCTAAATAACCATTTTCACCCATAAAAAAAGTTGCACCGCAAATTGCTGCTACTGGAATATTATGATTAACTGCATAATCAACTATAGGTTTAATATCATTATTTTTATCTTCCATCCATGCATTACCACCAATTAATATTAGCATTGTAAATTCTTTTGGATAATCATTTATAGAATAATCTGAGACAGTTTGAAAACCGCCCATAGACATCTTAGGTTCTTTGTCAAAGCTTAAAGTCTTAACCACATAATCTGTTTCTGGGGCATTAAGTTCCGAACATATATAAGCACTCTCCCAGTCAGCATATCCATCAAAAATAAATGTAAGTATTTCTTTTTTCATCATTCATCACATCCTTTCTTAGGTTATTGTATACTAAAAAAGATGACACCTATATGTCATCTTTATAAACTTTACTAATCTTTTTTATTCGTAATTTTACTTTTTCTTTTAATTGTGGTGGAGATATAACCTTTACTTTATCCTGCATTTCTATAACCAAATCAGCAGTCCATTCTAAATCACTAACTTGAAATGTTATGTAACCCTTTTCTTCATCGCTACTTCTTTCAAAAAATTTTGCATCAATTTTCTTTGTTAAAAAAAATTAATCTTTTGCATTAACAAAATGAACTGTATCATAAAACAACTTAGCCAAACTATTGCAATCAGTGGAAATGTATCTTCTTATAGTCATGTTTTTTTATCACCTCCTGCTTACATTTTGTCTATTTTATAAACTGTAATTGAATTTACAATTCAATGTCTACATTGTAATCATCATCTATCAAAATATAATTGCAGTCATACTTTTGACACATATCAAAATTTAGGGCGTTTTCCTCAATTAACATTTCTTTCGTACAAAATGAATCATCTATGCGTTGTTCTATTACATTAGCACAATCTTTGATGTTACCAAAATGCTCATTGATATATTTTTCAGTCATAACAAGGCAGTAATATTGAATTTCTTTCAGGTATTCTTGCTCAAAACTGTTTTCCCAGTCAAATGGAATATAGCAGCCCTCAATGATAATATTTTGATTATTTTCAATATTTGTTTTGATAATTTCCCTAATAATAGGCCAAAGATAATTTATTAAATCGGCATCATCTTCTGGTGTCAACGCTGTATTTCCACTTCGGATAAGTCCCATTTTCAAATGATCAATAGACATATACGGAAACTTGTATTTTTCAAGTAATTTTTGTGCCAGTAATGTTTTTCCTGAATGCGAACAACCCGTAATTAAAATAATCATATTTCCTCCATAAAGCCATATTTGTCTATTAGTCAAATAGATTTTTTGACTATACTTTACTAAAAATTATAACATAAGCCAAGGATACTTTTAATATCATTGGCTTATGTTTAAAAGTTTAGACAGATTTTTTAATTTTGGTTCTCCACAGATATGCTTCTCCTCCCCATAAGTAAAAAAGGTCTGGACTTCCCCCTATACTATATAAATAGTACCCTCTATTTATAGTAATGTATTTCTACATTGTTAGAATCAAAGTAAGTTACCTCTCTATCAGAGTAAATAGTTGTTGCACTAAGTTTAAAAGGATAATATCTTTAAATTATATGGAAAAAATACTATACTAGTAAGTGAGTGTCCAAAAGTGATGCTCCAAATCTTTGATTGGGCAAGCAGAACTTTCACAGCGTGCATCTTGGATTTGGCTAACACGAAGTCAAGTTAGATTCTAAATCTCTCCTTTAAAGGGCACTCGTGATTTAGTCACTCGAACTTACTGAGACGAGCACTCCTTCTAATGTATATGAGAAGGAGTTTCCAATAAAATACCTGCAAATAGAAATACTAGATTGAGGGGTTTATATATGAGAAAAAAAGATATACTTGAGTTAAAAAGACGTTTAAAGAAAGATCATTGCACCTTCACTAAAATGTGTGGCTGCTATGTTAATGGAGAAAAAAATGTTATTTTAAAATTTAGAGAAAGCTTTCTAAATTTAGATGATGATGAGTTCTTTAAATACATGGAAATTGCTAAAAAAGTTCTTTCTGGAACCATTGGTAATAATATTTTAGAACTGAACTTTCCTGTTAATGAAGATTATATAAATGAAAGACAAATTTCTCTTATGCAGCTTAAAAAAAGTCAATTAAAGGATAATACTCTTCTTGATGATTTCTATGACTCCATTATAGATAATTATGATTATACTGGTAACATCTTAATACTTCTTTTCCATGATGCTTATGATGTTATTACTAAAACCACTGATAATGCAAAGCTGGATGAATCTGAAGAAGTCTATGAGTACGTGCTATGTGCAATATGTCCTGTTTCCCTTTCTGAGCCTGGTCTTAGATACTGTGAAGAGGAAAATAGAATATCAGCACGTATCAGAGATTGGGTGGTTGAGGTTCCAACTCATGGCTTTGTGTTCCCTGCTTTTATTGAGCGAAGTTCAGATGTTAACTCTATTATGTACTACACTAAAAATGCAAAGGATCCACATCCTGAATTAATGGAAAATGCTTTAGGCTGTTATTCAAAACAAACTGCCACTATACAAAAGGAAACCTTTGAGTCAATTATTAAAGATTCTATGGGTGATGATGAACAAAAGGCTGATAAAGTTTTTATGGAAATCCAAGAAAATCTAAATGCTATAATAGAGGAATACAATGCTACCTATGAAGATGTTGATTGTGAACCTATAACTTTATCAAAAAATGATATACAAAACCTTTTATTAGAAAGCGGAGTTCCTGAAGAAGTTACTGCTAAGATTGAAAAATCCTATGTGGAATGCTTTAGTGATGACCTTCCTTTGGCAGAGAATTTAATTGACTCAAAAACTCTTAAAGAAAGTTCTCAAAGAAGAAAGGAAGAGCACCTTCAGAAGCAAGTTGAGGTACTACAAAATAAACTTGATCAGGTTAAACAAGAGGCTGCTGTAGATAAGGAAACTACGTCATCTGAACAGGTTGAGGATGAAAATGTTACAGAAGAAACTTTAGATACTAGCTCAGAAGAAGTTTTAGAAGCTAATTTAGAGGAAGCTTTAGAAAATAGTTTAGAAGAATCTCCAGAATCTAGTTTGACGGAAGCATCGCCGGATGATATAGAAAAAACTGAGGATACAAATTTAGAAGATGAAAATAATAAAGTTACACCTCACTATGACGTTATCCTTCAAGTAAAACCTGAAAAAATATCTCAAATAAAATCTCAAATAATTGATGGCCAGAAATGCATAGTTATCCCTATTAATGAGGATGAACAAACTACAGTGAATGGCTTAGATGATTTGATTTAAGTTATATAAATTAATAAAAAAATAGCAAATCTTTTAAATAAGATTTGCTATCTCTTTATATTCTAAAATAATATTGCTTCTCTGTGATTATTATCTAAAGCATAAGCTAATGCTGCATATCCTACACAATATGCTATGAAAGATATTAATGAAGATAAAGCCACAGCTCCATCAGAATAAACAAAAGGCGGCTTATGTTGCACGCATAAAATTATAGAAACTACTACAGGAGCCAGAGATGCTATAACTGTAGGTAATTTTGATTTTATTCTGTTATTTACCACTAGTAAAAACATAGCAAAAATAATGATAAAGCTTATTGCTACAAACCAATTTTTAGTGATATACCCCCAGTGTCCTAGGGTGATACCATAATACACTTCCAACATTACCATAACTACAACCTTAATGATTGCAGGTATAACAAACACTTCTATATTTTTTTTTGCATAAACACATGAAAAATATAGCAGTAAAACATCACCTGAAAAATCAATATATCTAATAACATCTATAAAATTATAGTATTCAAACCATTCAAATGGCGTGATTAAAACACTGTTAAACTCACCGTCAATTGTATAAAAACTCCAAAAGTATAGTACGATGATTATAACAGAACAAATCACTGTTATCACTGGAATTTTAGAATCATTTGGAATTCGAAATCTATTATTATCCTTACCAATCCTCATTATTTTTGTATATATTTTCTCAAAATAACTATCTCTAGACTCAATAATCTTAAATCCCAAGCCGCCAGCAGCTAAAATATTAAATATTTGAATTACTAATAACCAATTCGCGAATACTGCGCACACAGCAAATATAACACCAATACCTATTAAAATTGAATATATAGTCTTTGGTAGAATTAATGCAGCACAAACTAAACCGACAAATATAATAACCTGTACTCCAACCCACATTATAGATATTCTCCACTTCTTATTTTATAACTTTTCATTATAGAGTTAGGATTAATCTTTAATTCCTCATAGGTTGCTTTGAATAAACCCAGAAATTTTTCACATCTATATAATCATAACGCTCATATTACATAGTATATCTATCAACTTTGTCATGGTCAAGGAAAATTGTAACAGGTTAAACAAGAGGCTGCTGTAGATAATCAAACTCAGTCATCTTAAGAGGTTGCTGATATTTGATTTAAGTTATATAAATTCATAAATAAAAATAGCAAATCTCAAGATAGAGTTTGCTATTTTCTTTTCGTATTTATTTTTCTACTTATTTATACCGAAATACTAAAATTCATCTTCATGTTCTTTAAAGAACTCATAATATGTACGAACATTTTCTAATTCTGTCCACCTTTTTACATCAACTGGATTTTCATCAAGATCATATATTTTAGCACCTCTCATAGCAAGCATAAATGGAGAATGTGTTGCTATAATAAATTGGCAGCCCAAATAGCGTGCGGCATCTTCAATGAATTTGACTAACTCTATCTGGCGTTGTGGAGAAAGACTATTTTCAGGCTCATCTAGTATATATAGTCCATTTTCATCTATTTTCTCAAGGAAATATCTGAATCCATTTTCCCCATTGGAATACTCTCTTACATTATCCATTAAATTTTCGCGTACAAACTTAGATTGAGTTTTTCTTCTAGAATTATTCACCTTTTTTAATTGCTCATAGTCTTCTATGGAATGCATTTGAAAACTAGAGTATTTTGCATCTAAATAATCTTGAAAAACTTCATCTCTCTTTTGATCAATTCCCTCGTTGATATTGCGAATATTTAGCATATAGTCAAATACATCATCACTTGTTATAATTCTACTTTTTTCAGGTATTTCATCTTCAAGATACATTTCACATAAATTAACATAGTCAGAATAAAAATTAGATTTATTGTAGATAGACCCTCTATTTACTTCTGTTTTTTCTGCTATTACATTTAATGCTGTTGATTTTCCTGATCCATTCCCACCATACAAAATAGTAATCCGCTCGAAATCAATTCTTTCAAATCGATTTTTAGATAGTATTTTAAATGGGTAAAACGAGTCATAACAAGTTCTTTTTTCGCTTATTATAAAATCAAATTCCATATCTTCATTTGGAAAGATAAAAGTATTTAAATATATCATTCTATTTTCCCTCGCTTAATCTTTCTTTTCCCATAATAAAACAGCCTCCTATGATATTTTTATTTTACCATAGAAAGCTGATACTATTTGTAATTTTCAGAGTTTTTTCACAAGGTCAAAATAATTTTGAGATAGACCTTTTTATTTTCAATCAATTATTTCATCTTAAAATAATATACAAAAATATTATCATTTCCTCTCTGTCTCCTGCCTCTTTGAGTAAAGTAAGCATTATCAATATGATCCTCATCTAATAAATAAATTAAATTAATCTCTTTAGTCTCATTTGGTGCTAAATCACAGTAAAAGAATTTATTTCCTGAGTAATCTGATTGATCAAAATATATGGGTTCTTCACCCTTTGCAATATCATTACCGCTTCTTCTATCCCCCGGAAATGCTTCTAATGTGCCATCTTCTGACTTTGTTCTGTATTCAATCATTGGACAAACCACTATATCTTTTAACTCCTTATCAAAAGGATTTCTCAAGGTTAAAGTTACATAAGCAAATTTTCTGCCAGCAGTTTCAGTAACATAATTTATTTTATCTTTTTTCCTTTTGATAGAAACACTTCTTTCGTAATCCTTCAATGTTCCATCTTCATTTATTGCATCAAGATATTCACCATAATCCCAAAAATAATTTTTATTTACTTCAGGTAACTTATCCAAAATTTCAACTTTATTTACAGTGAACATAGGACTTTCATCTAACATATCATACTTCATTTCTTCACCAAAATTAAAAACCTGATCAGCTGGAACTGCAGGGGCTGTATAAACATCGTCAGCTGGATCTATAGGCGGTATATAAACCTCGCTATTTGGATCATAGAGATTTAAGAATTTACCAGGAACTATTTCATATTTAATGTTTTCAGCTACTTTTTTAAGTTCATCTAAAGAGCAAGAGCCTCCAACTGAAATAATTTGACCATCCTCTTCATAAATCAAATCAATTTTATATTTATAAAGCATATCTTCACTTGTATAGATATATGCCTTTACACCTCCTATAATGGTTTCCTCCAAATTACTTATGCCAGAACTCTCCGGTTGACATATATAATCGCTTTGATATATAAGTATACCCCCTTCTGCACCTGGATCCCCATTAGGAGAGTATTTTCCTGGAGCATTTTTAAGTGGTAAATAACCTTCTGGAAGATATTCTGGAGTTATATTTATTAGAGGTATTTCATTAATTTCAGTTTCTGACTCCACATCATAAGTAACAGTTCCTGCTTCTTCATCTCTACTTGCTGTAAATAATATTTTTTGACAAACTCCATAAGCTGTTGCGGATATTGCTAATGTAGCTACAATAGCTACAATAAGCACTATAGTCTTTTTCTTTAACATTCCTTTTCTACTAGGAATAGGCTCTACACTATTTTTCTTTTTAATCATTTTCATCTTCTCACTTTCATATTCTTTTGAGAAATCATGGGGTTCTGTAAATTTATCTAATTCTTCCATGGCATCTTCTTGACCTATAAGATACATCATTCTATCAATATCATTTTTATTATCCATACAACTTCTCTCCTTCCATTTCTTTTTCCATCATTTCTTTTAACAACTTTCTTGCACGTTCACATCTTTTAGCTGCTACTTTTTCATTGATATTTAGTAATAGTGATATTTCCTTATAACTGAGTTCGTAATAACAACGATACCTAATTATCTCACGGTATTTTGATGGTAAATTAGAAAGTAATTGTACGACAACTTGTCTATCTTCTATTGTTTTTACAGAATTAATTTCATATTGATTTCCACTTATGGCTGTTTCGTCTACACCTTTAGCAAATAATTCTACTTCTTTCCTATTTCTACGATATATATCAATTGCAATATTTTTTATTGTATATGTTACTAAACGCTTAGTCTCTACACTTGATACCCTTTTTATATCTCCAAGATGTGGGATTAACTTAATAAATGCATCTTGAACTGCATCTTCTGCTTGTCCCACATTATTTAAAATTGAATATGCAATGCCATACATTTTATTTTCGTAAGCATTATAAAGTTTTTCTAACATGTCATTTTGAAAATTTTCATCTGATGAAGTCTTCACTTAATCACTCCTTATCATTTAAGAGTACTCTCAACCAATATAACGAACGAAACTTAAATTTGCGACATTTTTATCCTAACTTTTTTTATTTTGTCTTTACATACATTATTTTACTACAAAAGCTATAAATAGACATGCATTTCTCGGTAAACTAAATAACTATAAAATACCTACACCAAAGGGCCATAAGACCTTTTAGTGTAGGTATTTTATAGTTTATTCACTTAAAACATCAAAGGAGCAAATTTCTTATGCTTATTACGAAAAATCTAATGGTTTTTGTGATGAAGCTTAGAAAGCAATTTACCACTATTGTCTCTAATTATCTCATATAGTCAATGATTTCCTTTGAAATATACTAATAATCATCTATCTCATTTAACATGTAAGCACAAAAGTTATCTGCTTCTTCCTTTTCAATAGTCATTATTTCATCAGTTCTATAACTATTTAATGCCTTTGTAATAATTCCCTCATAGCAATCTTTCAAATTTGCTATTCCCCAGTGTCCACCTTGTTCTTTAGAGAGAATTACCTCATCACGAAGATAGGCAGCTACTCTACATAAGTTCAAAATAATATAAACTGGATTTTTTAAAATATGAATTTTAGCATTTTTAACATCAGCTTTAATACTTTTTACATAATCTTCCTTTGGAACCTTACCAAATACCTCTTCTATTAGAGGTCCATATAAAACTACACCATACTGATTTATTATAGTAAAATGTGCTGCTAAATCTTCATCTAAACCATTCATTTTTTCACAATACTCCACTGGATCTTTTAAATACCATTCCTTATGCATATTAGAATAATGTAATTCAAAAGATGTAGGATATATGAAATTGAGACAAGTCTCTTTCAAGACTACACTCATTTCTAAACCTTTCAACGGAGCAATGGCATCCAGCTGTAGTGTAATATCCATCAGCCTCATCTTTACCTTCTGTGATAGTGGTTCATTGACCACTACTATATAATCAATATCACTCTTGTTCCAATTAAAACATCCTAGGGCAATTGAACCATGGACATATATACCAACAAGATTTGATTTCAAAACACTTAGATATTTTTCTAATATAGACTTTAAAATTATTTCATAACTCATATCTTTTTTTCAAATGATTTTTCTAACATGATTCTTCCCCCTAGTGAACTATAATACAATTAAATATTCTCCTAATTCACACGCTGAAACATGGGATGGTTTTCTTTGAATTGAACTAAGTCCCACAGGTTTCCATATAGATCTTTGAATACAGCAACTATTCCATAATCCTGTTCTTTAGGCTTCCTTACAAACTCAATTCCTTTTTGGCACATATCATTGTAATCTCTCCAAAAGTCATCTGTTCCAAGGAATAAAAATACTCTTCCACCTGCTTGATCTCCAATGAAAGGTGTTTGTTCTGGTTTGGAAGCCCTTGCAAGTAATATTGTAGTTCCAGTAGACCCTGGTGGCGCTACCACTACCCAACGTTTGTCCTGCTCAGGTTGATATGTATCTTCAATTAAAGTAAAGTTAAGTTTTTTTGTGTAGAACTCAATTGCTTCATCATAATCTTTAACAACTAAAGCAATATGTACAATAGATTGAATCATTTTTATTTCCCTTTCCATGACAATTTGGAATTTATTAATAACATACTTTTTCCAATTCACCATCTTTTAGTAAATATATATCTCCATAATAAGAACACTCATCATCATGAACTATAATAGCACTTTCATCACACATTGCATAAATTGAATATTTATATGATAACTCTCTTAACTCATCATTAAAATTAGATAAGATAAAATGTGGCTCTACACTTTTATCTACAAGCCCAATTCCATTATAGATTTCTTGTTCATCATGTTCGCACGTCATTGTTAAAATTGATGTCTTTGCCATATTTATTGCACCAGCACTTAATCCCATTATTAAACAATCCACCTTACGTATTGGTCCAATTAATTGATTATTTAATAAGAATTCCATTTGCAAAGGTGTTGTACCACCCATCAAGTAAATCAATGATGCATTCTCAATTGCATTAATCATATGTTTAGAATCTATACGATTGTCTAAAACAACTTTATTTTCAAAATGTATTCCAATTCTATCAAACCAACCTAGATATTTTTCAACATATTTATCAGTTATCTCTCCAACTGTTGGAGATGATGCAATAAAAACAATTTGATTATAATTTTTAATATCTTTCTTAAAATCATCCGCAACCAAAGAAAATCCACTTTTCTCACTGAAATCACTAAACAAATAATATTTACCCATTTTATCCCCCTACAAACTCCAATTTTAACGATAATGACTTCACTGTTTTCTCTTCATTTCAGTCCTTATTGCATCAATAATTGCATATACAGTAACAAATATAATCAATACCCACATTAAAACATATAACCATTTCCATTGTGTAAAAATATATAATGATAAAAATGCAAAAATTATAGCTAAACACCCAAATATAATGGTAACAAGCTTATATTCTGCTTTAATATCCATTGTTTTTCGTTCTTCCTTAGAAGCAAATATATATGTATTTAAGAAAATTGGACCCTTACGCCTTGCAGTAAAAGACACATAAATCCCAAATAATACTGATATCATTCCTACTATGCTCCCGATAACAACCTGTACTATATTCATGATATTCCTCCTATAAATTAAATAATGTTAATCAAATAAAGGTATCTCATTAGAGATGTTATACATTACTCCAGGATAACTGTACTCAATTATAACCCACTGCTTTTCACCAGTAGTCTCAATAAGTACTGATGAATTAACCTCACCATCAATTACAACAGTGATAATATGTTTGTTATTCTCAACCTTAAGATTAGCACTTATGATTTCCATTCCATCTGTAAGTTCGTCGCTGTTTAAGCATAGTTTTTCATCAATGAATACTAACATATTTACTGGCATGGGCTTATAAATATCTCTATTAATTTCAATAACTAAATTACTATCTTCAAAATCTACTTGCTGAGCTGCCTCTGTGTCAGCTGTTAAATGAGATACTTTCTTCTTTTCACAACCTGTAAAGTTAAATATCATTATAGAAAATAATGTTATTAGTATTAGTTTTTTCATGACTTCCCCCTTAATGTTCATAACAGATTATTCTATCTAAACTTCTTTTGTATAATTCTTATTGGCAGATTCCTTTTCCCATGAAATGAAAACTTCTAATTCCCATTTATAACATGGTATAGCTGCCTTTTTCTTATATCCAATGCTTTGATAAAACTGCTGATCGCCTCCCAGCATTCCCTTACAATTAGGATACTCTTGCATTACTCTATTTGCTGCTTCATGCAAAATAGCTGCTGCAATTCCCCTTCTACGTTCCCACCACAATACACCAAGAGGCTCTAATTCGCA
The DNA here is from genome assembly GCA_032005505.1 of Clostridium sp. Taxonomy (GTDB): domain Bacteria; phylum Bacillota; class Clostridia; order Clostridiales; family Clostridiaceae; genus Clostridium_J. The sequence goes on along the minus strand of DALZNT010000046.1, from coordinate 3,127 downwards.
GTATGGCATACTTTCATCGTACCAGATAATAGCCATTGCAACAGGTCTATTTTGCTCGTCTAACACACATAAATCTAAATTTTTTTATAATGCTTCATTTTCCTTAAATTATGAAAAGCCTCCTCACCATGTTCACAGGCATTATCCTTTCCACCATAGCCAAAAGAGAAGCGGTGGGTATTTGAGAGATAAAAATCAGGCGTTTCATTTCCATCCCTTATGGTATAGCCTTCTGGAAGCTTCACTTCAAATTGTTGTTTCTCAAAAGGAAGGATATTTAAGTTTTCTCCCCAGTTCATTTTATTAAAGCCTGCTTCCAAAGCCATATCCTGCAATATCCCATTCCACTCAGGAATAAACAAATTAAGGTACTTTGTCCGCCTATCATCCTTTACTCCATTTGCGTGTGTCTTAGCAAACTTAATCATATCCCTTAGTAATTCTCTATCTTCGCCACGCTTTTTAGAATCAAACAGAAAAAATACTTCCCCATCATAATTGCCCTCATTCCACACACAGGCTACAATTTTTCCATTCTCACGATAAACACCCACAGTATGCTGCCAAGCATGATAATGCCTTGTAAAGGCAGGATGCAATCCTTTTGCAAATTCCAGCCTACTTAAACCGCAAACAGGATATTCCCACTGATAAGAATTAAGGACCAACTGCAGCATTTCCTCAAAATCTTCTTCTTTATAATAACTAAATTTATAATTCAATTTTCCCCTCCATATCAAAATATTCATCCTCGCCTAAAATCCGTGTTGAAGTTCCTTAACTTCTTTTTCAAAAACTAAGTCAAATTTCTTTATCACACCATGACCTGTAAAACTTTTAGGAATTGCTGAAACAAATCTCCACCCAGCTTGGGCATATTTATTTATTATCTCTTCGTAATCTGATGAATTAAACATAGTTTCATTTTGAGCTTCTACTAAAATATATTTATACATTAAAACCCCTCCCGAGATACAATAAATTAAAATGAATTTCTACTACTTCTTCAGTTATAGTTTATTGTTCAGTGCTTTAGCAGTCTTGCTCCTTAAGAATCTATCACAAATAATTAATATAATATCCCAGGCTGTATATACTATTATACGGGTTAATTGTATAATAAATCCACAAAGAATAATTATATAAACTTATTTTCATTAAATATTGGGGGTTATTTATGAAGAAAATTATAGTTGGATGTTGTCTTACAATTGTTGGAGCATTTTCAGATGTAGCTCTATTAATATGTGCCTCACTTTATATTAACAGCGTTTCAGGCTGGTCCATTAATGCTGGAAAATTTATTACTACCGTAGAAAATACAGGTTTATCAGTTTTAATTATCCCTATAATAATTTCTACAATCCTACTTTTTATGGGGTTATACATTTTACTTGAAGAATATCTAACAGTTCTGAAAAAGAAAGCGAAAATACTATTTGAAGTAGTAGAAAACAAAGAGGACTAATTGAAGTCCTCTTTACTTTATTGTAATGTTAATTCTCAATACTTAATTCCTCTAGTTCCAACACCTTTTGTACACACTTATCCTTAGAAAAATCTCCCCATACGTTCCTCATTACTACATCATCAACTATATAATTTGGTGTAGTTTTAAGCTCCTCATCACATAAGCCACTAGATATTAAATCATCAATATTTACTGTTCTGCCTGTCATAGCACTTAAGTATGTAAAGTTTTCAATAACTGTATTAATTCAATAGATAATGAAATTATAAAAGATGTATTTATTACATTTTTTATACTTCTAAGTTCTTTTTTATACATTAGCAAGTATTCTATAAATGGTGACAACAGAATTATATTCCCCCATATACTCCTAATAAAAAAGAAGTATCCAATACCACTATTCCAAGCACAACAAATTACATAATCATACTGATAAACATCGCATAGCAGATTACTGTGAAAACTGCTATCACTGTACCTATAGTGCAAATAATCTTTTTACATATTTCATAATTAAATAGATTAATCATAATATTAACTATATAAATTCCAATAAATCCTCCTAATGTGTTAAGGATTAAATCATTTATATCCAAAATACCTATAGCAAATATAAACTGTATAGTCTCAAAAATACAGCTGATAATTAAAACTATTACAACACTTCTACTGATTTTACTCTTTTTTTCACTTTGAAAGAATTGAAGTAGTACACCCAGCGGAAAGAATAAAACAATGTTCCCTAGTATATCAATCGTACTGCCTGCTGTAGTATCTCCAATATTGACTATAGTTGGGATAAAATTAACTTTTCTAATAAATTCATGATTTCCTTTTAAAAAATCTATTAACGGTATACCTTTAAATAGAACTATACTAATTAAAAAATATCCGTACACACACATTACAATTATAAATAGACAATTTATGAGATTATGTTCCCTTCTTTTAATTTCCATTCTCCACCTCCTTCACAACATATATTCCTATAAAATTCAATCTAATCTAATAGATAAATTAAAACTTACTTATTATTTTCTAAATATGCTTATATTCACTTTAGAGCCTTGAAACTCATCTTATATATCTAACAACGACTTCAGTAATTTTATCTCTTTTAATTGGTCCAATCCATCTTGAATCAAAACTATCTATACGATTATCACCAATAACAAAATATTCATCCTCCATAAAGTCCGCCTTAAAGTTCTTTAACCTTTTAGCTCCATAGCTCAATGAACTATGATTCCTCATCTTTCTTTTTAAATTCCTCTAAGTATCCAGTGTTTATTAACCATCCAGCAATGCTAAATTCAATTATAAAAATAATAACTACAAGTCCACTTAATCCCCTATTAAGTGCTTGCATAGCTACAATATAAAAAATGATTTCAGCAAAAATCACAAATAATAAACTTATTCCGAATTTAAACATACAACTACACCCTTATATATTTATCAAACATTTCAAACCAATATTTTCAAGTTATATATTCTATTATACAAGTTAATTGGATGATTAATCCACCTTAAAGTTGTAATTTATTATATTTATGCAAATATAAGTTATTAATTCTTAAATCTCTATACTCTAGTATAATCACAAAGGATATCGCTTGAATTGTTCCAGGAATGGCCCATAAATTACAAAAGAGT